>JBBSMC010000016.1:0-47277 GCA_038233375.1 Solirubrobacterales bacterium
CAGGTGGCCGAGTCGCAGGCGAGCCGCATCCAGGCGGTCGAGCCGCCGCAGCCGAAGTCAACGGCGCGCCGCTGAACCGCAGGCGAACGCTCAGGCGCGCCCGCGCCGCCGGCGGCGGCGCACCACGACGACCGCCACGAGGAGCAGCGCCGCAGCACCGGCCAGCACCGAGGGTGGCAGCTCCTGCGCGCGCGCCCGGAGCTGCACGGCCGTCGGTCCGGTTTTCGCCCTCAGCTGCTCGGCGGTCGGGCCGGCCTTGGCACGCATCTGCTCGGCCACGGGACCGACCTTCGGCGCGACCTTCGAACGGACCTGCTCGACGGTCTCCTCCGCGCGTGCTCGCAGCTGATCGGCGGCGCTCTCGGCACGCGCCTTGACCTCGCCGGCCTTGTCGTGCGCTCGGCTCTTGACGTCGGCCTTGTGGGCCAGCGCCTCGACCGTCTCGCCGAGCTCCTCGCGGGTCTGCTCGACCTGCGCGCGCGCCGCCGCGATGCTCTCCTCGGGATCGGGGCTCATCGGCCGCTCCTTGCCTTGATCTCGTCGATGTCCTCATGCACGCTGTCGATCGCGCGCTCAGGCTTGGGCGGCGTCGCTTCCGCGACCTGGTTCTTGCCGGCGAGCCCCATCCCGCCGGCCGCGGCCAGCAGCACTACGGCCACGATCAGCGCGGCCAGCCAGGCGTCCATCGCGGTCGCCAGCAGCAGCACGACGAAGGCGATCAGGACTGCCGTGCCGAAGAGTGCGACGACGCCCGCGGCGCCGAACAGCCCGGCGCCGATGCCGGCGTGCTTGGCCTTCTGCTGCATTTCGAGCTGCGCGAGGCGCAGCTCCTCGCGCACGAGCCGCGAAGTCTGCTCGCTGGCGCGCTTGAGCAGCTCGCCGACCGGCAGGTCGCTGGTGTCGCGGTGGAGTTCCTGCTCACGGTGGGCCATTCCCAGCATGTACCCGCCCGGCGAAGGGCCATGCGGGATCTACGTGTCCGATCACCTCCGCCACCCGCTGCTGGCGCTCGACGCGGCCGGCGCGGCGGCGATGCTGCGCTCGTGCGGGCTGGACATCGCGCCCCCCGGGGCAGGAGATCTGGCTCTGCGAGCCCGCGACCGGCCGCGAATGGCCGGCGTTCAGGCTCTGACCAGCAGCTCCTCGGAGCGCTCTGAGCCGAGGCGCATGCGCCTCAGCGCGTGGCGGATGATGCGCGAGACCTGCATCTGGCTGACCCCGAGCACCTCGCCGATCTCGCGCTGGGTCATGTCCAGCTCGAAGTGCATCCGCAGGACGCGGCGGTCACGCGCGGTGACCATCCGCAGCAGGCGCTCGAGCATGATGCGCTCCTCGGCGATGTCGTAGGCCTCGTCGTCGTCGCCGAGGCGGTCCTCCAGCCGCGCGACGCCGTCGTCTTCGCCGCCAAGCTGCGCCTGCATCGAGACGCCGTAGCGCGCGTGGTGGGCGTGCAGCGCCTCGAGGACGAGCTCTTCGGGCTCGTCGAGCTTTGCGGCGATCTCGGCGACCGTCGGGGAGCGGCCGTCCTCGGTGAGGTCGGCGACGGCCGCGTCGACGCGCAGCGCCAGCTCCTGTAGCGCGCGGGGCGGTCGCACCGACCAGGTCCGGTCGCGGAAGTAGCGCTTGATCTCGCCGGAGATCGTCGGCACGGCGTACGTGGAGAACGCCACGCCACGCCCCGGGTCGAAGCGATCGACGGCGTTGATGAGCCCGATCGTCGCCACCTGCAGCAGATCCTCGATGGTGTCGCGGCGCGTGGAGAAGCGCAGCGCGATGCTGCGGGCCAGCGGGACGAAGCGCTGGATGAGCTGCTCGCGGGCGATGGGGTCCCGCGTCGCGTGGTAGTGCGAGAACAGGGCGGCCTCGTCGGGAGGGCGCGCGTTGCGATCCATCGTTCGGCTCGGCATGGGTGCCCCCTCGCGTCAGGATGACGTTGCCTTGCCGGCCGCCGGGCCCCCGGGTCGTGCACGAGTGCCCGTCTTCCCTGCAGTCGCTACCTGCTGACGTCGGCCCGTCCAATGACGAGCTTTCGTCCTCGGCGTCAACGTACCCCAGCGGCGGCGGGCCTACGCGCGACTGCTCAAGAAGGCCACGCCGCGCATGTCGATTGATGGGTGTCGGTGATCGTCGTGTAGGCCTGCGTCGGCCCGCGACCGGTGTAGTCGCGCGTCCGCATCGTCCTGCACATGTCGCGCCCGCTGTGGGCTCCGAGGAGATCGTGTGCGCGCTTAACCCGGTTTTCCGGTCTGTCCCCGTGGGTACGGCCTGCGCAGGGACGACCGCCTCGCCTGTCAGCGCCGACAGATTGCGCCGGTCATCAAGGGACGAACTCTCGAGGTGATGAACGTGGCAGCACTGAACGCGACCGTCGCGTATGCCGACGGTGAAGTAGAGGCACCGCCGAGTGAGATCTCCGCGGAGCGGCGCGCCCGCGAGGACCTGCGGCTCTTCCGGGCCTGGGGCGATCACGGTGACCGCCGCGCACGCGCGCTGCTGATCGAGCGCTTCCTCCCGCTGGCGCGTTCGCTCGCGCGCCGCTACGAACGCGGCAGCGAGCCGCTGGAGGATCTCGTCCAGGTCGCGTCGGTCGCGCTGGTGAAGGCGATCGATCGCTACGACCCGGCCCGCGGGTACGCGTTCAGCTCGTTCGCGGTCCCCACGATCGCCGGCGAGCTCAAGCGTCATTTCCGTGATCAGACGTGGATGGTGAGACCGCCCCGCGGCATCCAGGAGATGACGCTGCGCGTCGAGGGGGCGCTGGCCCGCCTCACGCAACAACTCGATCGATCCCCCACCACGAGTGAGCTCGCCGAGGCGGTCGGCGTCAGCGACGAGGCGATTCTCGAGGCGATGCAGGCGCGCAGCGCGCGCGGTGCGCTGTCGCTACACGCGCCGCAGGGCGAGCCTGGTGACGCGATGTCGCTGCAGGACACGCTCGGCGCGGAGGATCCCGAAATCGAGCGCGCCGAGCAGCGCGCACAGCTCGACCGGCTGATGGCCGAGGTCTCGTCGCGCGCGCGGGAGATGCTGCGGATGCGCTTCGAGGAGGACATGACGCAGGCCGAGATCGGCGCCGCGATCGGGATCAGCCAGATGCAGGTCTCACGGATCCTGCGCCAGACGATCGCCCAGCTGCGCAAGGTCGCCGGCGCAGCCCCTGCATTGCCCGCCGAAGGGCCCCTCTAGGGCAGCGGCGCGCCGCCGTTGGCCTTCGCCGCCGCGCCGGTGCTCGCCGGCGCGGCCGCGAGCCGGCGGCGGAGGCGCACCGTCGTGCCGCCCGGCCGCGGCTGCACGTCGATGGCGTCCATCAGCTTGCGCATGAGCGGCAGGCCCCGGCCGCGGTCGGCTGTTGCCTCGGGCTCGCGCCACGTTCCGTGATCGCGCACGGTGATCGCGACCTCGCCATCGTCGTGGGCGAACTCGACGGCGAAGAGGTCGTCGCCGAGGTCGTAGCCGTGCTCGACGGTGTTCTCGCAGGCCTCGTTGCAGGCCATGATCACGTCATCGGTCTCGTCCTCGTCGGCGCTGTGCTCGACGAGCCAGCGGCGCAGCGTCTGGCGCATCGCGAAGAGGCCGCCCGACTCGTTGGAGACGTCGAGCGTCACCCTCGGGCCAAGCGTCTCCTGCAGGCGCACGACGAGCATCGTCACGTCGTCCGAGCGCACCGCGTCGTCCGTCAGGCTGTCGAGCAGCATCTCGCACGTCGCCTCGACGTCTGTGCCCATCGTGGTCGCCGCGACCCGCAGCCGCTCGAGGCCGACGTCGAGCATCTCGGTCGGCTCCTCTACGAGCCCGTCGGTGTACATCACGATCGTCGCGCCCGGCTCCAGGCGCCGCGTGTGCTGCTTGTAGCGCGGCGTCGCCAGCACGCCCATGGGCGGTGCCGGCGGCTCGTCGAGATAGGCGGCGCTGCCGTCGGCGCTGACGAGCAGCGGCGGCGGGTGCCCCGCGTTCGTGAAGCGCAGCACGCCGGTGCCGGGCTCGAGGATCGCCAGCACGACGGTGGTCATGATCGCCTCGTCGGAGCCCAGCGCGAGCGTGAAGCGGTTCAGGCGGTCGGCCATGGTGCCGGTGTCATCGGCCTGCATGAGGATCGCTCGCAGGGCGCTGCGCATCTGGCCCATCGTCGACGCGGCCGCGATCCCGCGGCCGACGACGTCACCGATCGCGATCGCCACGCGCCCGCTTGGCAGCGCGATCGCGTCGTACCAGTCGCCGCCGACGGCGGTGCCATTCTCGCCGGGCACGTAGCGCGCGCCCAGGCCGACGCCCGCAACATCGGGCAGCCGCTTGGGCAGCAGCGAGCGCTGCAGCTCCTGCGCGATGCGCCGTTCGCGCTCGTACAGGCGGGTCCGCCCGATCGCCAGGCCGGCGCGGTCGGCCGCGAGGCGCAGCAGGCCGATCGTCTCGCCGTCGAAGTCGCGGCGTGTCAGCGTGCCGACCTGGATCGAGCCGATCACGCGCCCGTCGTCGAACAGCGGCACCGCCAGCAGTGAGGTGATCGCCCCGCCGAGCGAGCGCGCGTCGATGCCCGCGGCCGGCACGTCGGCGATCGCGACCGGGCCGCGCTCGCGCGCGACGCGCTCGACCACCTCGTCGACGACCGCCTCGCGCGCGTCGCGCTCGACGATCGTGTCCACGCCGCCCGCGGCGCGGGCGGCGATCGGCCGCGCCTCGTCGGTCAGCACCGCGGCGGCGCGATCGACGTCGAGCGCGTCGAGGATGCGGTCCAGCAGCTCGCGCAGCAGCTCCTCGAGGCCCACGGCCCCGAGCACTGCGGCGGCGATCGACTGCATGATCTGCAGGCGCTCGGCCGCCGCCTCGGCGTGCGCGCGCGCGGACTGCGCGCGGATCAGGTGCTCGCGGTCGCGCTGCGCGCGACGGCGCTCGCGCAGGTCCTGCAGCTGGAGGATCAGGTCGGCCCGGCCGCCGTTGGTGGCACGCGCGAGCGACGCGCTGACGAGCACCGGGATCGTCGTCCCGCGCGGACCGTTCAGCCGGCGCTCGAGCTCGTAGCGGCGGATGGCGCCGCTCAGGAGCTGCCCGCGCTGCGCCTCGTCGATGCCCGCCTCGGCATGCGGGCCGAGCTCGTCGAGCGTCTGGCCGATGAGCTCGGCGGCGCTGCAACCGAGCGCCTCCTCCAGCGCGCGGTTGACATGGCGGATGCGGCCGTCGGGGTCCGCCCGCGCCATCCCGATCGGCGCGTCCTCGAACGTCGCGCGCAGCTGCTCCTCGCGCTCGGCGCGCGCGCGACCGCGCTCGTAGAGCTCGCCGAAGACCTCGACCTTCGAGCGCAGGATATGCGGGTCGACCGGCTTGAAGAGGTAGTCCACGGCGCCCGAGCCGTAGCCGCGGGAGACGTGCTCGGCGGTGGTGCTGATCGCCGTGACGAAGATGATCGGGACGCTGCGCGTGCGCTCGCGAGCACGGATCAGCTGCGCGGTCTCGAAGCCGTCGATGCCGGGCATCTGGACGTCGAGCAGGATGGCCGCGAACTCCTCGCGCAGCAGCGCCTTGAGCGCCTCGTCGCCCGAGCGCGCCCGCACGAGGCGATAGCCCGTCGGCTCCAGGATCGCCTCGAGCGCGAACAGGTTCTCCTCGTGGTCGTCGACGAGCAGGATCGCGGTGTCGCGGCGCCCGTCGCTCATGGCCGCCTCTCCGTCGAGACGCTCGCCAGCTCGACGAGCGCCGGGCCGATCTTGGCGAGCTCGAGCACGCGCGCCTCCGGCGTCGACCAGATCGCCGCATCGGGCATCTCGCGTCGCTCGCACGTCGCGGGGTCCTGGACGATCGTCACGCCGCCGCGGGCGGCGATCTTCGCCAAGCCGACGGCGCCGTCGGCGTTGGCGCCGGTCAGCACGACGCCGGCCGCGCGGTCCCCGTAGGCGTCCGCCGCGGAGCCGAGCAGGACGTCGATCGACGGCCGGCTGAAGTGCAGCGGCTCGTCGACGGACAGCGATACGGACCCCCGCTCCACGAGCAGGTGGTACCCGGCCGGGGCGACGACGACTGCGCCCGGCGCGAGCGCCTGCTTGTCCTCGGCCTCGCAGACCTCGAGCGCGCAGCGGGCGTCGAGCAGGCGCTCGAGGGCGCCGGCGCGGCCGTCGTCCTGGCGGTGCTGGGCGATCACCACGGCGGCACCGTAGTCAGCGGGAAGGCGGCCCAGCACGATCTCGATCGCCTGCAGGCCTCCCCACGAGGCGCCGATGGCGACGAGATCCACGCCTGTCACGCGACCCGCCGGAAGATCTTCTCGGCCTCGACGAGCGGCTCGTACTCCCCGGCGTGCTGCGAGTGGCGCAGCGACTCCTTGCGCCCGAGCGCGAGGACGCCGAGCCGCGTCATGCTCGCGCCGAACAGGCCGATCACCTTCTCCTGCAGGTCGGCTCCGAAGTAGATGAGCACGTTGCGGCACACGATGAGCTGAAACTCGTTGAACGATCCGTCCGTCACGAGGTTGTGCTGAGCGAACACCGTACCGGCCGTGAGCGCAGGGTCGAAGCGCGCCACGACGCCGTCGGCCTCGTAGTACGACGAGAACGACTCCGTGCCGCCGGCGCGCTGGTAGTTCTCCGTGTAGAGCTGCATGCGCTCCAGCGGGAACGTCCCCGAGCGGGCGCGCTGCAGGGCGGCCTCGTCGATGTCGGTCGCGTAGATGCGCGTGCGCTCGAGCAGCCCCTCCTCGCGCAGCGCGATGGCGACCGAGTAGATCTCCTCGCCGGTCGAGCAGCCCGCGTTCCAGACCCGGATGAACGGATAGGTGCGCAGCACCGGGAAGACGTGTGCGCGCAGCGCCCGGTGGAAGCTCGGGTCGCGGAACATCTCGGTGACGTTGATCGACAGGTCGCGCAGCAGCCGGTCCATGCACGACGGGTCGTGCAGGATGCGCTCCTGCAGACCGGAGATCGTCTCCAGGCCCTCGCCGTAGACGCGGTGCCACAGCCGGCGGCGCAGCGAGGCCAGCGCGTAGCCGCGAAAGTCGTAGCCGTAGCAACGCTGGATGCCCTCGAGCAGCAGCTCGATCTCCAGCCGCTCGCGAGCCTCGTCGGCGTCGCCGGTCACCCGTAGAGCCATACCCGCATGAGCGATATGAGCTGGTCGATGTCGACGGGCTTGGTGATGTAGTCCGAGGCGCCCGCGGCGATCGACTTCTCACGGTCTCCCTTCATCGCCTTGGCTGTCAGCGAGATGATCGGCAGCTCCGCGAAGCGCGCGTCGGCACGCAGGGCGCGCGTCGTCTCGTGGCCGTCGAGCTCGGGCATCATCACGTCCATCAGGACGAGGTCGACGCCCGGGTCGGCGTCGAGGGTCTCGATCGCGTCGCGGCCGTTCTCGGCGAAGCGGACCTCCATCGCGCGCGCCTCGAGCGCGCTCGTCAGCGCGAAGACGTTGCGCACGTCGTCGTCGACGATCAGCACGCGCTTGCCGGTGAGGACGTCATCGGTGGAGTGCAGCTGCTCGAGCACGCGGCGGCTGTCGGCCGGCAACGCCGTCTCCGGCCGGTGCAGGAACAGCGCCGTCTCGTCGAGCAGCCGCTCCGGCGACGCGGCGTCCTTGACGATGATCGACTCCGCATAGCGGCGCAGGCGCGTCTCCTCGCGGCGGGTGAGCTCCTGGCCGGTGTGGACGATCACCGGCACCTCGCGGTGGCGATCGTCCGCCTTGATGTGGTCGAGCAGCGCGAAGCCGGTCGTCCGCGGCAGCTTGAGGTCGAGCACGACGCAGTCGAAGCGCGCGCCGGCCATCGCCTCGAGCGCCTCTTCGCTGGAGCCGACCGCTGTGACCTCGACGTCGTCGCCGGCGCCGACGAGCTCGGCCACGCTGCGGCGCTGGACCTCGTCGTCCTCGACGATCAGCAGCCGCCGCACGGGGCGCTCGAGGAACGTCGTGGCGGTCGTGAACGTCCGCGCGAGCTCGTCGGACTCGACCGGCCGCTCGAGGAAGCCGGCGGCGCCGGCCCGCAGCGCCCCAAGCCGGTGCTCGTTGCCGCCGATGGCATAGACCGGGATGTGCCGCGTGCGCGGATGGTGCTTGAGCTGGTCGAGGATCCCGGCGCCGCCGGTGACCGGCACGGAGAGCAGGATGACGTCGGGGCCGAGCTCGTGGGCGAGCGTCACGCCGGCGTTGCCGCGCGGCGACACGACCGCGCGGAAGCCGTGCTCGCGCGCCTGCACGAGCGCGCGCAGCGAGGCGTCGGGATCGTCCTCGACGATCAGCGCCACGCGGTCGCCGGGCGCGATCCGGCCGCGGTCGTCGTCGGCCCCCGCCGGGTCGTCGGCGAGTAACGGGTCGGCGCCGGCGCCGGAGCCGGCGCCGGCGTCCGGGGCAGGGAGCGCGACGAGCTCCGCGGCCGGCGCCGGGGCGGCGTCTTCGAACGGCGCGACCGGCGCGTCGGGCACGATCGGCTCGCCGTATGCCGGCAGCAGCAGCTCGAAGCAACTGCCCTCGCCGGGGGTGCTCTGCACGCGGATCTCACCACCCAACGCGCGCGTGATCTCGCGGCTGATCGACAGGCCCAGGCCGGTGCCGCCGAAACGCCGGCTCGTCGTGCCGTCGGCCTGCTGGAAGGACTCGAAGATCAGCCGCAGCTTGTCGGCGGCGATGCCGATCCCGGTGTCGCGGACCGCCACGCGCAGCGCATAGGGCGTGTCGCCGGGGGCCGCGGAGAGCTCGAGCTCGACGCGCCCGGCCTCGGTGAACTTGAAGGCGTTGGAGAGCAGGTTGCGCAGCACCTGCTGCAGGCGCTGCTCGTCGGTGAAGATCGCGCTCGGCGCGTCCTGCGTCGCGCGGACCTCGAAGTCCAGCCCCTTCTGCTCGGCCACCGAGGCGAACGCCCGCTCGACGTACTCACTGATGCCGGTGAGCGCGATCGTGCCCGCGCTTATCTCCATCTTGCCGGCCTCCACCTTCGTCAGGTCGAGGATGTCGGAGATGAGCGACAGCAGATCCGCGCCCGCGGTGTGGATCGTCGAGGCGAACTCGATCTGCTTGTCGGACAGGTTCTGCTCGGGATTCTCGGCGAGCAGCTTGGAGAGGATCAGCAGGCTGTTGAGCGGCGTGCGCAGCTCGTGGCTCATGTTCGCCAGGAACTCCGACTTGTACTTCGAGCTCAGCGCGAGCTGGGCGGCCTTCTCCTCGAGGTCGACGCGGGCGCGCTCGATCTCGGCGTTCTGGATCTCGATGTCACGGTTCTGGACGCTGAGCAGCTCGGCCTTTTCCTGCAGCTCCTCGTTGGTCTGCTGCAGCTCCTCCTGCTGGGTCTGCAGCAGCTCCTCGGAGGCACGCAGCGACGAGGTCTGCTGCTCGAGCTCGGAGTTGGAGCGTCGCAGCTCGTCCTGCTGGCTCTGCAGCTCCTCGGACTGGCTCTGCAGCTCCTCCGTCAGGGACTGCGACTGCTCGAGCAGCTCCTCCGTGCGGCGGTTGGCGATGATCGCGTTCAGCACGACGCCGAGCGTCTCGCCGAGCTGCTCGAGGAACGCCTGATTGACGTCGGAGAACGCGCGCAGCGACGCGAGCTCGACGACGGCCAGGACCCGATCCTCGAAGAGGATCGGCATGACGACGATGTTCACCGGCGTTGCCTCGCCGAGCCCGGACGTGACCTTGATGTAGTCCGGCGGGGCGTCGGAGATGAGGATGCTCTTGCCCTCCAGGGCCGCCTGGCCTACGAGCGCCTCGCCGATCTTGAAGCGGTTGGAGACCGACTTGCGCTGCTGGTAGCCGTAGCTGGCGATCAGGCGCAGCTCGGGCTCGTCGCCGTCGCCGGCGTGCGTGAGGAAGAACGCGCCGTGCTGGGCGGATACGAGCGGCGAGATCTCGGACATGATCAGCCGCGAGACCGTCGCGAGATCGCGCTGGCCCTGCATGAGGCCCGAGATTCGCGCGAGGTTCATGTTCAGCCAGTCCTGCTCGGCGTTCTTCTGCGTCGTCTCACGCAGGTTGGCGATCATCTGGTTGATCGTGTCCGACAGCTCGGCGACCTCGCCCATCGCCTCGACGGAGATGTGGCGCGTGAGGTCGCCCTGCGTCACCGCCGTCGAGACCTCGGCGATCGCCCGCACCTGCGTGGTGAGGTTGCCGGCGAGCTGGTTGACGTTCTGGGTCAGGTCGCGCCACGTGCCGCTGACGCCCTCGACCTCGGCCTGGCCGCCGAGCACGCCCTGCGTGCCGACCTCGCGCGCGACGCGGGTGACCTCCGCCGCGAAGGAGTTCAGCTGGTCGACCATCGTGTTGATCGTGTCCTTGACCTCCGCGATCTCGCCCTGCGCGTCGACGGTGATCTTCTTGGACAGGTCGCCGTTGGCGACCGCGGTCGTGACCTGGGCGATGTTGCGCACCTGATCGGTGAGGTTGTCGGCGAGCTGGTTGACGTTCTCGGTCAGGTCGCGCCACGTGCCGCTGACGCCCTCGACCGTCGCCTGGCCGCCGAGCTTGCCTTCCGTGCCGACTTCGCGGGCGACGCGCGTCACCTCGGCCGCGAACGAGGCGAGCTGGTCGACCATCGTGTTGATCGTGTCCTTCAGCTCGGCGATCTCGCCCTGCGCATCGACGTCGATCTTCTGGCTGAGGTCGCCGGTGGCGACCGCGGTCGTGACCTGGGCGATGTTGCGCACCTGGTCGGTGAGGTTCGAGGCGAGGAAGTTCACGTTCTCCGTGAGGTCCTTCCACGTGCCGGAGACGCCCTTGACCTCGGCCTGACCGCCGAGCTTGCCCTCGGTGCCGACCTCTCGCGCGACGCGCGTGACCTCGTCGGCGAACGAGGAGAGCTGGTCGACCATCGTGTTGATCGTCTGCTTGAGCTCGAGGATCTCGCCGCGCGCGTCGACCGTGATCTTCTGGCTGAGGTCGCCGGTCGCGACCGCGGTCGTGACCTGCGCGATGTTGCGCACCTGGCCGGTGAGGTTGTCGGCCATGAGGTTCACGCTGTCGGTGAGGTCGCGCCACGTGCCGCTGACGCCCTTGACCTCGGCCTGGCCGCCGAGCACGCCCTCCGTGCCCACCTCGCGCGCGACGCCGGTCACCTGCTCGGCGAAGACGCGCAGCCGGTCGGTCATCGAGTTGATCGTCTCGGCGAGGGTGGCGACCTCGCCCTTCGCCTCGACCGTGACCTTCTGGTCGAGGTCGCCGTTGGCGACCGCGGTCGTCACGACGGCGATCTGGCGCACCTGGTCGGTGAGGTTGGAGGCCATGACGTTCACCGAGTCCGTCAGGTCCTTCCAGGTGCCGGCGACGCCGGAGACCTCGGCCTGGCCGCCCAGCACGCCGTCGGTGCCCACCTCGCGCGCGACGCCGGTGACCTGCTCGGCGAAGACGCGCAGCCGGTCGGTCATCGAGTTGATCGTCTCGGCGAGCGTGGCGACCTCGCCCTTGGCCTCGACCGTGACCTTCTTGGTGAGGTCGCCGTCGGCGACGGCCGTCGTGACCTGGGCGATCTGGCGCACCTGGTCGGTCAGGTTGGACGCCATGAAGTTCACGTTCTCGGTGAGGTCGCGCCATGTCCCGCTGACGCCCTTGACCTCTGCCTGACCGCCGAGTTGGCCCTCCGTGCCCACCTCGCGCGCGACGCGCGTCACCTCGTCGGCGAAGGACGAGAGCTGGTCGACCATGGTGTTGATCGTGCTCTTGAGCTCGAGGATCTCACCGCGCGCGTCGACCGTGATCTTCTGGCTGAGGTCGCCGGTCGCGACGGCCGTCGTGACGGCGGCGATCTGGCGCACCTGGTCGGTGAGGTTGGACGCCATCGAGTTGACGTTCTCGGTGAGGTCGCGCCACGTGCCGCTGACCCCCTTGACCTGCGCCTGGCCGCCGAGCTTTCCGTCGGTGCCGACCTCGCGCGCGACGCGCGTGACCTCGTCGGCGAAGGAGCCGAGCTGGTCGACCATCTCGTTGACGGTGTTGCCGATCGCGGCGAACTCGCCCTTGACCGGCTGGCCCTCGATCGTCAGCGCCATCTTCTGCGACAGGTCGCCCTTGGCGACCGCCGCGATCACGCGCGAGATCTCGGTCGTCGGGCGGACGAGGTCGTCGATCATCGCGTTGACGGACTCGACGGTCTGATTCCACGCCCCGTCGACCGTGCCCAGCGACACGCGCTCGGTCATGCGCCCCTCGCGGCCGATGATCCGGCTGACGCGGGCCAGCTCCTTGGCCTGGCGCGCGTTGAGCGCGATGAGCTCGTTGCAGCGCTGCTGGATCTCGCCGACGACGTCGCGCCGGCGCGCGCGCAGCCGGACGGTGAAGTCGCCGTCGCGGGCGGCGGTGAGGACGCGCAGCAGCTCCTCGAGGGCGGGATCCTCAGCCTCGCCGTCCTGCGCGCGAGCGCCGCCGTTGGCCGTGCCCCTGCTGCGCCCAGCGGGCTTTGCGCCAGTTGCCATGCTGCCAGACCCCTAACTCGTTGCTCGTCCCCAACCGGTCGCCCATACCCTGACAGGCGCCGATCCAAACCCACGTTCGGCGATCCGCACGCGGGGAGCTCAGCCGTGTGGATCGCGAGCGCCGACCCGCCCCTCCTCGAGCCGTTCGTGCGGGCGGTCGCCTACGCGCTCAAGTAGCGCGGGAGCCCCGCGCCGGCGGGTCAGGCCGAGGAGCTGAGGGTGTCCTTCAGGCGTGTCAACGGCCCGTCCTTGGGATCGGGCAGCAGCTCGTCGATCTTCGCCACGTCGCCGGCCATCTCGGCCAGCGGCGGGCGGATCGCCTGCACCTCCGCCTTGACCGCGGACATGCGCTCGTTGAGGTCGTGGCGCAGGGCCCCGATCTGATCGGTGATCGTCGCCTCGAGGCCGTCGAGGCGCGCGACCCGTTGCTCGATGCGGTCGACCGATGCCTGCAGCGTGTCCGTGGCCTCGAGGAAGGCCTCCAAGCGCTCCTCCTCGATCGTGTTGACCTTCGTCTCGATCCTGCCGACGGCCGCGTACAGGGTGCGCAGCCCCTCGATGAGCTGCCCCGCTCGCTCGTCGACCGAGCTCAGGTGCTTCTTGGCGTCGGACTGCAGGGCCACGACGGCCCTGGTCAGCGTCTCGATGTCCGACACGACGCGGCCGGGCAGCCGCAGGGGCATCAGCAGCGTGTCCATCACGTTCAACGGGTTGTCGCTGCGTTCGTCGCTCATCCGTCTCGTCTTCCCGTGGCCTGGGGTGGGCAAACGGAGGCGCCCACGCCAACCGAGACGCCGTCGAGCGCGACGCCCGCCTCCCGGGCGGCGACGGAGCGCGACATCGGCGACGCGCCCCAGCGCGTCTGCAGCGCGTAGTCGATGATCTTGCCGTAGTACTCGCCCAGCGGCTTGGGGCGCACCTGCGGGCCGAGCGCGGCGCGGGCGCGGGTGTCGTCGAACTGCGCCCGCACCGCGAAGTAGGGCACGTAGGTCGCCGCTGCGCGCAGGAAGCTGCGCCGGCGCGGCCGCAGGCGCCCGAGCAGCGGGCCCAGCACGCGCAGGTACAGCGCCGGTGCGATCAACGGCGGCGCCTTGACGTCGAGCTTGTCGCAGGCCAGCGCGAGCAGCTCGCCGATCGTCGTGGCATCGCGCGCCGAGGTCAGGTGGAAGGTGTGGCCGGCGGCCTCCGGCAGCTCCACCAGCGCGCGGACGGCGTCGGCGACGTAGTCGACCGACACCACGTCGACCGGCGAGCGCCGGCGGGCCGGCAGCACGGGGAAGGCGCCGCGGGCCAGCGCTCGCGTCGGCCAGTACAGGACGTTGAACGACGACGTCCAGCCGGTGCGGCTGTCTCCGACGATGATGCTCGGCCGCACGACGGTGACCGGCAGATGTTCACCGGCCGCGCGCACGAGCTGCTCGGACTCGAACTTCGAGCGCTCGTAGGCGTTGCGAAAGCGCTGGCCGACGTCGAGGTCGTCCTCGCCGAAGCGGCCCTTGTGCAGGCCGGCGACGTACGCCGTCGAGATGTACGTGAAGCGCCGCAGCCCGCCGTGGCGATGACAGAGCCCGGCGAGCTCGAGCATTTCGCGCGTGCCCCGCACGTTGATCGCGCGCGCCTGCTCGAGGCTGAGATCGAAGGAGACGGCGGCGGCGCCGTGCACGACCTCGTCGACGGCGCCCGCGACGTCCTGCGCGACCGCGGGGTCGAGCCCGAGCCCGGGCTGGGTCATGTCCCCGGCCAGGGCGCGGACCCGCCCGCCGAACAGCCCCGGCCGCCCGAACGCGCTCTCGATCGTCTCGTCGATGCGCCGCTGCGCGCGGGCGTCGTCGTCGGCGCGCACGATCGCGAAGATCTGTCGATCGGTCTCCTGCAGGTAGCGCGCGAGCAGCTCGGTCCCGAGAAAGCCGGTCGCCCCCGAGAGCAGCAGGCCGTCGCGGCGAGCGGGCGACGGCGCCGCGTCGTCGCCGCGCGCGGTGTGCTCGAGCGTGCTCATGCAGCAGTCCTACCCGGCCGCTCGGGCACGGCCCCAGGCATCTCCGAGCGCGCCAGCAGCGCATCGATCTCCTCGCCGATGGTGCGCGCGACGAGGTCGGCATCGGCGGCGAGGTCGGCCTGCGCGTAGACGCCGACGCAGGCCTCGTCCTGGATCGTCGTCATCCCGATCGAGATGCCGTGCCCGTCGGTCAGCGGAACGACCGGATAGGCCTGCAGCGCCTCGCAGCCCATGAGGTACAGCGGCGCCGAGGGGCCCGGGATGTTCGACACGGTGAGGTTCGACAGCAGCGGGCTGGCGATGATCTTCGTCGCCATCAGCCGTACCTGGCGCGGCGCCCGGGAGACGACGTTGAAGACGGCGTCGACCGTCTCGGGCTCACCCGCCCGCTTGCGATCGCGCATCGTGACGTGGATGTCGCGCAGGCGCCAGACGGGATCGTCCTCGAGCGTCGGCAGCTCGACGAACAGGAACGCGAGGCGGTTGCCCCACTTCTCGTCGGGTGCCGCGACGCTCACCGGCACCTGCACCTTGATCGTGCGCGGCGGCTCGTCGCGGTCCTGGGCGAGGCGGCGCAGCGCGCCCGCGGTGGCGGCCAGCAGCACGTCGTTGACCGTCGTCCCGTAGCGCTGCTTGATCGTCTTGACGTCCTGCAGCGAGCGGCGCACGCAGGCGAGGTGGCGCGCGGCCGACATCGAGCCGTTCAGGCGGCTGCGCGGCGCCAGCGGCGCCGCGGTGTTCAGCAGCGCGCGCGACGTGCGCCAGGCGTCGAAGGGCAGATCGAGCAGACGCGACGGGTTCAGCGCGTATCCGAGCGGCAGGCGGGCCAGCTCGACGGCGTCCTCGGCCTGGTGGCGCAGCGCGTCGGCGGCGAGCTCGAAGGTCCCCGAGCCGGCCTGCGGCGTCCACTCCGGCTCGTCGCTGGGGTCGGGCGGCTCGGGCTCGGGGTCGAGCAGCAGCGCCATGAGCTCGATCGCCGCGAGGCCGTCGACGAGGCAGTGGTGGGCCTTGCCGACGACGCCGACGCGCCCGTCGTCGAGCTCCTCGGCGATCCACAGCTCCCACAGCGGCCGCCCGTGCTCGAGCGGCGTCGAGAGTACCTCGTCGGTGAGGCGCTGAAAATCGCCGTGGCCGGCGCGCAGCACGTGGTCGGCGATGTCGAACTGCGGGTCGTCCACCCACACCGGGTCGCCCAGGCCGAGCGGCACGTCCGCCAGCCGCTGGCGGTAGCGCGGGGCACGGCCGAGCCGGCCGGCGATGTGGGCATGGATCTCCTCGAAGCTCGGGCGCGAGCCGTCGGGGCGCGGCGCGAACCGCGCAGCCCACCCGACGTGCATCGGGGCGTCCGGGGACTCGAGCGAGAGAAACGCGGCGTCGAGCGGGGACAGCCGCTCGCGCCGGCTTGCGCCGTCCGATCCGGGGCTGGACACTCAGGCCTCCGGATCGCCGTACGTCAGCAGTCCGGCGCCCCAGCAGAAGCCGCCGCCGAACGAGGTGAGCACGACGTGGCCGTCGTCGGGCAGCCGCCCCTCGTCCTGCGCCAGCGAGAGCGCCAGGGGGATCGAGGCGGCTGACGTGTTGCCGAGCTCGCCGACATAGTGCGCGACGCGCTCGGGGGCGAGGCCGAAGCGCTCACCGAGCGCGCTGATGATCCGCCCGTTGGCCTGGTGGGCCACCACGAGGGCGACGTCGTCGACGGTGAGGTCGGCATGTTCGAGCAATTCGCGGCAGGCCTCCTCCATGCGGTCGATGGCGTGACGGTAGACGACGCTGCCCGCCATGCGCACGACGCGCTCGTCGCGGCCGATGAAGAGCAGGTCGCGCTGCGCCTCGGAGCCCAGCACGATCGGCCCGATGGACCCCGCGCCGCCGACCGCGAGCACCGCGGCGCCGGCGCCGTCGCCGAACAGCGCGGCCGTCTGGCGGTCGTCGTGGTCGGTGTAACGCGACATGACGTCGGCGCCGATCAGCAGCACGGTGGCCGCGCGCCGGCTCTCGATCAGCGCCGCGCCCTGCTGCAGCCCGGCGAGGAAGCCGACGCAGCCCAGGCCCACGTCCCAGGCCATGGCGCGATCGGCGCCCAGCACGCCGGCGACGATCGGCGCCGCCTGCGGGACGATGTCGTCCGCCGAGGAGGTGGCGACGAGCACCGCGTCGACGTCCTGCGGACGGACCCCGGCCACCTCCAGGGCGCGGCGTCCGGCGTCCGCGGCGAGATCGGAGAGGCTCTGATCGTCGGGGATCCGCCGGCGGCGGTGGATCCCGGTGCGCCGCGTGATCCACTCCGGCTCGACGCCGACGCGCGCCGCGATAGGGGCGTTGCCGACGACCGCGCCGGGCAGGGCGCGCCCCAGCGCGACGATGCCGGCCGCCCGCGTCCGTACGGGAGCGAACGGGTCGACGGACGTTGACGCGACCTCAACCGGCTGCACGTGGCTCCTCCCACACGACGAACTCGCGGATGCGCATGGACATCGGGGGCGGATACCCCTGCGTGACGGACGGCCAAACGTGGCCGGGTGCGCCGGGTTGCCGCGTCAGACCGGGCGCGTGCGCCGTCCTCGTGCGGGTATGAGGTCAGCGCGGCGACCTCGCCGCACCGTGACCCCGACCCCGAGAGGACCACCCATGGCGCAGCGACCCCGTGCCAGCGCGCTCAGCGAGCGCATCGCCGCGATCGCGGCCCTTGACGGTCCCGGCAGCGTCATCGCCAAGAAGATCCGTGACCTCCTGCCCGCCGGGGGCGGGGTGAAGGACGTGCTCAGCGGCGTCCCCATCGGCCACGCCCTGCACCCGCTGATGACCGACCTGCCGATCGGCGCCTGGACGAGCGCGACGATCCTCGACCTCGTCGGCGGGCAGTCCAGCCGTCCAGCGGCGCAGAAGCTCGTCGGCATCGGGCTGGCCGCCGCCGCGCCGACCGCCTGGACGGGGTGGTCTGACTGGGCCGACACCGAGCCGGGCAACGACGACGTGCGCCGCCTGGGCCTCGTGCACGCGGCCGCCAACGGCGCCGCCGCGCTGCTCTATGGACTCTCGTTCGCCGCGCGGCGCCGCGGCGCGCACACGGCCGGCGTGCTCTTCGGTCTCGCCGGGGCGGGCGCGATGGGCGCCGGCGGCTGGCTCGGCGGGGACCTCGTGCTGGCGCGCGGGGTGGGCGTCAACCAGACGGTCTTCGACGCCGAGCCGGACGACTGGACGGCGGTGCTCGACGCCAGCATGCTCGTGGAGGCCCGGCCCACCCAGGCGCTCGCCGGCGAGCTGCCGCTCGTCATCGTCAAGCGTGACGGCACGATCCACGCGCTCGCCGACCGCTGCGCGCACCGCGGCGGCCCCCTGCACGAGGGCGAGCTCGAGGGCGACTGCATCTCCTGCCCGTGGCACGGCACGCTGTTCCGGCTCGACGACGGCTCCGTCGAGCGAGGCCCGTCGGCGTATCCGCAGCCCGTCTACGAGGCGCGGATCAACGACGGCCGGGTGGAGGTCCGCAGCGTCAGCTGAACGCGGTCCCTCGAAGGTCGCTGCGGTTTATACGCCGGCTGCGAGACGCTCGCCCCGCTGACGCGACCGCACCCTCATCAAGCACCCGAGCGGCCCGCCACCGGCGGGCCGCTCGGCGTGTGGCGCGCCGTCGGCGCAGCCGGGTCGCCGATCCTGATCGGTGGTTCGATCAGATGCGGCTTGATCTCCTGGCCCTCCGCGGCGAACCACGGGGCATGGGCGGGCGCGTCGGGGCGCAGCACCCACTTGCGGCCGACGCGCTCGATCCCGATGGGGTAGATCGTGAGCGAGCCGTCGGCCCCGATGTGCAGCCGCAGGAAGTGCTTCTGGTCTTGATGGTGCAGCGGAGCGTAGGCCTCGGTGTTGTGCAGGCCGAGATAGCCGGTCGCCCAGAGATACCCCGCCATTCCCATCATCCCGGAGATGGCCCCGAGCAGCCAGACGAGGGCCAGGAAGGTGAGCAGGGAGGGCGCGCCTGCGGGCGCGAGTCCCGCCGCAAGGTAGGACGCCGCGATCAACACGCCGGAGACGCTGGCCACCTGCAGCGAGGAGTGGGCCAGGCCGAGCAGGATCCGGCCGATCCCGCTGGCGTCGTGGGCGAAGCGGACCATCCCGACGAGCGAGGCCAGCACGAGCAGGCTGAGCAGGAACGCCGTCGGGCTCTCCCACAGCGCCCGCAGCAGGTCGCCGACGTCGAGCGACACGTAGCGGTCCTCGAGGTGCAGGCCGAGCATGAACGCCAGCAGGACCTGGACGGTGCCGAACACCGCGGCGAGCGGGATGTTGTAGGCCGGCATCAGCCAGATCCGCTTCCTCAGCCCCTTGGAGAGGGAGGCCGACGGGTAGGTGCCGGCCTGGCGGTAGGCCGCCGATCCGTCGGGCCCCTGGAGCTCGACGCGCTCCGGCAGGTTGTGGGTGGGGTGCAGGAAGGCCCCGCCGCCGCCCGACTCGATGTGGTGGCGCGGACCGTCCTCCTCCTCGTAGCGCGAGTAGTAGTGCTTGCCGCTCTTGAGGTAGACCAGCAGCCGGGCGCCGCTGCGCTCGATGATCTCGCGCTCGAGGTACGCGACGTCGCGATCGGAGTGCACCTCGGTCTCCTTGCGGCCGCTCTCGACCTCCTTGGACATGCACACGATGACACGGTCGCCGCGCTGCACCTGGTCGGCGGCCACGTCGGCGAAGTAGCGCAGCTGCACCTCGTCGACCGAGGCGCCGAACTGGATGTCGATGCCCCAAAGCCACCAGCCGTTGGGGAGCTTGATCGCGAAGTAGCTGCGCCGCTGGCGCGTCCTCCATCCGCCGATCCAGCGGTTGCGACAGAAGATGCTGGTGAAGTTGACGAGCCCGTCGTACCAGTCGTGGCTGCCCGGGATCGCGAACAGCTCAGGCGCTTCTCCGTCGGCGTCCGCGCACGGCAGCGCCGACCGGTAGGGACCGAGCATCCGGTTCTCGTACTCGATCGCCTTCGGGACGGGATACACCGCGTCGCCCCCGAAGACGAGCAGCCGCCCGCGCTCGGTGCGGTGGGTCTCGCCGTCGAGATCGACCTCGAGCGTCTCCGCGGCCAGCAGGCTGGCGATCGTATAGGTCGAGTTCCAGCCGTCGCCGAGATCGGCGACGTAGTCAAGCCACATCTCCGGCTGGTGCGAGCGATCGGGCACCTCGCTCGGCTCTCGCACCTGCTGCTCGCGATTGTCGGCGTACGAGCTGAACACGCCCGACAGCGCCACCCGGACGGCCGTGTCGACGAGCTGATGGGGATCGAACCAGCGCACCATCGGCCGGCGCACGAACCCGAGCTCCGCAGCGGTCGACGGACGGGGCGGACACGGAGGTGGCGCATCCGCGGGATCGTCAGGTGGATCGTGCATCCCCGTCATCCTCGCAGCGTCGGGCGAAACTCGAGCGCAGCGTGACCACGTGCTGGCGCAACCGCTCGCGCGCCGACTCGAACGAAGACGTTCCGGTCGCCGACCGTCTCTAACGTAGGCCGGCGTGGCGAAGGGCGAGCCGGCGTTGCGCTCGTGGTTGCGGACGAGGCGAACGTGGCTTCCCGGGCCCGGGAACGCCGCCATGCCGTCGTGCGCGCCGGGTGTCGGGATCCCGTCGCTCATGACCTGCCCGGTCTCGCTGAAGCGCACGTACCCGAAGCCCGCCGGCAGCGCGAGCACGCCGGCGGGGTCAGGCTGCAGCTCGCCGTTGCGACACGGCGGCCAAGCGGCTGGTGCACGACAACGCCAGTCTCTCGGGGACGATCCGCAACTGCGCCGGCGGCCCTACGCCGTGGAACAGCTGGCTGACCTGCGAGGAGAACACCAACGATCGCAACCAGCCGCACGGCTACATCTTCGAGGTACCGGCCGACGCTCAGAGCGCGGTGACGCCGGTGCCGCTGAAGGCCATGGGCCGCTTCGTCCACGAGGCGTGCGCGGTGGATCCGGCGAGCGGGATCGTCTATGAGACCGAGGACCGGGGCACCAGCGGCTTCTACCGCTTCCTGCCCGACGAGCCCGGCAACCTGGTCGCCGGCGGCAAGCTGCAGATGCTCGCCGTCAAGGGCCGGCCCGGCTACGACACGCGCACGGGGCAGCGGGTCGGCAAGCCGCTACCGGTCACGTGGGTGGATATCGCCAATCCCGATCCCGCCAACGCCGGCGCGGATCCGCTCGCGGTCTTCAAGCAGGGCGTCGCCGGCGGCGGTGCGACGTTCGATCGCCTCGAGGGCTGCTGGTACGGCGACGGCAGCATCTTCTTCGTCTCGACGTCCGGCGGCGACGCCGGCCTCGGTCAGGTGTGGGAGTACCGTCCGCGCGGCAGCTCGGGCGGCCAGCTGATCCTGGTCTTCGAGTCCGAGGACGCAGATCTGCTGGACGCCCCCGACAACCTCACCGTCTCGCCTCGCGGCGGGCTGCTGCTGTGCGAGGACGGCGACGGGACCCAGTACCTGCGCGGGGTCAACCCGGAAGGGCAGATCTTCGATTTCTGCCGTAAGATCTCAACACCAAGGAGTTCGCCGGGGCGACCTACAGCCCCGACGGCCAGACGCTGTTCGTGAACATCCAGATCCCGGGAATCAGCTTCGCGATCACCGGGCCGTTCGAGAAGGGCTCGCTCTAGTACAGCCTGGATTCGCAGCGAGCATCGACGGATTTCAGGCTGAGTACGGGAACGCGCGGCGGGGCCGGCATGCCCGCGTCGCGCGTATCCCTTCGCGGCCGACCTTGGCGTGCGCAGTCGCCGCGACGATTGATCTCAGCCATTCGACCTCCGTCCGCGGTTCTTGCGTCGGGGGCGGCCATGGAGCCGGCAACGCGGTCTTCGCCGACCGGCTCGGGCCAGTTCGACGAGCTGCCCGGATGCTGCCTCCGGTGAGTCGATTCCCGAGCGGCTACGCAGCAGAGATGCAGACCTCGTCGCAGACGAGCACGGCGTCACCGATGCGGCTGCGCATCTCGCTCGCGATGCTTCTCGCGAGGTTCTCGGACCTTCCGACGAGCGTGAAGACGATCCACACCTTGCCCTCGCGCGTGTCTGCGCGGGCGGTCATGCCGTGAGCTTCAGGCGGAGCCTGCTCCAGCGCGGCCTCGAAGAGCGCCTCCAGGAGGACACCTTCGGCGTCGCCTGCCGGCACGGAGAACGGAAGCGTGATCTGCCAATCGCGAAACTCGGTCATAGTTCGCTCATCCGACGTGCATGCTACGCCTTAGCGGCAAACGCACGATGCATGGCACCGGTCAGATGTCCAAACCGGCGGCGCGGATGGGCCACGGCGTTGCGGTGGGCGCGGTGATCGCTCGCGGTCCCATGGGGCATGACCTGGCCGACCTCGTCGGGAGCCAGCCACATGATCCCCGACCTCTTCCGCACGGGCCACCAGCCCGCGTTCCAGGCCGCTTTCTGAACTTCCTTGAGTTGCTTGTCGCCAACGCAGATGAACGGCTCGTTGGGATTGGCCCTGCGCTTGGGGTGCTGCGGTCCGCTCGGCTGCACGGCGCTGCCCTTCTTCCGTCCGAACGTCGTGCAAGCTTTCCTCTAGCGCGAAGGCGTTCGGGACTCCACCCAAGGCCCCTGCACAACGACCGCTTCTCATTCCGCCGCAGCAGTCCCGACTTTCGGGACTGATTCCGGGAACGGCCGTCGATGGAGCTAGGGGGACTCGAACCCCCGGCCTCCTGGGTGCGATCCAGGCGCTCTCCCAACTGAGCTATAGCCCCGAGGCACGCCAGTCTACCGGCATTCCCATGCATCCAGGGGTGCGGGAATGCCCGGGATGCGCCGATACGCTCAGCACACGTGAGCTTTCGCAACCGCCTGGCGCTGTTCTTCGTCCTCATCGTGATCGTCCCGATGCTCGCCGTGGCGTTCCTGTTGTTCCGGCTCATCGGCGAGAGCGAGCGCGGCCAGGCTTCGGCCGCGGTGGCCCAGCAGCACAGCATCGCCCTCAGGTTGTTCAGCGAGCAGCGCACGCTCGCGCGCGCCGTGTTGAAGGAGGTGGCCGGGGCGGACGAGACGACGAAGACGATCAAGAACTTCAGAAGCGCGCTCCAGGAGGGAGGGCGCGGTCGCGCGCGCGCGCAGTCGGCGGCGGAGCGGATCGTCGACGGCCCGCGCGAACTGCGCGGACCCAGCGACCGCATCGAGCGGATCGTCTTCGTCCGGGGCGGGCGGGTGACCGTCGACGCGGGCGACCGCACGGCGATCGCGCCGGCAAGCGGCCCGCTCAGGTCAGAGCGCGGACGCAACCTCGGCGAGCTCGCGCTCTCGATCACCCGCGCCCCGCCGTTCGCCGAGCGCGTCCGGGACCTGACCACCATCCAGCGCGAGCGCCCGGGCCTGCACGTGGTCGTGCTCAACGGAGCGAGGGTGCTGGGCAGCACCCTCCCCGACGTCGACGTCCCCGCGCTCGAGAAGGCCGACGACGAGACGCTGACGCTCGACGGCACGGAGTACCGCGTCCGCAGCTTCTCCGCGCCCGGCGCGTTCCGCGGCCAGAGGATCCGCGTGTTCACGCTCGGCGCGCTGACCGCCAGCGCCAGCACGACCTCCGACAACCGCAACTTCGCGGCGGTCATCCTGCTCGGCTTCCTCCTGCTGGCCGTCGCCTGCGCGATGCTCGTCTCGCGCACGTTGCAGCGCGAGATCGCCCGCTTCCTCACCGCCGCGCGCAAGCTCGGCGCCGGCGACTTCTCCGCGCAGGTGCCGACCACCGGCCGCGACGAGTTCGCCGCGCTCGGCGAGGAGTTCAACAAGATGTCGGGCGAGCTCGAGCGGCGCCTCGCCGAGCTCACGCAGGAGCGCGGCCGCGTGCAGTCCTCGATGCGCCGCCTCGGCGAGGCCGTCGCGTCGAACCTCGACCGCGACGCGCTGCTCGAGCTCGTCGTGCGCACCGCCGTCGACGGCGTCGGCGCCGATGCCGGCCGCGCCTGCGTGCGCGTCGACGGCACGGGGCAGCTCGAAGAGCGCTCGCGCGTAGGCCACGTCCACGCCGTCGAGTCCGCCCTGCAGTCCGTCGAGGCCGACGCGCTGAGCAGCGCCAGCCCGCGCGAGACCACGGTCGGCGCGACGAGCGCGATCGCCCATCCGCTGCGCGGCGCCGAGGCGCTGCACGACGTGGTCGGCGTCGTCTCCGTCGCGCGCGAGGGGCGCCCGTTCACCCCCGGCGACCGCGAGCTGTTCTCCTACCTCGCGGGCCAGGTCGCCCGCTCGATGGAGAACGTCGAGCTGCACGAGTCGACCGCGCGCCGGTCGGTGACCGACGAGCTCACCGGCCTCTCTAACCGCCGCGCCTTCGACGACGCGCTCAACGCGGAGGTCGAGCGCTCCAAGCGCTTCGGGACCGACCTCGGCCTCGTCCTCATCGACCTCGACGACTTCAAGCAGGTCAACGACACCTACGGCCATCCGCAGGGCGACGTCGTCCTGCGCGAGGTGGCGCGCGTCCTGCGCGAGAGCTCGCGCGAGGTCGACCATCCCGCGCGCTACGGCGGTGAGGAGCTGGCCGCGGTGCTGCCCGGCACCGATCTGGAGGGCGCGTTCAACCGCGCTGAGCGCATCCGCGAGCTGATCGCGCAGCTGTGCATCCCGCGCCTGGACGGCGTCGGCACGCTCACCGTCACCGCGAGCTGCGGGGTCGCCTCCGTGCGCGCCACGAGCGCCGATGCACGGGCGCTCGTGCAGGCCGCGGACAGCGCGCTCTACGACGCCAAGCGCAGTGGCAAGAACAAGTCTGTCCGAGCGAGGTAAGGTTCGCCGGGATGGGACTGCTGGACGACGCCATCCGTGAGCATCTCGAGCTCAAACGGCGGCGCGGCGCTGACGCCGGCGATATCTCCCGGGAGGAGAGCGAGGCGCTCGGCCCCGTTCGCCGTGGGCCTGACGGTGCGCCGGACCTCGAGGACACGTTCGTGGCGCCCGCGGAGCCCGCCGGCGACGAGCCGTCTCCCGGGTCGAGCCCGTCCTGGGAGAGCGAGCAGCCCGCCGCCCTCGGATCGGCGCCGACCGCGCACGAACCGCCGCCGCTGCCCGTCAGCGGATACGAGCCACCGGCCCTACCTGCGTACGAGCCGCCGGCGAGCAGCCCCGAGCCCACCGCCGCCATCCCTGCGCCTACACCGAGCCCGCCCGAGCCGACGGCGAGCATTCCCGAGACTCCGCCCCGGGCCGGCAGCCCCGAGCCTCCGACGAGCGCCTACGAGCCCCCGTCGTCCAGCACCGAGCCGGCCTGGCGCGCGTACCAATCCCCCTCACCGCCGCCGCCGCCGGCCCCGCCGCCTGAATCCGGCCGGCAGTGGCTTGCGCCAGAGCGCGCCTCCGACGAGCCCGACGACCCGTTCGCCGATGTCGAGCCCGCCTTCGAGCGCGAAGCCGAGCCTGAGGCCGAGCCCGAGCACCGCTCGCGGCTGTCGCGCTTTCGCGTCGGACGCAAGTCCAAGCAGGGACCCCAGCCGGCGCCGTCCGACGAGCGCGCGTCGAGCTTCGAGCCGCCGCCCCTGCCCGCGAGCTCCGAGCCGGCCTCGCCCTACGAGCCGCCGCCGTCGACGCCTGCGCCCGCCTACGCCTACCAGCCGCCGGCTGTCGAGCACGAGTCCGACATCGTGCCCGCCGACGAGGAGGGCGAAATCGAGGACGTCCTCGAGGAGACCCCCGACTTCCTCGAGGAGACCCCGGAGCACGACCGGCTCTGGTTCGAGCAGCGCCCCCCGCGCGACTTCGACTTCGACGACAAGTAGCCGGCGGGCGGCTCAGCCGTCCGGCATCCCTCAGCTGCGCACGAACTTCCGCCTCACGACACTTGCCGCGGCAGGATCTCCACGGGGCCCTCGATCCACGCCTGCACGTGGTCGCCGGGATGCCAGGCCGGAAAGCCCAGCCGCCGCGAGCAGATCAGCTGACCGGAGGCGAGCCGCAGGCCGACGAGCTGGTCGTGGCCGAAGAAGCGCCGTGATACGACCTCCGCGTGAGCCGCGCTCGACGGGCCGCTGACCCCGATCGCCACCGACTCCGGGCGCACGAGCACGTCGCAGGCCCCGCGGACCTCGCCGGCGGGCAGGCTGCCGAGCTCGCAGCTCGCGCGCCCGTCGTGCGCGTCGCCGGGCAGCACCTCGATGTCGCCGAGGAACTCCGCCATCCAGCGTGAGGCCGGCCGCAGGTAGACCTCCTCGGGCGTGCCCGACTGCTCGACGCGGCCGTCGCGCATCACGGCGACGGTCTCGGCGATGCTCATCGCCTCCTCCTGGTCGTGCGTGACGAACAGCGCGGTCACGCCGGCGGTGCGCAGGATCTGCGAGACCTCCTGGCGCAGGCGATCGCGCAGCGACGCGTCGAGGTTGGAGAACGGCTCGTCGAGCAGGACGAGGTCGGGCGTCGGCGCCAGCGCCCGCGCGAGCGCGACGCGCTGCTGCTGGCCGCCGGAGAGCTCGTGCACGGGGCGCCTCTCCGAGCCGGCGAGGCCGACGAGCTCGAGCGCCTCGCAAATGCGCCCGCTGTCGGGCTTGCGGCCCAGGCCGTAGCCGACGTTGCCGGCGACGTCCATGTGCGGAAACAGCGCGTAGTCCTGGAAGACCATCCCGATCCGCCGCTGCTCGGCGGGCACGAAGCGGTCGGCGCTGGAGACGACGCGGCCGCCGACGACGATCTCGCCCGCGTCGGGCCGCTCGAGGCCGGCGATCAGGCGCAGCGTCGTCGTCTTGCCGCAGCCGGACGGGCCGAGCACCGAGCACGTGCCGCCGGCGCGCAGCTCGAGGTCGGCGCCGTCGACCGCGCGAACGGAGCCGAACGCCTTGCGCAGGCCGCGCAGCCGCAGCCCCACGCACGGCGGCGTGAAGCCGTTGCCGTTCTCGCTTCCGTTGGCTGTCGCGATCGCTATGAGCCCACACTTCCCTTCTTATCCAGAAGGTACAGCGGGGGCGCCGCGATCAGCAAGAGCAGCAAAGCCGGGATCGCGCTCGCCTCGAAGAAGCCGAACGACGTCTGGCGCCAGACGTCCGTCGCGAGCGTGTCGAAGCCGATCGGCGCGAGCAGCAGCGTGGCGGGCAGCTCCTTGAGCGCGTGCAGGAACACGAGCGCGGCGCCGCCGAGCACGCCGCTGGTCACGAGCGGCGTGGTGATCGTCCGGAAGACCGCCATCGGGCTTCGGCCCAGGCCGCGCGCCGCCTCCTCCAGCCGCGGCGGGACCTGCAGCAGCGAGGTGCTGATCGGGCTGACGGCGAGCGGCAGGTAGTGGATCGCTAGCGCGAAGACCAGCACGGCGAGCGTCTGGTAGAGCGGCAATGCGACGCGCGTCGTGAAGAACACGAGCGCGAGCGCCACCACGATCCCCGGCAGCGCGTAGCCCGCGTAGCCGACGCGCTCGACGATCCGCGTCACGTAGCTCGGATAGCGCACCGACAGCAGCGCGACGACGATCGCGGCCAGCCCGGCGGCCAGCGCGGCGCAGGCCGCGGCGAGCAGCGAGTGGCCCATGTTCGTCATCAGCGCGTCGACCTCCAGGCCGCTGGATATCTGCTTCGTCGCCCAGTAGCCGAGGACGCCGACGGGCAGTACGAGCGCCACGCCCACGACACCTGAGCAGAACGCGAGCGCCGGCCAGCGCCAGCGCCCGAGACGCACGGGCTCGAGCGGGCGCGGCGTGCCCGGGGTCGAGCGATGCAGCGCCCGCGCGTTGCGCACGCGTGCGTAGACGGCGAACAGCACGAGCATCACGATCACGAGCACCATGCCGAGCGCCGCCGCCTCCGTGCGCCCGAAGCCCGACTGGTAGGCGATGTAGATGTCGCGCGTGAACGAGTTGAAGCGCATGATCGACACGGCACCGAAGTCGCTCAGCGCATACAGCGCGACGAGCACGCCGCCGGCGCCGATCGCGGGCGCGAGCTGCGGCAGCACGACGGTGCGAAACACCTCGCGCTGGCCGCGGCCCATGACGCGCGCGGCCTCCTCGAGCGACGGGTCCATCCGCCGCAGCGCGCTGCGCAGCGGGATCAGCACGAGCGGATATGTGAACAGCGTCAGCACGATAAAGGCGCCGGCGAAGCCGTAGATCGACGGCAGCCGCACGCCGAGCAGGTCGGCGAGCGCCCCGCGCGGGCCGAGCGCCGAGACGAAGAGGTAGGCGCCGATGTAGCTCGGGATGACGAGCGGCAGCGTGGCCAGCGTGGCCCAGGTCCGCCGGCCGGGCAGGTCCGAGCGCACCGTCAGCCAGGCGAGCGGTACGGCGATCGCGACGGCGGCCACGGTGACCGCTGCCGCGAGCCCGAGGCTGCGGGTGATCAGCCCGACGGTGCGGCTCGTCATGACCGCGTCGAGCGCGCCCGGAAGGTCGTCGAAGACCGCGACGACGAGGTACAGCGCCGGCAGGGCCGCCGCCAGCCCGACCGCCAGGCCGAGGCCGAGCAGGACGACCGGCGGGCGCCGCACTCCGAACACACGGGATGGCGAGGGCAGCCGGCGTCCCAGCGCGCGTACGGGCGCGGCGGCGTCCACTAGTGCCTCACCCCTACAGCGCCCCGGTCTCCCGCATGAGCTTGAGCGTCCCCTGCAGGTCGCCGAGCTTGGCGAGGTCGATCTTCGGCGACGGGATCCTGCTCAGCGGGACGAGCTCCTTGGGGGGCGACACGCCGGCGATGACCGGGTATTCCTTCGAGCTGTCGGCGAAGTACCGCTGGGTCTCCGTCGAGAGCATCTGGCGCACGAACCGCAGCGCCTGCTCCTTGTTCTCGGTGGCCGCGAGGATGCCCACGCCCGCGACGTTGACGAGCGAGCCGAGGTCCTCAGGCGGGAAGTGCACCTTGACCGGATAGTCCGGGTCCTCGGCTTGGGCCTCGGCGACGTAGTAGTGGTTGATGAGGCCGAGCTCGATCTCGCCCTTGGCGATCGCGTCGCGCACCGGGATGTTGGAGTCGTAGACCTGGGTGTCGTTGGCGACCATGCCCTCGAGCCACTTCTTGGCCACGTCCTCGCCCTCGACGAGTCGCAACGCGGTGATGTAGCCCTGCATCGACGCATTCGTCGGGGCCCATCCGACCTTGCCCTTCCATCTCTCCTCGGTCAGCTTCAGGGGCGAGTCGGGCAGCTCGGACTCCTCGAGCTTGTCGCTGTAGGCGATGACGCGCGAGCGGCCCGTCGTCCCGACCCAGGCGCCGGTGGCCGACTGGAAGCCCTTGGGCACCTTGGCGAGGATGTCGGCGGGCAGCTCGAGCAGCAGCCCCTGCTTCTCGACGGCGTCCAGCGAGCCCGCGTCCTGGGCAAAGAAGAGGTCGGCGGGCGAGTTCTTGCCCTCCTCGACGATCGTCGCGGCGAGCGACGGGCTGTCGCCGTAGCGCGCCTTGACCTCGAAGCCCCCGGACGCCGCCTCGTACTGCTCGAGGGCGGTTCCGAGGATCGGCTCGATGCGACCGGAGTACAGCGTGAGCGTCTTGTCGTCGCCGGAGGATCCGCAGGCGGCGAGCGAGACGGCGAGCACGGCGAGCGCGCTGAACGATGCGAGGCGGTGGCGAACTGTCATGCGCTGCGCTGTCCTCCTGTGGTCTGCCGGGCTGCGGCGCAGCCCATATTCGGGCAGCCTAACTACTCTCACGATGACGACCTCCCGCCTGCTCCTCGCGACTTGTGCCTGCGTAGCGCTGGCTGCTGCGTCGCTGCTGATCGCCGACGAGCCGGTCTACGACGCGTGGGCCTGGCTCGTGTGGGGCCGGGAGCTGGCCGATCTCGACCTGGACACGACGAGCGGGCCATCGTGGAAGCCGCTGACCGTCCTGATCGCCGCGCCGCTGTCGCTGGTCGGGGACGCCGCACCGCAGCTGTGGCTCGTGCTCGTGCGGGCGGCGTGGCTGCTGTCGTTGGTGCTCGCCGCCGAGCTCGCGTACCACCTGACCGCGCCGCACCCGCGCCGGCTGCGGATCGCCGCCGGCGCGTTTGCAGCGGTCGCGCTCGCGCTGCTCTTCGACGACGTGACGATGTGGGCGCGGCAGGCCGCCGGCGGCATGTCCGAGCCGCTGCTCGTCGCGCTCGTGCTCGGCGCGGTGCGGGCCGGACTCGCCGGCCGCGTCCCGGCGGCGCTGGGGCTGCTCGCGCTGGCGGCGCTCGTGCGCCCCGAGGCCTTCCCCGTGCTGGTGCTCTACGCGGCGTGGTCGTGGCGGGCACGGCCGCGCGCGAGGGCGTTCGCCGTCGCGCTGGCGCTCGCCGTCCCCGTCCTGTGGCTGGCGCCCGACCTGCTCGGCACGGGTGGCGGCGGCACCGACCGCGCCCGCCGCGGGACGAGCCATCCGGCCGAGGCGCTCTGGTGGGCGCTCGGGATGCCGCTCGCGCTGGCCTGGCCGTTGGCGCTCGTGGCCGCGCGCGAGCGGGGCGCCCCGCGCGTGCTCGCGGCCGGTGCGCTGGGCTGGATCGCGCTCGTCGCGGCGATGACGCTGTTCGACTTCCCTGGCCTGGCCCGCTTCCAGGCCCCCGCCGCAGCGATCGTCGGCGTGCTCGGAGGCGTCGGGCTGGCGACGCTGCTCGCCCGCCCTGGGCCGTTGCGCGTCCGCGCCGCAGCGGCGCCGGCGGGGCTCGCGCTCCTGCTTGCGGGCACCCTCGCCGTGACCGTCTACGGACTGCACGGGCGGATCGGCGATCTGCCGCAATCGTGGAGCAGCTCGGCGCGCATCAGCGACTCGCACGCCCGCCTGCGCGCGCTCGTGCGCGAGGCCGGCGGCCGCCCGGCACTGCTGAGCTGCGGGCGCCTGGCGACGAGCGACGTGCTCGTGCGCACCGCGCTGGCGTGGCAGCTCGGGGTGCCGCTGTCTGAGGTCGTGAGCTTCGGCGCCCCGTCGCGGCGATCGGGCGCGTTCGTCATCGGACTGCAGGCATCGCCCGGCCTGCGCCACGAGATGCTCACCGCCGGTCGCTCGCTCGGCGCTCACGGCGAGTGGAGCGTTCGCTCCGTCGCCTGCCCGCTCGCCGAGAGCGCGTCGTCGGCCAGCAGCGCCGGCGTCTCGGGCGCGTCGCGGTAGGGCTGCACCACCGGGCGTGCCTCCTCGTGGTACTCGCCGTCGCCGTTGACCGCCCACAGGTCGTGCGAGGTGCCGGCGCAGGCGTTGTCGACGGCGCGCAGCGCGGTGAGCATCGAGTGGTCTGAGTTGTTGTAGCGGTGCAGGCCGTTGCGGCCGACCTGCTGGAGGTTCGCGATTCCCGCCAGCCAGCCGCGGATCGTCGTCACGCGCGCCTCGTAGTCGGCGTCGTAGATCGGATAGGCCTTCGGCACGCGCACGACGTGGCCGGCCTCGACCCGTCTCGCGTCGGCGAGGCCGATCGCGTCGAGCTCGCGCGTGGCCTGCGCGACGAGCTCGGCGTCGCTCGCGTTCCACAGCTCGTCGCCCTCGAAGCAGAAGTACTCCATCCCGACGCAGGTGCGCGCGGCGTCGGGCACCATCGCCTCGCTCCAGGCACGGAAGTTCTGGATCCGCCCTACCCGCACGCCGGGGTCGTGGACGTAGATCCAGTTGTCGGGGAAGAGATCCTCGCCGCGGACGACGAGCGCGACGGTGGCGAAGTCGCGGTAGCGCAGCCCGGCCGCCGCCGCGCGCACCTCCGGCGGCGCGGGCGGGTCGGCGACCGCGACGACATCGCGCAGCGCCAGCGACGAGATGACCTGCGAGACCGCGACGCGCTCGCCGCCCGCGCGAACCGCCGCGACGCGCTCGCCGGCCTCGTCGAGCTCGAGCGCCGTCACCCGCGCGCCGAGCCGCATCTGACCGCCGGCGCCGACGATCTCCGCCGCCATCGCCTCCCACATCTGCCCCGGTCCCAGCCGCGGGTAGTGAAACCGCTCGATCAGGCTGCGCACGTCGCCGCCGTCGTTGAGCAGCGCCGCGCGCACGACGCGCGAGAACGACAGCGTCCTGATTCGCTGAGCCGCCCACTCGGCGCGGATCTCCGAGGTTGGCACGCCCCACACCTTCTCGGTGTAGCTCTTGAAGAACAGCTCGAACAGGCGCCGCCCGAAGCGATCGCAGACCCACTCCTCGAACGTCTCGGGCGCGGCGCGGCGCCGGCCGCGGCGCACGACCGCCCGGGCGTAGGAGGCGCAACAGCGCGCGAGCTCGAGCGGCCCGACCTTGCGTACGACGTCGGCGAGGCGCAGCGGGTAGTCGATGAAGCGCCCGCGCCAGAAGATCCGCGACAGCCGGTCGCGCACGAGCAGCTCCTCGCCGAGCACCTGCTCCCACAGATCCTGCACCTCGGCGGACTTCGTGAAGAAGCGGTGGCCGCCGAGGTCGAAGCGGTATCCGTCGCGGACGACCGTGCGGGCCAGGCCGCCGACCTGGTCGTCGGCCTCGAAGACGACGACGGGGCGTGCGCTCCGGGCCAGCACGTAGCCTGCCGTCAATCCGGCCGGCCCTCCCCCGAGCACCGCGAAGGGTCTGCTGCTGGCTCCTCCCACTTAGGGCACTCTAACTTAGGCTCTCCTAACTTGCTGACCGTCGTCATTCCCGGCACCGATTTTCCCGCGACCCTCGGCCGCTGCCTCGCCGCGCTCGCGCGCTCCACGGAGCCGCACGCAGTCGAGGTCGTGGCCGATCCGCCGGGCAGCGGCCCGGCCGCGGCGCGCAACGCGGGAGTCGCGCGCACGACCGGCGAGATCGTCGTGTTCGTCGACGCCGACGTCGAGGTCCATCCCGACGCGCTGCGCCGCCTGCGCGAGGCGTTCGAGCGCGAGCCGACGCTCGACGCGATGTTCGGCGGCTACGACGACATGCCGGCTGCACCCGCCGTCGTCTCGCGCTTTCGCAACCTCCTGCACCACCACGTCCACGCCGGCGCGGGCGGCCCCGCCACGACCTTCTGGGCCGGCCTCGGCGCCGTCCGCCGCGAGGCATTCGACGCCGTCGGCGGCTTCGACGCGCAGCGCTACCCGCGACCGTGCGTCGAGGACATCGAGCTCGGCATGCGCCTGCACGCCGCCGGCCGGCGGATCGTGCTCGACCCAGCCGTGTGCGGCACGCACCTCAAGCGCTGGACGCTCGTGTCGATGCTGCGCACGGACCTCGGGGCCCGCGGTGCTCCCTGGGTGGCGCTGCGCCTGGAGCGCGGCGGCGAGGGAGCCGGAGCGCTGAACCTCGCCTGGGCCCAGCGCCTCGCGGCCGGCGCCGCGCTCGTCGCGACCGCGGCGGCGCTGGGCGGCCGCGGACGGCTGGCGCTCCTCGCGCTGGGCGCGATGGTCGTTCCCAACGCACGCTTCTACGCGCTGCTGGGCCGTCGCGGCGGTCCCCGGCTGGCGCTGAGCGGGGTGCCGCTTCACCTCGTACACCACCTCACCGCGGCGGCCTCCGTCCCAGCCGGCGTGGTGCTCTGGGCCCGACGGTCGCGGTCATGAGCCCGGTCGCGCTGCGCCTCGGCCTCGTCGGCTGCGGCCGCCTCGCCGAGCTCGGCTACCTGCCCGCCGCGCAGGCGGCGCCGGGCGTCGAGTTCGTCGCCGTCGCCGATCCGGACCGCACGCGACGCGGCCTCGTCGCCGGAAAGCTGGGCGTGCCCGGCCACGCGCGGCTCGGCGAGCTGCTCGCCGCCACGGCGCTGGACGGGCTCGTCGTCTGCACGCCGGCCGAGGACCACGAGGAGGTCGCCGAGATCGCCGCCCATGCCGGCCTGACGGCGCTCGTCGAGAAGCCGCCGGCGCCCGACGCCGCGGGCGCGCTGCGCATCGCGTCGCTCGCGCCCGCCCCGTGGATCGCGTTCAACCGCCGCTTCGACCAGGGCCTGCAGCTCATGCGCAGCGTGCCGCCCGGCGGCGATCTGACGATGCGGATGGTGCTGCACTACCGCCGCAGCTCCTGGCGCCCGGTTGCGCGCGGCGACGACGCGCTGCTGGACCTCGCACCGCACCTGATCGACCTCGCGCTGCATCTCACCGGCTCGCTGCCGGTGGCGGTGCGCGCCAACGCGACTCGCGAGCGGGCCGGCCTCGTGCTCGCCACGACGCGCGCCGAGATCCAGATCGAGTGCGCAACCGACCGCCCGCACCACGAGCTCGTCGAGATCCGCACCGCAGGCGGCCGCCTGGCCGGCCGCGCGGTCAGTGCCGGCCGCGCGCGCGCCGCGCTGGCCCGGGTCACCGGCGCGCACCCGCTCGTGCGCTCGCTGCGGCTGCAGTTGGAGGCCTACGCGCGCGCACTGCGCGGCGTCGATCCGGGTCCGCTGGCGACCGCGGCGGAAGGCGCCGCCGTCATGCGCGTGCTCGACGCCGCGCGCCGCTCGGACGCCGTCGGCGGCGAAACCGTCGCCGTCGAGGGCGTGACGGTCATCTCGTGATCTGCGTGCTGCAGTTCGACGCGGCGAGCGTCGCGGTCGTGGACCGGATGCTCGCGGCGGGCACGCTGCCCGTGCTCGCGGGGCTCATCGAGCGCGGCGAGCGGATGGCTCTGCAGACGCCCGCCGACCACTTCGCGGCGGGCGCGTTTCACACGCTCTACAGCGGCGTGCCGCTCGCCGACCACGGCCTGTTCTATCCGTTCCAGTGGGACTCCTCGGCCCAGCGCGCGCGCTACATGACCGCGTTTCCGGCGCCGCCGGCGATCTGGGAGCGGCTTGCCCGCGCGGACCTGCGCACGCTGGCGATCGACCCCTACGAGAGCCGCCCGCCGCGCGACTGGAGGGGCACGTACGTCTGCGGCTGGGGCTTTCGCGACCGCGTCGTGCTGCCACGCTGGTCCCTGCCGGCCGCGGCCGGCGCGCAGCTCGAGGGCGTGCACGGCGGGGGGCCGCACGCGACGGAGATCTTCGGCCGCCCGACGGCCCGCGAGCTGCTGGCGCTGCGCACGAAGCTCGTCGCCGCGCCCGGCCGCGTGGCGACGGCCGCGGTCGAGCTGCTGCGCCGCGACCCGTACGACCTGGCATGGCTCACCTTCAGCGCAGCGCACCTGGCGGGCCACCAGTTCTGGGACCTGTCGCAGCTCGCGCAGGAGCCGGAGGGTCGCGATCGCCGGCTCCTGCAAGGCGCGCTGGAGGACGTCTACGCGCAGGTCGACGCGGCGTTCTGCCGGGTGCTCGACGCGCTGCCCGATGACTGCGACGTGATCGTCGCCTCCGCGGTCGGGATGGACGTCAACAGCTCGCGCGCGGACCTGCTGCCGCAGATGCTCGAGGCCGTGCTGAGCGGCGGGCCGCTGCCGTCCGACGGCGACGGCGGCGCGGGGGCGATCTGGCGCCTGCGCGCGGCGATCCCGCCGGGCGCGCGCGGCGCGATCGCCCGCGCGCTGCCCGACCGCGCCGCGCTGGAGCTGACCGCCCGCCTGGAGCTGCGCGGGATCGACTGGTCGCAGACGGCGGCGTTCTGCCACCCCGCCGACAACCAGGGCTACATCCGCCTGAACCGGCGCGGCCGCGAGCGCGACGGCATCGTCGACCCGGGCGAGGCCGACGCGCTGCTGCGGTCGATCGCCGACGGGCTGGCGACTTTCCACGATCCCGACGGCGCGGCGGCCGTGGCCGGCGTCGACCGCGTCGCGGAGCATCACGCCGGCGCGCGCGGCGATCAGCTGCCCGACCTCGTCGTGCAGTGGAGCGCGCGCCCGGCGACGACGCTCGCCGGCGTCCACTCGTCGAGCTTCGGCGACGTGCTGCGCCGCGGCACCGGCAGCGGCCGCTCGGGCAACCACACGCCCGGCGACGCGTGGGCGGTGGTGGCGCCGGGTGCACACGGGGCGCGCGAGCCCGGGCGCGCGGCGCGGCTCGAGGATGTCGCGAGCACGGTGGCCGCCGTGTGCGGTGTCGACGCCGACGGGCTAGCGGGCCAGTCGCTGCTCGGCTACGGCTAGGACCGCCCCCGCGGCGACGGAGGCCTGCGCCAGTGCCACGCAGGCCGCCGTGCGCGGGTCGGCGTGGGCCGTTGCGCGGGCGAGCCTGCGGTAGAAGTCTGATCCGGCGAGCGCGCCGCCGGTCGCTTTGAAGTCGACGACGCCGCGGCCGTAGCGCAGCTGCTGACGCACGAGGCCGGGAAGCCCGAACTGCGGGTGGTGCACGACGACCGCGGCGGGCACATGACGCAGCGCCGTGCCGCCGGCGACGCGCCGCGCGCACCATTCGCGGTCCTCGCCGGCCGCGAGCGCGAACGACTCGTCGAAGGGCAGCGAGCGCAGGGTGGCCGCGTCGCAGGCGAGGTTGCAGGTCGGGGCGAAGCGCAGGGTCGCGCCGCCCGTCGCCGGCTCGCGCCCGGAGAGCATGAGCGTGTTCGTCAGCAGCTGCGCGGCCGCGGCGGGCGCGCCGGCGCCGGGGTCGGGGATCGTGTCGCCCGCCGCTGCGCCGCCGTCCACACAGGCGCCGGCCAGCGCCTGCGCCCACCCCGGCGCCGGCACGCAGTCGTCGTCGAGGAAGCAGACGACGTCGCCGCGCGCGGCGCGCGCGCCGAGGTTGCGCGCCGCCGCCGGCCCGCGCCCGCCGGCGCGCACGACCTGGGCACCCGGCGCGACGGCACCACCACCGTCGTCCACGACGACGATCTCGAGCGGCGTCTGCGGCGTGCGCTGGCGGGCCAGCGCCGCCAGGCAGCGGGCGAGCGCCTCGGGCCGGTCGCGCGTCGGGACGACGACCGAGATCACGCGCGCAACCGCAGCGCGAGGAACGTGGCCGCGGTCGTCGCGACCACGCCGGCGAGCATCGCCCCCGCCGCCCCCGCCGCCCCGTGTGGATCGACGAGCAGCAGCGCGCAGGCCGGCGCCGCGCCGCGGTGGACGACCTGCGTCAGCGCGCCGCCGCCGGCCTGCACGCGCGCGAAGCGCAGCGCCCCGGCGGGCAGCGCGGTCCCGGTACCCGCGCCCCGCAAGGCCGGCCGCACGCTCGCGACCCCCAGCGCGAGCGCCGCCGCCGCGCCCAGCGCCACCGCGCCGATCGCACCGTCGAGCCCGGCGGAGGGATGGAGCGCCAGCGCGGCGACGACGATCACGCCGTTCTCCAGCGGGTAGCGCAGGCTCCACGCCGCGCAGTGCTCGAGCCCGAGGGCGAGCTGGGAGAGCAGCGTCGCAGCCGTGCCCAGCGCCGCCGCCACGCCGACGAGCGCGACGTGCGCCAGCGCCACGTCGCCCGGTGCCAGCCACGCCGCTCCCGCGGCGGCTACGACCAGCCCGCAGACCAGCGACGCCCGCGTGCGCCCGATCCGGAGCACGAGCGCGCGCGCGACATCCTGCCGGCCGCGCCCGTCCAGCGGGGCGAGCACGCGCGCGAAGAGCGCCGGCCCGCCGATGCCCGTCGCCGTCGCGATCCCCGTCGCCACCGCCAGCGCGACCGCGAAGCCGCCGTAGTCAGCCGCACCCAGCGCGCGTGGCACCAGCAGCACGAGCGCGGCGAGCGTCAGCGCCTCGAGCGCCTTGCCGGCGCCACTCGCGGCCAGCGCCCCGCGCGGAAGCGTCACGACGCGGTCGGTCACGGCGCGTAGCGTAGTTCTGTGGGCGCGGCGCGGCGCGGGGCAGCGCGCGCGCCCCCTAAACTCGCGCTCACCGCCCGCGTTTGACCCTGAGGAGGAGCAGTGCCAGCCAAGACCTTGATCGGTGTCGTGTCCGTGCTGCTCATCGCTGTGCTCGTCGGCTGCGGGGGCGACGACTCCTCGTCGGGCGGCACGGCCGCGGCCGACAAGGGCGGCGCCGCGAACTCGCCCGAGGTCAAGAAGCTGATCCGCCAGACCTTCGGCCCCAACGACAAGGCGAAGTCCGGCAACATCAGCGCCATCGTCGACATCACTGTCAAGGGCCACCCTCGCTACCGCGAGCCGATCCAGGTCAGCCTCGTCGGGCCGTTCAGCGACGCCGAGGGTCAGCCCGAGGCGAAGCTCGACGTCTCGCTCGGCCTGCGCGGCGGGATCCTCGGCGGCGACATGTACCTCAAGGGCGACAAGGCGTTCATCGGCCTCGGCTCGACCGCCTACGAGATCCCGTCCTCGATAGCGACGCCGCTGCGGAGCCCGCTGCAGAAGGACGGCAACACGCTCGACGCGATCCTCGGCGTGTTCAACATCAATCCCGATCGCTGGGCCAAGAACCCGCGCATCGTCGGCAACGAGCGCGTGGCCGGCATCGACACGATCCACGTCACGGCCGAGATCAACACGAAGAACCTCTTCCTCGACCTCGCGACGCTGGCCAAGCGCCTGACGTCGCTGCGGATCACGGACATCACGGGGCTGCCGCGCGAGATCGACGCCCGCGACCGCGCGGCGCTCGCCCGCTCGGTGAAGACCGCCACCGGCGACGTCTACACGGGCGCCGACGACAAGGTCCTGCGCCGGGCGAAGCTCAACGTCCTGATCACGCCGTCGGCGAAGGACCGCAAGATCCTCAAGTTCTCGAGCATGAAGGTCTCCGCGAACCTCGACATCAGCGACGTCGGCACGCCGCAGAAGATCAGCGTCCCATCCAACCGCGGCTCGTACGACGCCCTGCAGCTCTCGCTCGACGCGCTGGCCGAGTCGGTTCGCTAGTGCTCTGCCACGAGACGGAGGCCTGAGTGGCCACGGACGCCGCCGCGCCCGCGGCGCCGGCCCTCGCGGCGCGGGGTCTCAACAAGCACTTCGGGGACCGTCACGCCGTTCGCGACGTGAGCTTCGACGTCGCGCGCGGCGAGCTGCTGGCGATCATCGGGCCCAACGGCGCCGGCAAGACGACGCTGCTGACGATGCTCGCCGGGATCCGCACGCCGGAGACCGGCAGCGTCGAGCAGGCGCCGGGCGCCACGGCGCGGATCGGCTGGGTTCCGCAGCAGACGGCGGTCTACACGAAGCTCACGGTCGAGCAGAACCTGCGGTTGTTCGCCAAGCTCGAGAAGGTCGCCGACGTCGATGCGACCGTCGAGCGGATGCTCATGCATACGGGCCTCGAGGACCGTGCCGACGACGAGCTCGGGAGCCTGTCGGGCGGCAACCGCCAGCGCGTCAACATCGCGGTCGGCCTGCTCGCCGACCCGCCCGTGCTGCTGCTCGACGAGCCGTCGGGCGCGCTCGACCCGCGCCAGCGCGACCGGCTGTGGGGCTTCATCACCGAGCTCACGGAGCGCGGCACCGCCGTCATCTTCTGCACGCACGACATCGCCGAGGCCGAGCGCCACGCGCACCGCATCCTGATCCTCGCCGACGGCGAGATGCTCTTCAGCGGGACGGCGGCCGAGCTGCGGGGCGCCGGTGAGGCCGGGCCCGACGACGACCTCGAGCAGGCCTTCGTCGCCTTCCTCCGCGCGCGAGGCCACTGACTGCCTCGTGCGCTGGATGCTCCTCAAGGACCTGCAGATCCTGCGGCGCTCGAAGCTGCTCGTCGGGCTGCTGATCGTCTACCCGGTCGCGATCGCGCTGCTGATCGGCTTCGCGCTGTCGAGCGGCCCGGACAAGCCGAGCCTGGCGTTCCTGAGCAAGATCCCGCCCAGCCAGCAGCAGATCAAGCTCGGCGATCGGACGATCGACATCAAGACCTATACCGACCGGCTGTTCGGCTCGGTCGAGCGCATCGACGTCGAGAATCGCGAGCAGGCGCTCGAGCAGGTCCGCACCGGTAAGGCGCTGGCCGGCCTGATCATCCCGCCGAACTTCGTGACGAAGCTGTCCAACGGCGGCTTTGATTCGGCGAGCATCGAGGTCATCTACAACGGCGACGCGCTGAAGCAGTCCTTCGTGCGCTCGACGGTCAACTCCAAGCTCGCCGAGGCCGACGCCGCCCTGGCGCGGGAGATCACGCAGGTCGCCGGCGGCTACATCGACACGATCGCCAACGGCGGCAAGATCAACATCGTCGGCGCGGAGTTCGACCTCATCGGACTCGCCAAGGCCAACGACCTGCTCATGTCGGCGATCCGCCTGGCCAAGGGCGACAAGGAGCTGCAGGACAAGATCAAGCCGGTTCAGAACTTCGCCGCGCTCGGCGTGGCGAACGTCGATCGCTTCAAGGACGTCCTCTCCACCGTCGAGCGTCCCGTCAAGGTGCAGGAGACGATCCTCAGCGGGCGCCGCACGCCGCTTGACACGTTCGCCGTCGCGCTCGCTGTCGCGGTCTCGCTGATGTTCGTCTGCGTCCTGCTGGCCTCCGGCCTGCTCGCCCTCGAACGCGAGGAGAACACGTTCTCCCGCCTCGCGCGCGGCCTCGTCCCGGGCTGGTTGCTGCTCGCCGGCAAGATCGTGCTCGCCGCCTGCTGCGCATTCGCCGTCACGTTCGTGATGCTGCTCGGCATCAGCCTCTTCGTCCCCCTTGACTACGGCCGACTACCGCTGTGGATCCTCGCCCTCGCCGGCAGCTCGCTCGCCTTCGCGACATTGGGTGTGGCGATCGGCAGCCTCGCGCGGGAGGTGCGCGCGGCATCGCTGCTGGCGTTGATGCTCGCGCTCCCGCTGGCCTTCCTCGCGCTCGTGCCCAGCGGGGGCGTGTCGCCCCTGCTCTACGACGTCATCCGCGTGATCTCCGCCGCCTTTCCGTTCAAGCCCGCGCTGGACGCGATCGATGTCGCGATCAACGACACGGGTGGGAACATCGCCGTCGCGCTCGCCCACCTCGGCGGCCTGATCCTCGTCTTCGGCGCCGCCGCGTGGGCCGGGCTGCGCCGCTTCGCCTGAGGCGAATCGGCGTCCCTGACGGATGGAGTCAACCGGGATCGAACCGGTGACCTTCCGCTTGCAACGCAGCAACCGATAACAACGACATCGGCCAGGAGGAAGCCGGATATCGGGGCTTCGAAAGGAGACCGCCCGTATGTGCTGGAGTCGTGGAGTTCAAGCCACGCATGCTCCTGCTCGGCCATGCCGAGCACGCTGCCGCGTCGGCGATACTGACTAGTACGCCCATCTCACACCGCGCGCGCCGCCGCGCCTCGCCGACGCGAAGCGCTCAGCCCAATTCTGTCGATGCGGCTCAGGTCGCCCCAGGCCGCGCGGCGCCCGCACTGCTGGCAGTGTGCTGCTCGCCAGTCGACGAGGCGAAGCGGACGAGGAACGGGACGACGAGGAGGCCGTAGCCGAGATGCGCGAACACCTCAAACGTCTGGTTCGGCCCCTCTTGGAACCACTCGAACGCGACCCGGCCGAGGATCTGGAAGTTGACGAGGTACAGCACGAGCCCGAACGCGGCGCCCATGCCCACGAGACGAGCGGCTCCCTTTGCGAGCGGCGCGAGCGCCGCCAGCACAGCACCGAATGCGCCGGAGAGCGTCAGGTGAACGATCAGTCCGACGGCCGCGTTGACCGGTTGGGGATCAGGCTTGTCGGTGAAAAAGAAGATGGTCGAGATGTCGTACAGCGGAGCCACGGCCGGTAGGCCTTGGCTGTCTGCGTACCACATGTTCGCGAGCAGGAACAATAGGCCGGCGAACGTGCCGCCGACGACGCCGTAGGCGATGCGACGATCGAGATTCCGCAGGAGATCCATCAATGTGTCCTTTCAGAGAGGGAGACGAGTCGAGACGTCCGACCCAGTTCCTGCGCGAGCGATTCACGGGTTGCTTTCGCTCGAGGACGCCATGCGCGCCGCGAGCGGGCTCCCGGGCTGGCCGGATGCGCGCCGGCGGGCACCTGAGGGTGGAGACGAATCGTTTTCGCTCGGCGGGGGTCCCAGTCGGATGAAGAGGCCGGTGACACGCCGCGATGGCGAGAAGCCCGATCTGCGCGCCGAGTGGCGCCGGTTGGGATACGCGGCGTTGTTTCTTGCTGCCTGCGTGCTCGTCGTCGTCCTGCTCGGCGTCGTCGGCCTGTATCACTGAGGCGACGAACCGTCGGGCCCTAGTACGCCGCGCACGTCGCGGGCCACAAGCTCGTCGAGCAACTTGCGCTACAGGAAGGACGCCGTTGGGACGCCATGCATGCAGAGGACCGTCTCGCCGTCTCCGGCCTCACGCACGAAGCCGGTCAGGCGGCGGCGGTGAAGGCGCGGCCCGCGGCACGATGATCCGCGACGACGTCAGTGCTCGTCATCAACGGACTCTTCCGTTGGCGCTGTCCAAGACCTCGCTCCTCGGCCGCTGAGCAGGCCGAGGTTCGACACGACGAAGGGGATCAGGAAGTTCGCCGCGCTGCGCAGCCATGTCAGCGTCGATGCGTCCCCGCCGAGTATCACGGCACCCTGGTTGACCGCAGTCAGCAGCAGGCCGACGACGAACGCGATCCGTGTCGTCCGGCGCAGGTGTTTGCGACGGAGGCAGTACGCGAGCGCCGCGCGCGTGCCACCCTCGTATGGCGAACGAGCGGTCACCGCGAGAGATTGTGGCGCTTTGGCGCGAAGGTGCATCGGATGGGTGAGACCAGCCGGAATGCGATCCGATTCATGTCGCGCACTCGGCTCCAACTGAGGCCTTGATCTGCTGGCAGGGTCGTACGCCGGCGACCATGTGCGCGTCGTCGTCGACTGCGGCGGCCGTCGCATCCAGGCCCACGTGCCGCCGCACCTGGCGCCGCGTGCCGGGCAGGAGGTCGATGTCGAGCTTCCCGCCGAGCACGTCTGGAGGCTGCCGTCGTCGGTTCCCGCCGCCGACGAGACGGCCTGAGCCGCGAGTCCGTCGTCAGGAGGCTCGGCTGGGCCCGGCGTGGCTCATTGCGCGTGTGAGCGCATTGCGCGCGGACTCCTCGTCGCGACCCGCGGCGCGCCCGACGCGTCGCCCGGTGGCGTCAAACGCCTCGGCCACCCAGCACGCCGCCGCGCGTCGCAGCCGCCGCTTGCGGACTCGCGTCACCGGCAAGGGATCGCCGACCACCAAGGCGGCGAGCACTCCTCGCCGGTCCAGGCGTGCCAGGCGGTCGGCGCCACCGATCGGACGGCCGTCGATGACGATCTGCGGGACGGTGGATCCACCGGTCAGCTGCTGCAAGCGGCGCCGGAACCCGGGGATGCCGTTCCCCGACACGATCTCGTGCTGTATGCCGCGGCGATCGAGCAGCGACGTCGCCCGCGTGCAGTGTGGACAGCCGCCGAGCACGTAGACGGTGATCGGCACGGTTTGCGTAGAGAACACCACCTCAGAACGTGACGACCTAAAGGCCATCGGCGACGAGCGCGCGCAGGCTCGGGTGATCCTTGAAATCTGAGACGAACGGCACCCCGGACTGTTCGATCGCCTCCTTGGCGCCGTAGGCCCGTGAGCAGTACAGGCACGCGCCGCTGACCACAGGGCGCACCGTCTCGAACAGGCGGAAGTACTTCTCGTCGGAGTCGGTCAGTCTCGGCACCCACGTGACCCCGGCTGCGTCGAACATGAACCGGATATCGTCGCCGGCCTCGTGGAACTCCTGCGTCAGCGCGTTGGCCATGCGGCCAGCCCCCTCCGGCGTGTCCTGCCCGGCGAGCAGATGATCGCGATCTTGAGCACGGCTTCTCCTTCGGGATTGATCAGGCGACGGCGGCGGTGCCCGACGCACAGTGAGGGCGACCGGATGCGGTCGACTTCATTCGGCCGTAACGGCTCAGACCCACACGAAGCCGGGTCGATTCGCGAACTCGACGTCCGGTGCCGGGGCGGCGAACCGAGCGCGTTCCGCGAGGGTCACAGATCACATGCTCATTCGGCCCTGTGGGAATCCGCGGACGTGATCGATCGCTACGACCTGGTGATCCTGGGAGGTGGCACCGCGGGGCTCGTCTCGGCGTTCATCGCCGCCGGCGTCGGCGCGCGCGTGGCCCTGGTCGAACGCGACCGGACCGGCGGTGACTGTCTGTGGACGGGCTGCGTTCCCAGCAAGAGCCTGATCGCGGCCGCGCGCGCGGCGCACCGCATGCGTCATGCCGACGCTGTCGGGCTTGCTCCGGTCGAGCCGGCCATCGACTTCGCCCGGGTCATCGACCGCGTGCACGCCGCGATCGCCGAGATCGAGCCGCACGACTCCCCGGCTCGTCTGCGCGACGCCGGCGTGGAGGTCATCGTCGGCGAAGGACGGTTCGTCGACGGATCGACCATCCAAGCGGACGGCCACCGGCTGCGGTTCGCCTCGGCGATCGTGGCGACCGGCTCAGAGCCTGCCCTGCCGCCGGTCAGCGGCCTGACCGGCCCCGACGTCCTGACGACGGAGAGCGTCTGGGCGCTGCGGGAGCTCCCCGGTCGCCTGGTGGTGCTCGGCGGCGGGCCGATCGGGTGCGAACTCGGGCAGGCGTTCGCGCGCCTCGGGGCCAGCGTGACGCGCGTCGAGCTCGCCGATCGTCTGCTGCTCAAGGAGGAGCCAGATGCGGGCGCGCTGATCGCCAGGCGTCTGGCTGCAGACGGCGTCGACGTTCGCCTGGGGACGCGGGCGGTCGAAGTGCTGCGTGCGGAGGGCGCCCCCGGCCAACTGGTCCTCGACGTCGATGGCGAGCGCGACACCGTCACCTTCGATCGCGTCCTCATCGCCGCCGGCCGGCGGCCGCGGACCGCCGGAATCGGGCTCGAGGCCGCCCACGTCGAGATCGACCAGCGCGCCGCGATCGTCGTCGACGACCGCCTCCGCACCAGCGCGCCTCGCATCTACGCCGCCGGCGATGTGACGGCGCGGTTGCCCTTCACCCACGTCGCGGCGCACCACGCCCGCGTGGCATCGGTCAACGCCCTGTTCGGCATGCGGCGCACCGTCGATGAGACGATCCCGTGGGTCACCTTCACCGACCCCGAAGTCGCGCACGTGGGGCTCACGGAGGAACAGGCCCGCGAACGCTGGGGCGATCGCACGATCCTCGCGCGCAGCGACTACGCGGTCTTGGACCGCGCGATCACCGAGGGCGAGCCCGAAGGCTTCGCGCTGCTCGTCGCCGACCCCCGCGGACGGCTGGTCGGCGCGACCGTCGCGGCCGCAGGCGCCGGTGAGGCAATCGCCGAGCTCACCGCCCGGGTCGTCGCGGGCGACAAGATCGACGCGCTCTCGACGACGGTCCACGCCTACCCGACGCTGGCCGAGGGTCCGTCACGCGCCGCCGACGAACACCTGCGCCGGAAGTACGCCAGCCCGCGCTACCGGGCATTGGCGCGCCCGATCCTGGCGGCGCGCCGGCGACTGGGACGTCATGTCTGATGCCGACAGCCAGAGAAAGAGCACCCGGGCAGTGGGCGTACGGAGCACGAGCAACCGAATCGCGCCGCGCCAGGTCCAACGCTCCATGACCGCTCACGCCACGTTCAACGGCCAGACCATCGCCGAGAGTGACCACACGATCGTCGTGGAGGGCAATCACTACTTCCCCGTCGACGACGTACGCGACGAGCTTCTTCACGCGACCTCGAGCCGGACGCTGTGCCCGTGGAAGGGGATCGCCAACTACTGGACCGTCGAGGTCGACGGCGTACGCGCCAAGAACGCGGCGTGGGGTATCGGCGCCCGTGGCCGTTGGCGCGGCGCTTGAAAGGACGGATCGCGTTCTGGAACGGCGTGGCCGTCCACGCCGACTGACCTGAACCGTCACGCCTGCCCGACCCAGGAGGTCACGTATGTCCGACCGGCAGGAGAAGGAGAGCCGTCGCCAAGCGCGCCAGCCGGCCGAGCCGCAGGCCGCCGCAGCCGGGCGGCTAGGGGTCTGATCTCGCGTGCCCCGATGGGATCGATCGCATGCATCGAGATCACCGCTTCGCGCAGCGAGCGATGCCGGATGCGCTGGACGGTACGCTCACCGCGCGCCAGCGGGCGCGCTTCGCGCAGCACGTCGACGAGTGCCCGGAGTGCGGACCGATGCTCCGCAGCCTCATTCGGCTGCGCGTCGCGCTTCGGTCGATCGCCACCGACGCATCTGACCCAGACGGCTCCGTCGTCCCTGCGGTCCTCGAGCACCTGCGCGCACATCCACGCGCGCGTCGGCCGATGGCCGGTCGCTCTCCATGGGGGCGCGCATGATGCCGGCCAGCGCGCCGCGACAATGGCAAGCTGGTGGGCATGCGCCGGGAACTCGGATGAGCGAGCAGAGCCCACCGGCCGTCGAGGACGGCGCGCTGGTCGCTCGCGCGAGAGCGGGTGACCTGCTCGCGTTCGAAGAGCTCGTCCGCCTGTACGCCGATCGCCTGCACGCCGTCGTGCGGCGCCTGGTCGACAACGAGCACGAGGCGGAGGAGGTCACCCAGGAGGCATTTCTGCGCGCGTGGCGCGGGATCGCCACGTTCAAGGGCGACAGCCAGTTCTTCACGTGGCTATATCGGATCGGCGTCAACGAGGCGCACCGCCTCACCTCCCGCCGCCGCGCGCCCGTGACCTCGTTGGATGAACATCTCATCGAGCCCGCCGACGCGCGGCCGGGGCCTCCCCGCCGCGTCGAGCACGACGACCTGCGCCACGCGCTCGAACGGGCGGTGCAAGGCCTGCAACCCGACCAACGCGCCCCGCTGGTCCTCCGCGACATCGAGGGCCTGAGCACCACCCAGGCCGCGGTCATCCTGGACCTCAGCGAGGCGGCGTTCAAGAGCCGCCTACACCGGGCGCGACTGGCGGTGCGCGACGCGGTGCGCGACTATCTCCCGGGAGACCCAGAGCAATGATGATGCGCGCCGCCCTACTGCACCCACTTCGCTTTCGGCGCGACCACCGCTTCACGCGGATGCAGGCTTCGGCCTACCTGGACGGAGAGCTCGGACCAGACGATCGTGGGCGCATCGAGTCGCACACGCACATGTGCCCTCCGTGCGCGAGATTCATGGCCGGATTGCGGCGTACGGTGTCGGCGCTCGGCAAGCTGCGTGGCACGGAGACGCCCCGCGTCAGTGTCAGCGACGGCGTGCTCGCTCGGCTGCGGGATGAGCCGGACACTGACGGCGGCGCTGCGCCGCCCCCGGTCTGACGAGGCCACCGGTGACGGTCATCCTCCGATCGGTACGGATCGCGCGTTGCGGCGAGACCTCACGACCGACGCTGTGATCAACACGGCCACGGCGCCGAGCGATGCCATGAACCCGACCGACCCCGGGTCGGCGAGCGAATCGCCGAGGGCCACGAACGCGACGCTGCCGGGCACGATTCCGATCGCGGTCCCGGACCGAACAGCGCTCCGGCGGCGAGCGACGGGATCGTCCCCGGGACCAGAGCGACGGTCAGGACGACGTATGCGGCGACGAACGCGGCCGGCCCCAAGGGCCCAGCGGAGTCGACGAGCGATCGCAGCTGATCGATCACGAAGCGTTCGACACTGCGTTCGGACAAACGGTTCGGCGGCCGCGCGAGCGGGTCAGCATACGCGCGAGCCGTACCTGACCATCGGCGAGGGCCTGCACCTCGCGGCCCAAGCCTTCACCCGCGACGTCAGTAAGCTCTCCTGCTGCGCCGCGTGAGCGGCAGCCGGGCGATCGATGACGACGACACCGCACACCCCGCCGCCCGCCGTCGCCGTCTTCGATGTCAACGAGACGATGTCGGACATGCATGGTCTCGCTGCGTATCTTGAGGAGGTCGGAGCGGGGCCCGAGCTTCTGCCGGCATGGTTAGCCGCCACGCTGCGCGATGGCTTCGCCCTCACGGCGGCCCGCGCGCGGGCGGACTTCGCGTCGATCGCCGTGTCCACGCTCGCCGACATGCTTCGCGACGTCACCAACGTACGAGGCGGTCCCGTCGCGGCGGCCAAGCATGTCGTCGGGGCGATGGCCGACCTCGATCTGCACCCCGATGTGGCACCGGGCCTGCGGATCCTCGTGGACGCTGGCGTCCGGATCGTGACGCTGAGCAACGGCGCCGCGCGCGTCGCCGAGTCACTGCTCGAACGCGCAGGCGTTCGCGATCTTGTCGATCAATGCCTTTCGGTCAGCGACGCCGGGTGCTGGAAGCCCGCGCCCGACGCCTACGCCTATGCCGCCCGTCGCTGCGACGTCGAGCGCGGCGATCTGGTGCTCATCGCGGTGCACCCGTGGGACGTCGACGGCGCCCGACGGGCAGGCCTTCGCACCGGATGGATATCGCGCGACGACGGCGCGTACCCGCCGTTCTTCCTCGCGCCGGAGGCGACCGGTCGTGACCTTCCCGAGTTGGCGACCAGGCTGACTGCGGGGCGGTAG
>JBBSMC010000017.1:0-46558 GCA_038233375.1 Solirubrobacterales bacterium
CGCCGGCGAGATGCGCCTGGCGCTGGACACGATCGCCGTCCGCGAGAACGTCCGTGACCAGCGACCGCCTACGCCACGACGATCGCCGACCTCGAGCTAGCGCAACCGCGACGAACCGCTCCAACGCTTCCACTCCGGAACACCTCCACGAGGATCCATTCGAACACTCAATCAAGATTTCCGCACTCGATGTCGTTCGGGACGGTCTGACTCCTGCTATCCGCACGCGGGGCCATGGCGGTCAGGTTCCACGCCAACCGTCCGGTCCGCGTTCCGAGCGCGTCTCCGGTCCGGCCGCATCCTGCGTCACATCAACGGACCATTGGTGGCCTGGATGGCAGCGGGTATGGTGAACCCATGCGAAAGGTCACTCAGGTTGCGTTCCAGCTCGACAACGAGAGCCTGCGACGAATCGACGAGCTCGCCGATGCCGAGTCCAGCTCGCGTGCGCAGATCCTTCGTAGCGCCGTCCAACAGCTCCTAGCGGTGCAGCGGGAGAGGGCGATCGATGCGCAGTTGGCCGCCGGATACGCGGCGGCGCCGCAGCGTGCTGAAGACGTCGGATGGGCGAGCGCGAGCCTCGACGGGCTGCAGGCCGCCGAACTTGACTGGTAGCCCGACGCCGCGCCGCGGCGAGATCTGGCTGGCCGAGATGGACAAGGCGCGGCCGGCGATCGTCATGCATCGCGACTTCGCCGGGCGCTCGCTTGGCGCAATCCTCGTCGCGCCACTGACGACGACCATCCGGGACATCCCGACCTCCGTTCGGCTTGGCGCCGCCGATGGCGTCGACCGCGATTGCGTCGCGATGCTGGACGCGTTGACGCTCCTGCGCCGGGACCGCTTCCTACGACGCATCGGCCTGCTCAGCGCCGAGCGGATGGACGAGCTCTGCGAGGCGCTCGCGATCGCCGTGTCCTGCGATCGCTTCATATCTCGGTAGCCGTTACGGTGCGCCTCGATGCCCGCCCAGATCACGCTGCTCGGCGTGCCGTGGCGATCTTTGCCGATGTCGACGGGGACGAGGCGATGCGACTGACGGAGATCTGGAAGCTCGTGAGCTGGTGACGACGAGCGTCGGCGGGAGCGCGGTGATGTCGCGTGGCTGAGCCCGACGGGGCGCCCGAGCACACGCTGCGCATCTGCGCGCTGTATCCCGACGTCATGAACATCTACGCCGATCGCGGCAACCTGCTGATGCTCGAGCGCCGCTGCCGCTGGCGCGGGATCGGCTTCGAGCTGACCGCGGCCGGCATCGGCGAGGCCGTCGACCCCGATGCCCACGACCTGTTCTACCTCGGCGGCGGCCAGGACCGCGACCAGCGCCTCTGCGCGCTTGACCTCGTGCAGACCAAGCGCGACGCGCTGCACGCCGCCACCGACCGCGGAGCGCTGATCCTCGGGGTCTGCGGTGGCTACCAGCTGCTCGGGCACCGCTACGCGCTTGCCGACGAGGAGATTCCCGGGCTCGGGCTCGTCGACCTGGAGACGATCCGCTCCGACGGCCCGCGCCTGATCGGAAACGTGGCGATCGAGGTCGATCTCGAAGAAGACGGCACCCGCCGCGTCCTTGCCGGCTTCGAGAACCACGCCGGCCGCACCCTGCTGGGGTCCGATGCGCAGCAGCTCGGGCGCGTGTTGAAGGGGCACGGCAACGACGGCCGCTCGCGCCTCGAGGGCGTCCGCCGCGACGGCGTCATCGGCACCTATCTGCACGGCCCGCTGCTCCCCAAGAACGCCTGGTTCGCCGATTGGCTGATCCGCCAGGCGCTCGGCGTGGCCGACCTCGAGCCGCTCGACGACACGCTCGAGGATGCGGCGCACGCCGAGGCGCGGCACGTCGCCGGTGCATAAACGCGGCGAACGCAGGTAGGATCGCCCACGATGCCGGACCGGTCAGACCGTTCCACCGCAGAACCGCTGGAGTTTCGCGAGGCGACCAAGCGCTATCCCGGGGCGGCCACGCCCGCCGTCGACGGGTTGTCGCTGGAAGTCCCGGCGGGAGAGATCTGCGTTCTCGTCGGCCCCTCGGGCTGCGGCAAGACGACCGCGATGCGGATGGTCAACCGCATGAACGAGATCACGTCAGGCGACATCCTGCTCGGCGGGCGCAGCGTCAAGGACCGCAGGCCGGCCGAGCTGCGCCGCGAGATCGGCTACGTCATCCAACACATCGGCCTCTTTCCGCACTGGACGATCGGCGAGAACATCGCCACGGTGCTCAAGCTGCAGGGCTGGGACAAGCCGCGCATCGCCAAGCGGGTCGAGGAGCTGCTCGACCTGATCAGCCTTCCGCCCGATACACGCGACCGCTATCCCAGCCAGCTGTCGGGCGGCCAGCGCCAGCGCGTCGGCGTCGCGCGCGCCCTCGCGGCCGACCCGCCGGTGATGCTCATGGACGAGCCGTTCGGCGCGATCGACCCGATCAACCGCGAGCGGCTGCAGAACGAGTTCCTGCGCCTGCAGGCCGAGCTGCGCAAGACGATCGTCTTCGTCACCCATGACATCGACGAGGCGATCAAGATGGGCGACCGCATCGCGATCCTGCAGGAGGGCGGCAAGCTCGCCCAGTACGCGCCGCCGGCCGAGCTGCTGATGTACCCGGCCAGCCGCTTCGTCGAGGACTTCGTCGGCTCCGACCGCGCCCTGAAGCGCCTCGCGCTGCAACGCGTACGCGACATCGACCTGTGGACCGCCGCGCCGATCCGCGTCGGCACGCCGACATCCGAGGCGCGGGCGAAGATCGAGGAGTCAGACGTCCCGATCGGCCTCCTCGTCGACGAGAGCGGACGGCCGCAGGGCTGGCTCAGCGAGCGGGCGCTGGCGGGTGAGCGGGTCACGAAGGATCTGCGCTCACCGGCAGAGCCGCTGCTCGACCTCGACGCCGTGCTGCGCGACGCGCTCGCCCAGCTGCTCTCCTCCGAGACGCGCTACGGGGCCGTCGTCGACAGCAAGGGAACGCTGGCCGGGATCCTGTCGCTGGAGGTCATCCAGCACTTCCTGCACGCGGCCCCGGCCGCCTCGCCGACGGGCGCCGACCTGCTGATCGAATGATCGGCCTGCCGATCGCCCAGGGGCTGCAGATCCAGAAGCCGGGCGGCGCGGATGACTGCGTTGCGTCCAACGGCTTCTGCCCGGAGTGGATCGTCGACAACATCGACCGCTACTGGACGCCGCTGCTCGAGCACGTCTACCTCACGGTCGCGCCGGTCGCGATCGGCTTCGCGTTCTCGCTGGCGCTGGCGATCGTCGCCCACCGCCGCCGCTGGCTGACCGGCCCGATCATCGGGATCACCGGGATCTTCTTCGCGATCCCGAGCGTCGCGGCGTTCTTCCTGCTGCAGCCGATCACCGGCCTGGGCTACACGACCGCGATGGTCGCGCTCGTCTCCTACACCCTGCTGATCATCTTTCGCAACATCACCGACGGGCTGCGCAACGTGCCCGCCGAGACGCGCGACGCCGCGCTCGGACAGGGGATGACCGAGCGCCAGGTGCTCTACCGCGTCGAGCTGCCGATGGCCGTACCGGAGATCATGGCCGGCCTGCGGATAGCGACCTCGACGACCGTCGGGCTCGCCGCACTGGCGGTCTTCGCGGGAGCGGGCGGGCTGGGCTCGGAGATCCTCGTCGACAAGCGCTTCAAGTCAAACGTCGTGGTCGCCGGCGGGCTCGCGGTCCTGCTCGCGGCCGCGTTCGACCTGATGATCCTCGGCGTGCAGCGCCTCATGACCCCCTGGCGACGGGCTCGCGCATGACCGGTCCGGCGCTGGCCTTCCTCGGCGACTTCGGCGAGGCGATCGAGTTCATCTTCAAGGAGCGCGAGTCGGTCTCGGGCGGCGTGCAGATCGGCGGCCTGCCGGAGATGCTGGGCTTCACCGCCACGCACATGTACGTGTCGATCGTCGCGCTCGTGATCGCCGCGGCGCTGGCGATCCCGCTCGCGCTGTGGCTCGGCCACCTCGGCCGCGGCGACTTCGTAGCGACGGCGACCTCGAACGTCGGGCGCGCCGTGCCGTCGCTCGCGCTGCTGGCGTTCTTCATCTCGTTCGTCGGCCTGGGCTACACGAACGTCATCTTCGTCCTCGTCCTGCTGGCGATCCCACCGCTGATCACGAACACCTACGTCGGCGTGCGTCAGGTCGACCGCGACACGGTCGACGCCGCGCGCGGGCAGGGCATGACCGGCATCGAGATCGTGCGCAAGATCGAGCTGCCGCTGGCGCTGCCGGCGATCTTCGGCGGCCTGCGCACCTCCGCGGTCAACGTCGTCGCGACCGCCACGATCGCCCCGCTGGCCAACGTCCAGACGCTGGGCGAGCCGATCATCACGCCGCAGACCTACGGCTTCGTCGGCCAGCTCGGCGCCTCGATCCTCGTCGCGGTGATCACGCTGCTCGTCGACTTCATCTTCGCCCGGCTGCAGCGGGCGGTCACGCCCGCGGGCCTCAAGCTCGCGTCGCCGGCCAGACGCCGGCGGTTCCCGTTTCCCACCAGGAGGAGTCCGAAGTCCGCATGAACTCGACCTACCGCAGGATCCTCGTCGCGCTCGCGGCGTTGTGCCTCATGTTCGGCCTCGCCGCGTGCGGCGACGACGACGACAGCGATTCGGGCGGCTCCGGCAACGCGTCCGCGACCGACGACGGCGACAGCAAGGCGATCACCAGCGATCCGGCGAATGCGTCCAAGGGGACGATCGCGGTCGGCTCGAAGAACTTCACCGAGCAGTTCATCCTCGGCGAGATCTACGCCCAGACCCTCGAAGCGGAGGGCTACAAGGTCCGCCGCCGGCTGAACCTCGGCTCCGAGCAGGTCGCCTACAAGGCGCTCAAGAGCGGCAGCATCGACATGTACCCCGAGTACACCGGCACCGCGTTGACGTCGTTCTTCAAGGTCAAGACGGCGGACGTTCCCAAGGACGCTGACGAGGCCTACGAGCAGGCCAAGGCGGAGTACGCCAAGAACAACATCACCGCGCTCGAGCGCACGCCGTTCCAGAACACCTACATCATCGCCTCGACGAAGGCGACCGCCGAGAAGGCGGGCAACCCGAAGACGGTCAGCGAGCTGATGGCGAAGAACCCGAACCTCTCGATCTCGGGCTTCCCGGAGTGCCGCCAGCGGTCGGACTGCCTGCTGGGCCTACGCAGCGTGTACGGCTTCAAGGGCAAGTTCGTCTCGTCGGACGGCAAGTTCAGCGATCTCGACGGCGGCCAGTCGCAGCTGACGCTGGCGTTCTCGACCGATCCGCAGCTGGCGCTGACCGACAAGTACACCGCCTATGAGGACGACAAGAATTTCTTCCCGCCCTACAACATCACGCTGGGCATCCGCAACTCGACCGTGACGAAGCTCGGCGACGAGACGATCGACACGCTCGAGGCCGTCCAGGAGGGCATGACCGAGGAGGCGATGCGCGAGCTCAACCGGCGCGTCGAGCTCGAGAAGCAGGAGCCGAGGGTGGTCGCGGCCGCCTACCTGAAGGAAGAGGGCTTCACGCAGTAGCCGCAGGCGCTAGGGCTAGGCGCCGCTCGAGCCGAACCCGCCCTCGCCGCGCGCCGTCGCGGCGAGGGCGCCGTGGGTATACCTTTCGGCGGCCATGGAGCTCTCCGAGTACCAGTCGCGCTCGCGGACGACCGCGGTCTACCCGCAGGCCGGCGCGAACCTCCTGTATCCCACGCTCGGGCTCTGCGGCGAGGCCGGCGAGGTGGCCGAGAAGATCAAGAAGATGGTCCGCGACGACGCCGGCCTGCTCACCGACGAGCGGCGCACCGCCCTCGCCAAGGAGCTCGGCGACGTCCTCTGGTACCTCGCGCAGATCGCCACAGAGGCCGAGCTCGAGCTCGACGCGATAGCCGTGGCGAACATCGAGAAGCTGTCGTCGCGCCAGCGGCGCGACGTGCTGCAGGGCAGCGGCGACGAGCGCTAGAGGCGGGCTGCGGGATGCGTGTAGTGCCGGCCGCGGGCGGATAGGAGGAGCGCATGGGCCGAGACGTCGGAGGCCGGGCGTCGCTCCCGGAGCGTGTCAGCAGCGCGGCGGATGCGCTGCGCTCGAGCTTCGGCTTCCTGTCGGGCGTGGCGATGGTGGCCGGGCTGATCGCCGCGTTCACGCTGCCGTTGCTCGACGCGACGCTGAACGCCGACCTGCCCGTCTTCGAGTTCGCCGATCGCGACGCCGTGCGCTCGCTGCTGCAGACGGTGGCGACGACGACGGTCTCGGTCGCCGGACTGGCGTTCTCGGTCACCGTGGTGGCGTTCACGCTTGCGTCCTCGCAGCTCAGCCCGCGGGTGTTGCGCACGTTTCGCTCCGACCGCATCAGCCAGGCGACGCTCGCCGTCTTCCTCGGCACGTTCGTCTACTGCCTGGCCCTGCTCCTGCGCCTCGGGTCAGCCGCCGACGGACAGCCGGTCCCGAACCTCTCGGTGACCCTGGCGATGCTGCTCGCCTTCGTCGCGTTCGCGACGTTCGCGGGCTTCATCGCGCACATCGTGAGCATGCTGCAGCCGTCGATGCTGATCCAGACCATCCACGACACGGGCCGCCCGCTCATCGAGGCCCCCTACCCCGGCCGCCTGGGCAACGCGCCCGGCGACGCCGCCACAGCCGCACGCGAGGTCGCGCGGCGCCGAGCCGTGGCGCCACCCGCCCGGGTTCACGCAGACGAGGCCGGCTACCTCGCGACGCTGCGCGGCCAACAGCTCCTGACCGTCGCCGCGGACGCCGATGCGCTCGTCGTGCAGCGCGCGAGGATCGGCGACTACATCGTGCCGGGAACGCTGCTCGCCGAGATCTGGACGGCGCGCGAGGACGGCAGCGACGAGCTCGCCGACAGCGTCCGGGCCACATTCGAGCTCGGCAGCCAGCGCACGCCGGTGCAGGACCCCGCCTTTGCGCTGCGCCAGCTTGCCGACATCGCCCTCAAGGGCCTCTCGCCCGGCATCAACGACCCGACCACGGCCGAGAACGCGATGCAGTCCGCAACAGCTCTGCTCGTGCGCGCGGCGATGAGCGACGAGCCATCCCGGCTGCGCTGCGGCGACGACGGCGTCGTCCGCCTGGTCGCCCACGCGCCCGACCTTGACGACCTCGTGCGGCTCGTCTTCGAGCAGGTGCGCGTCTTCGCCGCTCCCTATCCGGTCGTCGCGCGCGGCCTGCTGCGGATGCTCGCGCAGATCGATGCCGCGGCGGGCGTGCGCTGCGCCGAGCCCGCGCGCCAGGCGGCGCTGGTCACGGAGGGGTCGGACGGCGCGCTGCCGACTACCGCCGACGTCGACGGCGTACGCAGCACCTACGCGGAGCTGTGGCTGCGGCGGGGCGATCCCGAGCACGTCATCGACGGGCCGTGACGGTCGCTGACGCGCAGCGGGCTTGCTTGAGCCGGTGCGACGGCGGTCGGCGTCGACGCTGTCGGCACGCGACCTGGCTGACCGCAACGGTCACGCGCCAAGCGGCGGTTGGACGCCGCGTAGGCGGGTACCGCGCCCTGAAGTTGCCGCAATCGCGAGAACACCGTTCTCGCCGACGTCAAGCGCACCGGGTTCATCAAGAGCTGAAACGGCGCGGGCGGGCGAGCAGCGATCGGGGGACTGCGCGCGTTGCCGCGCGGATAGATCGACAAGCGATCGGCCGGCGCCCGGGCGGATCGGCGGCGAAGCACGCAGCTTGTTGGGACGCGGACCCTTAACCAGGCAGCAACGAACGATGAGGAGCGACATGACCACGCATGTGACGCCGCTGAGCGCAGTGACGCGCGGCCTCGCGGCCGGCGTCGCCGGCACGGCCCTGATGACGATCGCGCAGGAGCTGTCGGCCAAGCTGCAGGCGGCCGACGACGACCAGTCGGATGCGGCTCAAGGCGGCGGTGACGAACGCGATGCGGATCCGTGGCAGCAGGCCTCGACGCCCGCCAAGGTCGCGCGGCGGATCAGCGAGGGCGTCTTCGGACACGAGATCCCAGCCGACCGCATCCCGCTGCTGACGAACGCGACGCACTGGGGGTACGGGACGGCCTGGGGAGCGGCCTACGGCTTGTTGGCGGGGACGTTCGGAAGCTCGATGCGCCGCGGGCTGGCGTTCGGCAGCGGCGTATGGGTGATGTCCTACGTGCAGCTCGTGCCGATGGGACTCTACGAGCCACCCTGGAAGTACGCGCCCAAGGACATGGCGCTCGAGGTTTCCTATCACCTCGCCTACGGGCTCGGCGTGGGAGCCGGCTACGGCCTGCTGGCGCGAGCTCTGCCGTAGCGCGTCGCAGCCGGCCGAGGATGAGGGCATACGACTCGGGCACCGCAAGGACCGGCCCCTGCTCGGCACCCAATAGCGGGACGCTGTCGAGCTCGAACTCAGCCGATGGCGAGCGCGACGCCGGCGCACCTCGAGCGCGACGTCGCCTCAAGCTTCCAACGGCGTCAGGCCGATGACGGCGACGTGATGATCGGCGGGCGACCGGGGAAGAGCGGGTGCATGGGCAAGCTGCTTTCCGTGCCGCGTCGCGATGCTCCGGCCGGTCCCCGCGCGGCCGCCGCACGCGGGCGCGCCGCCGGCATCGGGCGGTCGACCTCCCCTGCCGCCGAACGTGTCAGCAACGATCTGCGCCGTCGCAGCTCACCCGCGCTCCGGGCGCGGCGCGCGCAGACGGCGCTCATGCTCGGCGCCTCGGCCGCGATGGGCGTCGTGACCGCACCTACCAGACCGGCCTGCTGCGCCGGCTGCCCGATCCGCCGCTGCCGGGGATCGACTCGGCGAAGGTCGACGCGTCGGGCGAGGCATACGAGTTTCTCAAGACGCCGGATGCGACGCTCGCGCTCGCCAGCTACGGCGCGTCGCTGGCACTGATCGGCAGGGGCGGCGCCGAGCGCGCCCGCGAGCGCCCGCTCGTCACGCTGCTGGCCGCCGCCAAGCTCGGCTACGACGCCGTCGGCGCCGGCTATCTGACGGCGGAGCAGATCTCCCGGCACCGGGCGCTGTGCGCGTGGTGCCTGGCCGCGGCCGCCGCATCGATCGCCGCCGTGCCGCTCGGGCTGCCGGAGGCGCGCGAGGCATGGAGGACGCTGCGCTCATGAGCCCGATCGTCGCGATCCCAGGCGCCTCGCCGCGATCGGCCGCGACACTGCTGTGCGCTTCGAGAGCGAGCTGGGCCAGATCGACGTCTGGGCCGCCGTCGCCGCACCCAAATCAAGCGTGCTCGGGTCGTCCGCTTCCCAGAGGTAGTCCGAATCCTTGCCGAAGGTGACCGTGATCCCTTGCCGACCCGACGCCGCGCCGCTCACGGTCGCGAAGCATCGACCTTCAGAATCCGACTTCTTCACACAATCGAGGGCGTCGACCTCGACCGTGCCCCCCACCCCCGACTTGCCGACCTGCTCGTTCACTCTGTCGCCATCAGCGCCCGACTCTAGCGTGCGAGGCGGGATGATCCGCTCGGGGACGACCCTCGTAATGCTCATACCACCCCCAACTCGACTCACAGGAGGCAGCCGATGAAGCGGATCTTCTTCCCGGTGGCGGTGGCCGCCGTCGCATCGTTTCTGGTCGGCGGCGCCGCCTTCGCCGCGCACGAGGGTGGGACCTCGAGGTTCACAGCCGAAGCGGACACGATTGCCTACAACGGCGACGCGGACGCCCAGGCCACGGCGAAGCTGACGCTGCAGGGCAACCGGCTGCACGTGGTGGTCGATGCCTCGGGGGTCGAGCCCAACAAGGTGCACCCCCAGCACATCCACGGCTTCGGCAAGGGCAAGAACAAGGAGCGCAACGCCACCTGCCCGACCGGCGCCCAAGACGACAACGGAGATGGGGTCGTCGACGTCCCGGAGGGCCTGGAGACCTACGGTCAGATCCTGCTGCCGTTGACGGACGCCAACGGCGACTTTCCCGTCGCCGACGCGGACGGCACCTATCACTTCGAGGCCACCTACAAGATCAAGCGCGGCCGCCTCACACCGCTCGTGAACCGCGAGATCGTGATCCACGGCGCGGTTCCGCCGGCGAAGTACACGGGTGAGGACCCACCGCCGGATCAGTACTGGGCTTCGCTGCCGGTGGCGTGTGGCCAAATCGAGAAGGGTTAGAAGCCGCAGTTAGGGGCGATCGCAGGGGCCCGCTGCCAGCGGGTCCCGCGGCCGTCGCCTTGCCCCACGCCCCCGCGGCGCTGCTGGGCGACACGCGGCCCAAGGGCGCCGGGGCACGAGCCCCACCGTGCTACTGGACGGCGAGTATGTCGATCACGAACACCAACGTCTCGTTGGGTGCGATCACGGGCGGTGAGCCCTGCGCGCCGTAGGCCAGCTGCGGCGGGATTATAGCAAGGGCCGCTACGTCCGAGGGTGCACGCGATGCTGCGTCGCGAAGGCGTCTGGGTCGGCGAGAAGCGTGTCGCCAGGCTGATGCGCCTGGCGGGCATGCAGGGCGCTCACCGCCGGCGCCGCAAGGGCTGCACGACCGGCGTCGAGGGCGTCGAGCCGTTCAGTGACCTCGTCGGCCGCGACTTCCGGCCCGAGGCGCCCGATCGCGTGTGGGCGGCGGACATCAAGCAGATCCGGACCGGTGAGGGCTGGCTGTATCTGGCCGCGGTGCAGGATCTCTTCAGCCGCCGGATCGTCGGATGGGCGATGGACCGCCACATGCGCGCCGAGCTCGTCACGGCCGCGATTGAGATGGCCGTCGCGGCGCGCCGACCCACGAAGGGGACGATCCATCTCCGACCACGGCGGGCAGTACATCGGCCTGACGTTCGGCCAGACCTGCCACGACGCCGGGATCGCGCAGTCGATGGGCGCCGTCGGCTCGTGCTAACCCCGATCGCCCGTCGCGAACCACGGCTCTGACGCGGGCGCCGTCAAGCGCCCGCATCGGAACCCGTCAGGGCAGGCGCCGGCTACGCCGGCGTGCCGTTGACCGAGAAGCGCTCCAGGCGCTCGGCCAGCGTGGCCGGCACGCGGGCGTGCACGCGCACGCCGTCGGCGGTGTCGGTCCGCTCGAGATCGCCCGCGATGTCGTGCAGCTCGGCGAGGCGGGCACCCTCGGCGTAGGGCAGCAGCAGGTCGACGGAGCGCAGCGAGCGGCGGAACTCCTCCTCGATGCGGTCCCCGAGCGCGTCCAGCCCCTCCCCGGTCGCGGCCGAGATGAGCATCCCGTCGGGGTGGGCGAACAGCAGCTCCAGGCGTCGCTCGGCATCGATCGCGTCGCCCTTGTTGAGCACGAGCAGGCGCGGGCGGTCACCGGCGCCGACCGCCTCGAGCGTCTCGTCGACCGCGCGCAGCATCTCGGTCATCTCCTCCTGCGGCGCCGAGGCGTCGACGACGTGCAGGATGAGGTCGGCCTCGCGCGTCTCGTAAAGCGTCGCGGCAAAGGCGTCGACCACCTGGTGGGGCAGCTTGCGAATGAAGCCGACGGTGTCTGAGAGCAGGTACGGGCGGCCGTTGACGCGCAGCTCGCGCGTCGTCGGATCGAGCGTGTGGAAGAGGCGGTCGCGGACGCCGGCCTCGGCGCCGGTCAGGCGGTTGAGCAGCGTCGACTTGCCGGCGTTCGTGTAGCCGGCGAGGGCGATCTGGGGCAGGTGCGCGCGCTCGCGCTCGGCACGCATCGTCGCGCGCGAGGCGGCGACGCCGGTGAGCTTGCGGCGCAGCGCCGTGATCCGGTTGCGCGCCAGCCGGCGGTCGGTCTCGATCTGCGACTCGCCCGGTCCGCGGGCGCCGATGCCGGGCTGCGCCGCGCTCGCGCCGAGACGCTCGAGATGCGTCCACAGGCCGCGCATCCGGGCCATGTTGTACTCGAGCTGGGCGAGCTCGACCTGCAGCTTGCCCTCGGCGCTGTGGGCGTGGCCGGCGAAGATGTCGAGGATCACGGAGGTGCGATCGACGACCGGCATGCCGAGCTCCTCCTCGAGGTTGCGCTCCTGGCGCGGGCTCAGCTCGTCGTCGCAGGCGATGACGTTGGCGTCGGCGGCCTCGGCGGCCTGCTTGACCTCGAGCAGCTTGCCGGGGCCGAGGTAGGAGTTCGGGTGCGGCTTCTCGCGGTGCTGGATCATCTGGCCGACGACCGCGACGCCGGCGGTGCGCAGCAGCTCGCGCAGCTCGGAGAGATCCTCGCCCTCCTCGAGCGCGGCGATGCATAAGGCGCGTTGCTTCGCGCGTCCCTCCGCTGCCCTGTCCTCGTTGCGGCGCTCGCCGATGCGCCCGTTTCGCGACTGCTGCATGGCATTGAGTCTAGAGGCAGGCGCGGCCGTACTCCCCCGGGTTCGAACCCCCTGCGGGCGTAGGATTCGCGCGTGGACCTCACCATTCGCCAGGCCGCAATCGAGCAGCTCGACGCGCTCGCGCCGCTGTGGATCGGCATGCAGAAGCACCACGAGTCCGTCGAGCCCGCGGCTCGGCTCTACGCGCTAGCGGTCGAGCGCCCTCCCGCCGGCCGGGACCGCCGGCCGGCGCAAGGGTGCGCCGGCGTCACCCCGCGGCGCGAGGCCGCGATCAGGCCAGCGTGACCCGCGCCGGCGGCGGCAGCGGCTCGTAGCGCGGCAGCAGATCCTCGACCGGCAGCACGATGACGCCCTCGCGCTCGTCACCGGTCCACATCCCGCCGCCGTTGGCCAGCGTGTAGGCGACGTAGGCCGCCGCGCAGGCATCGAGTTCGTCGAGCGTGCGATGCCACAGGCCGCCGTCCTCGTCGATCACGCCGCGCCCGCGGAGCGCGGCGATCCGCTGCTGCAGCCCCCACGGCGTGCGCTTGGGCGGCGGGCGGTGGCCGAGCATCGAGCAGAAGACGGCGTCGGGATAGGTCTCGCACAGGCGTCCCAGGCTCAGCGACCCCCTCCCGATGCTGCCCTGCACGACGTCGTCTGCATCGGGACGAAAGAGGCCGAGCGGCGCGAGCGCGGCGAACATCTCGAAGCCGACGCCGATCCAGCGCTCCCACGCCGCGAGGGCCTGGCTGGCCGACGGAACGGGGTACAACGGCAGGCGGCGGCGGAAGAGCAGCGCGTCGCAGACGCGGTGGCGCTCGTAGCGCCCGTCGGGCAGCCCCAGCTCCTCGCGCAGCGGCGCGCCCGGCGCGAGCAGGTCGAGGCGATGACCCGAGGGCGCATCGACGGCCGCGACGGCCTCGCCGCCGAACCCGAGCACGGTGGAGGCGACCGCCTCGACGGTGCCCGGCACGTAGAAGGTGGCCACGAGCTCGGTCCCGCCGTCGTCGACGGCGCGCCGCTCGTGCAGCGTGCAGAGCTGCTGGTTGGCGGGCGAGGCCGACACGTCGATGCCGCAATAACGCATGACCCTCAGCCTAGGCCTAGGAGAATGGCGCGCGAACGCGCCATCAGCCCGCCACGCACCGGCGGGCACGCACGACGACGGCGGCGTTCGCGCCCGACTGCTCGACGTAGGCCACCGCGCCGGCGACGCTCGGGTCGGCGATGACCTCGGCCAGCCCCGGGTCCTTGGCGCTGCCCGCGAACGTGTAGAGGATCCGCCAGTCGTCGCCCTTCGCCGACACGGTGTCCGCGCGGACGGTGGTCTCCGGCTGGTCGGCCTGGGCGAAGGCGAGCTGCGTCGCACGCGTGGCGATCTTCGCGCCGGCGGCGCGCCAGCAGCGCTCGTAGAACGCCGCGCGAGCGGCGGATCCCTCGACGATCGTCGTCGACAGCGGCAGATCCTCCACGCGCCAGTTGCCATCGATCTTGACGAACGCGATCGCGCGCGTGCGCCCGCCGCTGCGCGTCGCCAGCGACGCGCGATCCGCGCGCAGGGTCAGCGCCCCGTCGCTCGCCTTGTCGCCGGGATCGACGCTCGTGACCTGCGTGACGCAGGAGCCGCCGAGCTGACGCTTGGCGGTGGCGGTCAGCAGCCGGCAGGCCCGCACGCCGTCCTCGGCCTGCAGCGCGCGGCGCAGCTCCTGTGCGGCGGCGCGGACCTCGTCCTCGTCCGACGTGCCGCACGCGGGCAGGGCCGAGGCAGACGCCAGCGCGAGCGCGAGCACCACGGCATGGCGAGCGCGCGCCATCACCTCGTCCTCGAGCCCGCCAGCTTCCCGAGGCGATCGACGGCCTCGAGCAGCCGGTCGTCGGGCGTCGTCAGCGAGATCCGGAAGAAGCCCTCGCCGTTGCGCCCGAACGCGCGCCCCGGGGAGATCACGACGGCGGCCTCCTCGAGCACGTGCTCGCAGTAGGCGGCCGCGTTCTCGAACCCGGCCGGGACCGGCGCCCAGACGTAGATCGTGCCCTTCGGCGGCGTGACGTCGACGCCGATCTTCTCCAGCGCGTCGACGACGAGGTCGCGGCGCCGCGTGTAGAGCGCGTTCATCTCCTTGACGTCGCCGTCGGCGTCCGGGCTGAGCGCCGCGATGCCGGCGAGCTGGACGGCCTCGAAGAGCCCCGAGTCGATGTTGGTCTTCAGCTTCCAGTACGCCGCGATCGCATCGGCATTGCCGACGATCGCCGCGCAGCGCCAGCCGGTCATGTTGTAGCCCTTCGACCACGAGAAGACCTCGACGCCGATGTCCTTCGCGCCCGGTGTGGCGAGGAACGAGGGCGCGCGGTAGCCGTCGTACGTCGTCTCGGAGTAGGCGTTGTCGTGGACGGCGAGCACGTCGTTGACCCCGGCGAACTCGACGGCCGCCTCGAAGAACCCGGGCCGCACGACCGCGCCCGTCGGGTTGTTCGGATAGTTGAAGAACATCAGTTTGGCGCGCGCCCTGTCAGCGTCGGAGATGGCGCTCAGGTCGGGCGTGAAGCCGTGCTCGGGCAGCAGGGGCATGAGCACCGGGTCGGCGCCCGCCATCAAGGGGCCGCCCGTGTAGACGGGGTACCCGGGATCGGCGCTCAGCGCGGCGTCCCCCGGATCGAGGAAGGCGAGGTTGAGGTTGAAGATGCACTCCTTGGCGCCGATCGCCGGCATGACCTCGGTGTCCGGGTCGAGCTCGACGTCGAAGCGGCGCATGTAGAAGTCCGACACCGCCTGGCGGAAGTCCTGGCGGCCGCGGTTGGAGGGGTACCGGTGCGTCTCGGGCTCTGTCACCGCCTCCTGCATCGCGTCGACGATGATCGCCGGCGTGGGGCGGTCGGGATCGCCGATGCCCAGCGAGATGACGTCGATGCCCTGCGCGCGCTTGCCGGCGATCTTGCGCTCGAGCTCGGCGAACAGGTAGGGAGGGATCAGGTCGAGGCGCTTGCTGGGCTTCACAGGTTCTCCAGTTCGGTGCAGAAGTCGACGGCCAGCTCGCCGCAGTACACGGCCCGAGCCCATCCGGTCAGGTCGAAGTGCAGATCCTCGGCGACGTCGACGAGCAGCTCGCCGCCGTCGAGGCGGACGGTGACCGGGGAGTCGCCGCCGCGCAGCACGTAGGCGATGGCGGCACCGCTGGCGCCCGTCCCGGAGGACATCGTCTCGCCCACGCCGCGCTCGTAGATCCGCGCGCGGATGACGCCCGGCTCGAGCTCCGCGAACCAGGACACGTTCGTGCGGTTGGGAAAGAGCTCGTGCTCCATGATCGCGCGGCCGATCGCGGGCAGGTCGAGCGCGTCGACCTCGTCGGCGTCGGCGACGTGGATCGCGCACTGCGGGTTGCCCACGTTCACGTGCTGAAAGCGCCATGTGCGCCCGTCGGCGTCGAGCTGGGCCGTGCCGTCGGCATCGCCGGACGGGAAGTCCTCCGAGCAGATGCGGGCGCGGCCCATGTCCAGCGTGCACGTGTCGGGCCCCGTGATGTGCGGGCGTATCTCGCCGGCGCCGGTCTGGATCGAGAAGCGGTCGGAGTCCGTCCAGCCGTGGTGGCGCAGGTACATGACGGCCTCGCGCGCGCCGTTGCCAGACAGCCCGGACTCCGAGCCGTCGGGGTTGAAGATGCGCAGCCGCGCGACGAAGCCGGGCGCGCCGGGCTCGGACAGGAGCAGGATGCCGTCGGAGCCGACGCCGGTGTGAACGTCGCAGATGCGCTCGATGCGCGAGGCGGTCAGCGCGAACGGCAGGGCCGATTCCTCGAAGATGAGGTAGTCGTTGCCGAGCGCCTGCCACTTCTCAAAAGCGATCGCGGTCATGCGGGCGCTGAGTCTATGACCGCCGCGACGGCCTCCGGGTCGCGGCCGGTCATGACCACGAGCTCGACGTCGGGCAGCTTGCGCATCCAGGTCAGCTGGCGGCGCGCGTACCGGCGCGTGCGCTGCTTCATGGCGTCGACGTCGCCGCGCAGCAGCTCCTCGAAGCCCAGCGCGACGCGCGCCGTCGGCGAGGCCCCGGCGGCGTCCGCTCGCCGGACCTGGTCGATCGCGCCGGCCGCGACCATCGCGTCGACGCGGCGATCGATCCGCGCGTAGAGCTCGTCGCGGTCGCGCACGAGGCCGATCAGCCGTGTGGGATGGCGCGTGTCGGAGGTCCACAGGCGGTTGGGACCGGGGTCGGCGTCGTCGAGCGCGCCCTGCTCGTGCAGCTCGAGCGCGCGGATGATGCGGTGGCGGTCGCCCGCGTCGATCCGCTCGGCGGTGTGCGGCGCCGCCTGTGCGAGCTGCGCGTGCAGCACCGCCGGCCCGCGCTCGTCCATCTGCGCCTGCCAGCGCTCGCGGGCGCCCGCCGGCGGTGGCGGGCGCAGGTCGAGCTGAGCCAGCGCGGCACGCAGGTACAGGCCGGTCCCGCCGACGACGATCGGCGTCGCGCCCGCGGCGAGGAGACCGTCGATCTGCGCGTGGGCGAGCGCGGCGTACTCCGCCACCGAGAAGCGCTCGCTGACCGCGACGAATGACACGAGCCGGTGCTCGAGCCGGGCCTGCTGCGCGGCCTCCGGCACGCCGGTGAGGATCTCCAGCCCGGCGTAGACCTGCAGCGCGTCGGCGACGACTGCGACGGGGTGTCCCCCGCGCGTGCGGATTCGCTGCGCGAGCGCTATCGCGACGTCGGTCTTGCCGACCCCGGTCGGGCCGAAGAGCGCGAGCACTGGTGCGGGCATCCGAGCCAGTATGGGCCGCGCCGGGGGGCGAGTATCGTCCGAAGCCGATGAGCGTGCGCATCGCGTGTGGCCTGTCCACCGCTCCGGATCCGCGGACGGGCGCGATCGAGGCCGCAGCCAAGGTGGCCGCGGAGCTGGAGGGCGCGACCATCGATCTGGCGGTCGTGTTCGCCTCCGGCGCGCACCTGGCCGATCCCGAGGCGACGCTGGCCGGCGTCCACGAGGCGCTGGCGCCCGACGTGCTGATCGGCTGCGGCGCGGGGGGCGTCGTCGGGGGCGGCCGCGAGATCGAGGGCGGCACCGCGGTGAGCGTCTGGGCGGCGGCGTTCGAGAACGGCTTCGTGTCGACGTTCCACGCCGAGGTCACCGAGGTCGAGGACGGCGTGGCCGTCGCCGGCGTGCCTGACCTGCAGGGCGCCGGCGGCGCGCTGCTGCTACCCGACCCCTACTCCTTCCCGACCGACGCGGTGCTGGCCGAGCTCGCCGCCCGCGCGCCCGGCGTGCCCGTCCTCGGCGGGGTCTCGAGTGCGCGCACGCTGCGCGGCCAGGCGGCGCTCTTCCTCGGGGACCGGGTCGTACCGGGCGGCGCGATCGGCGTGCGCTTCGACGGCGTCGAGCTGCTGCCGTGCGTCTCGCAGGGCGCGACGCCGATCGGTCCCGAGCTCGAGATCACCTCCGGCGAGGGGCGGCTCATCAAGCAGCTCGACGGGCGCCCGGCGCTGGGCGCGCTGCGCGCCGTGCTCGACGGCCTGGACGCGAACGACCGCGAGATGCTCGCCGAGGGCATGCTGCTGGGGATCGTCGTCGAGAGCGGCTACGGCGGAGACGAGCACGGTCACGGTGACTTCCTCGTGCGCAGCGTGCTGGGCGGCGACCCGGAGACGGGGACGATCGCGATCGGCGCGACGATCGAGGAGGGCCAGGTCGTGCGCATCCACGCCCGCGACGCGGCCTCCGCCGACCGCGACCTCAACGAGGCGCTCGAGCTGCGGCGGCGGGCGCTCGGCGACGATGCCCCGGCGGGCGCGCTGATGTTCACCTGCAACGGCCGCGGTCGCGGCATGTTTGGCCTGCCCGACCACGACGCCGGCGCCGTCGCGGGCACGCTCGGCGACATCCCGACGGCCGGGTTCTTCGCCGCGGGCGAGATCGGGCCGGTCGGTGGGGAGAACTTCCTGCATGGCTTCACCGCGACCGTCGCGGTCTTCGCCTCGTGACGGCGGGGCGCATGATGGCGGATCTCCCTCATGGCAAAGTCGCCCGCCGCTGCCATCCTGCGGCGCGGTAGGAGGGGGCCCACCGGAGCTGGGAACAGGATCGGTCGGGTGTGAGGAGGTCACGCCACGCGCAGGGGAACGCGCGGCGTGGCACTCTTCGCGCCATGAACGTATCCGGCAGACGAGTCCTGCTGACCGGCGCGACGGGCGGTCTTGGCCACGCCATCGCGCGTGAGCTGGCGAGCGCGGGCGCCCACGTGATCCTCTCCGGGCGCCGCGGCGACGTGCTCGCCGATCTCGCCAAGGAGATCTCCGGCGAGGTCGCCCCCGCCGACCTGACCGACCGCGCCGCCGTGCGCGAGCTCGCCGCCGCGCACACGCACATCGACATCCTCGTCTCGAACGCCGGCCTGTCGGCCTCGGGCCTGATCGACACCTGGACCGAGCAGCAGATCGACCGCGCGCTGGACGTCAACCTGCGCACCGCGATCGTCCTCACGCGGACGCTCGTGCCGCACATGGTGGCGCGCGGCGAGGGCCACGTCGTCTTCATGTCCTCGCTCGCCGGCAAGACGCCGACCGCCGGATCGTCGCTCTACAACGCTACGAAGTTCGGCCTGCGCGGCTTCGCGGGCGCGATGCGCGCGGAGCTGCACGGGACCGGCGTCGGCGTCTCGGCGATCTTCCCCGGATTCATCCGCGACGCCGGCATGTTCCACGTCACCGGCGTGAAGCTGCCGTTCGGCGTCGGCACGAAGACACCGCGCCACGTCGCGGTCGCGACACGCAACGCGATCGAGAAGAACAAGGCGGAACTCGACGTCGCACCGCTCGGCCTGCGCCTCGGGGCGGTGCTCGGCGGCTTCGTGCCCGACATCGCGGCGGCGGTCAGCCGGCGCTCGGGCGGAGACGAGATCGCCAAGGCTCACGAGGACGCGCACATGGCCAATCGCTGAGCGGGCGGGGCTTCCTGAGCAGCGAACGCCGCAGGCGGCGAGCGCGACGATCCTCCTGCCCGCTGCGCTGCCCGCGCCGGCCAGCGCCGGCCGGCCGGACCCGCCGACCTTCACGACGCCGGCTCTGAAGCGGGTCGCCTGACCTCGCGCACTGGCCCCTGAACGCGACCGATGCGAACATGCGTCCCCGCTCGATTCTGCTGGATACAAGGTTCGAGTTTCCGGTGCGTTCAGCCTCAGCCCGCGCCGCGCATCGCGAAGGACTTGGTCAGGATCGCGGCCTGTAGACATCGCCGCGATGCTCGACCCTCGCGATGACGATCGCCCGTTGCTCCTCGTCGATGCGGTAGACGACGCGGTAGGGGCCGACCCGGGCGCTGTGCAGACCGGTGAGCTCGCCCCGCAGGGGACGTCCGAGGCGTGGGGGATTGGCGGCGAGCCGCCCGTAGCAGAACTCGATGATCGGTCCAACGGCTCTCGGTGCGAAGCGGGCGAGGCGGTCCATGTGCCGGCGAGCCTCGCCCGACCAGCCGACGCGGTAGGGCTCAGCCACGCGTCCAGCGTGCCTGCGCCTTGTCGCGGCTCAGATACTCCACGTCGCCGTGCTCGAGGTCGTCGGCGGCGCGGCGCAACGATCGCAGCGCCTCCGGATCTCCCAGCAGGTCGAGTGTGTCCTCCAGGGCTTCGAGATCCTCCGGCGCAATCAGAACTGCAGCCGGCTTGCCGTGACGGGTGATCACCACGCGACTGTGCTCCGCCTCGACGCCGTCGACGACCTCGGACAGCCGGCTCTTGGCGTCTGCGAGCGAGACCTGCTCCAGTGCGCGGCGTTGCACGACCAGAAGTGTGACTAGTCCGTTGGTGCGCGTCAACCCGCGTCGCCGCGACGGCGTCGATCACCTCCAGGCAAGCTGACGCCCGCGCGATCGCTCTTCGGGCAGGCGCTCGGGTGTGGTGTGGCGGGTGCGCCGAGACGGTGCTCGGTCGAGGGCGCGGCGCGGGGTTTAGACTCGGCGGTGTGCGCACGCTGATCCTCGAACCCTCCACCGCGGGTCTCGATGAGCTGTTGGAGCGGCGGCGGCGGTCCGGGCTTGATCGCTTGGACGAAGTCTGGGAGGGGGTCCGGCACATGGTCCCAGCCCCGTCGGGCGAGCACGCGTACGTCGCTCAGCAGCTCGCAGTGCTCCTCGACCGGCCGTGTCGTGACGCGGGCCTCGTGCCCGCGATCGGCGGGTTCAACCTCGGTGAGTCCGAGCACGACTACCGCGTTCCCGATGGTGGCGTGCACAGCGCGATCCCTCGCGGGATCTGGTTTCCGACGGCGATGATCGTCGTCGAGATCGTCTCGCCTGGCGATGAGTCGTGGGAGAAGCTCCCGTTCTACGCGCGCCACCGTGTCAACGAGGTCCTGATCCTTGATCCGCAAGAGCACACGGTTCGGTGGTTCGCGCTCGGCGACAGCGACTACCGGCCGATTGACCGCAGCGAGCTGGTAGCCCTCGGACCCTCCGACCTTGCTGAACAGATCGACTGGCCGTCCGCCGAGTAGGACGCCGAACGCGAGTCGCGGTCTGACGCGCGTCCTCGAAGATGCTCTGGACGGGTCATCGGGACGCCGCTTGCGGCCAGGCTAGTCCCCGCGCAGCAGGTCGGCGACCGACCAGATGAACGCGACGAGCTGGCCGTGGCCTTCCATCAATGTCGAGGCGGCCTGATGGATATGCATGTCCGAGGGGCATTCGGCCACCACGCTATAGCCCGCCTCTGCGCTGAGTGCAAGACAACCGCGGCGTCACCCGAAGGACGGCCGCGTGATGGCCTTCCGACGCCGGCAAACCTCGTGGATTGTGCGCGGACGCTCGGACGCGCTGGCGATGTCAGAACAGCGGCTGCTGCAGCTCCGAGGGTCTGGACGGCTCGCGCTCGGGCTGCGGCTCCGAGGCGCGCTCCCGAATGCGGCTCGGCCAGGTTCCCTCCGGTTCGCGACGCACGAGCGCGGCCAGGCGGCGGCGCCCGTGCAGGGACGCGTAGGCGCCGCGCGCTCGCTGTCGCGAGTTCCTCAGCGAGCATGCCTGGGTTCGCGCGGCCACATGACCCTCACCGGGGTGGCGGTGCCGAGTGGCGTCGCCAACGGCGTGGCGTTGGGCGCTGCTCGGTATGGTTCCGCGACCGACCGGCGATGAGCGCTGCACACCCACCGATCACTCCGAGTACCCGTGGGGATGTCCTGACGGCGATTTCCGATGGGATGGTCGCGCTGCTGAAGGAGTTCTACGGCCACGGGCCGACGCGCGCGAAGTCCTACTACCAGGACGACCTCGTCGTCTGCCTACTGCGCGGCGGCTTCTCACAGGTCGAGAAGACGCTGCTTGAGGGCGGTCGCGGTGCGGCGGTGATCCAGCAGCGCATGGAGTTTCAAGATCTCATGCGCGACCGCTTCGAAGCCGTGATCAAAGCCGCGACCGGCCGTGACGTGATCGGGTTCATGAGCGGCAACCAGCAGGGCCCGGACATCATGTGCGAGGTGTTCATCCTGGCCCCGACCGCCCTGCTCGACGACGACGGCTCGACGGCCCAGCCCGCACCAGCGGCCTGACGCAACGCGAAGCGCCGTCGCGCGTCGTCTGATTGTGTCGTGCTCATGAATCCTGCTTGTGCTCGCGCGATCGGTCGCTATCGTCAACAGGCAGAGGGCACGAAGGTGAGGTCGGCGCCGCCCCAAACACGGGGCGCGGGCAACATGATTCTGACTTCCGAGGTCTGACAGACAGTCCCCTGACCCCGGAGACCCCCATGCCCAAGACGTATCCCTCCCGCGACCTGAACAGCAGTCACCCCGTCGAAGAGCCACCGGTGCTGACCGACGCTCAGGCGGTCCAGGCAACCGACGCCCAGCAGATCATCCTTGACCTCGCGGGCCTGACGTTCGTCGATAGCAGCGGCGTGCACCTCGTCGCTCGAACCGACGCGCGCGGCAGGACAACCGCCACGCGACTGGGCCTGCGACGCGGCCCGCCGCAGATTCAGCGCGTCTTCGCGCTCGCCGGCGCCGACTCGAGGGTCTTCGCAGCATGACCGGGTCGGCAGCAACATCAGAGCACGCTGAGCTTGGCGAGACCGTACGCGAGCTCGTCGACATCTTGGCCCGGGCCCATCGGCTCGGCTTCTGTCGCTGGCGCGTCGCGACGGCGCTGGGCGCCTCACCGCACGAACTCGCGCTCATCGAGCACATTCCCGGCCGCGCATGGCCCTGATACCAGGAGCTCGTCGACAACGATCCGCTCATCCCGGAACCGGTACGGCGCGCCCACGTTGAGCACCCAGAGCATTGAGCAGCGCAACACCTCCACGGTGGTTCTCGAGTGCGGCGAGGGTTGGCCGTGGCGTCGGCATTGACGCGGGCGATCTCCTCGGAGATCGTGGCGCTGTACGCGAGGGTGTACGGGCACGATCGGACGACCGCGACGACGTACATCAATGACAACATCGTGCTGTGCGTGCTGGAGAACATCCTCACCGAGCACGAGGTGACAATGATCGACGCGGGGTCAAGCACCACGGTCATCGACGGGCGCGTCGCGTTTCAGACCGACACCCAGGACGAGTTCACCGCCGCGATCGAACGGCTGACGCACCGCCGCGTCGTCGCGTTCATGAGCGCCAACCAGACCACGCCCGGCGTCGCCGCCGAACTGTTCTTTCTCGACGCAACCCCGCTCGCCGCAGCGAGCGCCACATGACTGCCCCGGGATCCGCGGCCGGCAGCGGCGCCGTTGACGATGACGAGGTGATGGCGGACGTCAAGGCCGGGTCCGTCGGCGCGCTCGGCGAGCTGTATGACCTCTACTACGATCGGGCCTACCGGATCGCGCGGTCGGTATGTCGTGACGACGGCCGCGCCCAAGAAGCCGTCCAAGAGACCTTCATCTCGATCTGGGCGACCCGCCAAAGCTACGAGCAGCAGCGCGGCAAGGTCGCTGCGTGGGTGCTGACGATCGCGCGTCACCGAGCGATCGACATCGCTCGCCGCAACGCCCCGCACGCCGCGCACCGCGCCAGCGACGAGCGCCTGCACACGCTGCCCGCACCCAGCAATGTCTCCGAGCTCGTCGCCGGACGCGCCGAAGCGCACGATCTGCTGGGGTTGCTGGCCCAACTCCCCGACGCGCAGCGAGAGGTCATCACGCTCGCCTTCTACGGCCAGCTGACCCACACGGAGATCGCCGAGCACCTGCACCTTCCCGCGGGCACCGTCAAGGGACGCATGCGCCTCGGCCTGCAACGACTACGCGGCGACATCGACCGTGTCGCGTCCTAGATGGCTCCGATCCGGTTTCCGGCACACCCGCAAGTACACGTGAACCGGTCGGCACGTCGCATCCGCAGTAGCGAGCATGAGCATGCTTAGCGAACGCCTCGTCACGATCGAGGAGAAGCTGCACGGCCTGCTGGTCCGTCACGCCATCAAGGCACTGCGGATCACCGTCGGCGCGATCTTCCTGGGTTTCGGTGTCCTGAAGTTCTTCCCCGGCGTCAGCCCCGCACAAGGCCTGTCGATCAAGACGATCGACTTGCTGACGTTCGGCCTGATCCCCTGGCAGGTCGGCATCGTCGCGATCGCCACGCTGGAGTGCTTCATCGGGATCTGCCTGCTCGCCAACCGCTGGATGCGCGTCGCCGTCTGGCTGCTCGTCGTTCAGTTCATCGGGATTCTCGCTCCCCTCGTGCTCCTCACCGGACGCCTGTTCAGCGGGCCACATCACGCACCCACGCTCGAGGGCCAATACGTCCTGAAGGACATCATCCTCGTCGCCGCCGGGATGGCGATCGCCGCCGGCACGTTCCGCGGCGGACGCCTGATCCGAGACGAACCCGGTAACCCCGACACCCCGCCGGCACCGATCGCCAAACCCGCTGACGAACCCGACGCCAGCCACAAGCTGCAGATCGTCCTCAGCGCCGCCGCCGCCGGCGAGCGATCCGTCCAAGATGTCTGCGAGGAACACCACATTCCCCAGAGCACGTACTACGCGTGGCGCACCGCCACCTACCACGGAGCGATGAGCGCTCTCGACGAGCAAACCAACGGCGTCGGCGAGACCCACGAACAACCAGCACGGTAGTCGCGCAGTCCGGACGCATCCAGGAGCGCGTAGACGAGGGCCAGGCGGGCGGTATGGGCTTCGGCGCGGGCGGTCGCGGAGCCGTGCATCCCAGGCCGCGCTTCGGAGAGCTCAGGGTAGACGTCGATCCACTTCTCGCGGGCGGCCGGGCTGAAGGCGATCGCCGCGGCGGTCCGGGTGTGCCTCAGGGCGATCGCGACGCGCCGGCCGATGCCGTCGAGCTCTTCGCCGCCGAGAGAGCCGCCGAACGGCAGGATTTTGCTGCGCTGCACGGCGATCACGAGGAAGCGGTTGAAGAACCCGTTGGCCAGTTCGGTGGCGTTGAGGTAGCGCAGGAGCTCGTCCTTGGTGACGTGGCCGATGATCGCGATGTGCGCGTCGGTGGCCCGCAACGGGGCTGTTCTTGTCGATCGTCTGAAGCGTCTTGCCGTCCCAGGCGTTGCGGACGACCGGGGACAGCGTGTTGCCTTCGCGGGCGAGGACCTTCATCACCTGCGCGAATTCCGCCTCCACGATCAGCTTGTGCTTGTCGACGAGCGCGCTCGCCTGTGCCGCATCGATGCCTCCTGCCGCGTCGCTGTCCAAGTCGGCGACCTGGGCGATGAGGCCCTCGCCGCTACCGCCCGCGTCGCTCGGTGCCGTAGATCTCGTCACCGACGCGCAGCTTGCGCAGCGGCTTGTGGCGCCCGTCACCCATGAGAATCGGGGTCTCGCCCATGCGCAGTACGTGCACGCATGAGTGCATCCGCGGTACGGGTTGATCTTCCAGCGAAACGGCATCTGCGACGCCTCCGGGACGCGGTTGATCGGCGACTTCGCGTGGACCTCGTAGAAGCGGACGTCGAGTGCCTCCGGCGCGTCGAAGCGGCGCACCGTGGCCGGATCGCGGTAGCCGGGCAGGCGCGCTTCCTCGTCCTCGGCGATCGTCAGGTTGTGCCACCGCACACCCACTTGACAAGCCAGCTGCTCGCAAGTACTTTCCTTTGCCACAAGTACTTTCATCCGATTCTTGAAGGGGAGCCACATGGTGACCAAGGCGGAGGCTGAGACGATGTTGAACGAGGGCGATCGCATCGCCCAGACCGTCACGGAGCGGCGACCGAAGGAGCACGTGCCCTATGTCGGCGTCGGGCTGCTGACCGCGCTCGTCATTCCCGGCTTCGATCTCTTTGACCGCACGACGTGGGGCTGGGTGACGATCGCGATCGCCGGCTATGCCGCGTGCATGACGTACTTCGGCTCGCGGCGCTGGATCGCCGTCCGCGAACGCTCTCCGCAGTGGACCTGGCCCGCGATCAGCGTCTGGATGATGCTGATGGGCGTCAGCGCCACACTGCTGGACGGGCACACCGCCCTCGCGTACACCATCGCCGGCATCGCGGCCGCGATCCCGCCGCTGGCATGGGGGCTGCGCCTCAGGCGCACGTCATGAGCACGCCCGCGACCAGCCACCCGCGAACGCGCCTCAACGAGCTCATCCACCAGCCGATCCGCTTCTCGATGATGGCAGCGCTGAGCAAGGCCGACGAACTCGAGTTCCGCTTCCTGCGCGACACGCTCGCCGTCAGCGACTCCGTGCTCTCACGACACGCTTCAGCGCTTGAGGAAGCCGGCTACATCACGATCCGCAAAGGCCACGTCGGCAAGTGGCCGCGCACATGGCACTCGCTGACCGACAACGGCCGGACAGCGCTCGACGACCACGTGGCCGCGCTGCGCGAGCTCGTCGCCTGAGATCGATGCGTCAAGCGCTTCGGACCGACACGCCGGAGCCGAGATCGCGTGCTCGAGCGTGTGGCCTTGTCCGGGCCGGTGGGGTCCGTCAGGGCCGTGACGAAGCGCGCTGGACCGCTGAAACCTGAGACTCCCGCCGACCAGCGGTTCGACGTGCCGCCAGCGCATCTTGCCCACTTGCCAGGTCGCGGATGCCATGCGCTGGTGGGGTTAGCATCCCGGCCCCATGAGCGCGATCGATCACCTCGACCTCGTCGTGACGTCGCTGGAGCAGAGCCTTGACTTCTACCGGAGGCTGCTCGAGCCGCTGGGGTATGTGCGCCTGAGCGAGATCGAGGGCGAGCGCGGCGAGCGCGTGGTCTACCTCGGCCGGATCGGCGGCATGGGCTCGGTCAGCCTGCGCGAGGCGCAGTCCGACGCCCATCCCCTCCCCTACGACCGCTTCGCCGTGGGGCTGCATCACCTCGCCTTCGCCGCCAGCACCCGCTCGGCCGTCGATGAGCGCGCGGCCTGGCTGCGCGACCGCGGCGCCGAGATCGAGAGCGGCCCCGAGGAGTACGACTACACGCCCGGCTACTACGCCGTCTTCTTCTACGACCCCGACGGCCTCAAGCTCGAGATCGTGCACAGGTCGCGCGAGGACGACCTCGTCGCCGAAGTACGGCGGCTGACGGCGCGTCTGGAGCGCCTCGAGCGGGAACGAGGCTAGGCGTGGCCGCCGACGACCTCCTCACGCACGACGATCCGAACGCGCACGACCCCGCGCACGACCACGACCACCCGCACGGCCACGGGCACACCCACGGCCACGGCGGACACAGCCACGGCCTCGTGCACGAATCGATCAAGCGCTCGCGCGAAGGCCTGCGCGCAGTCGGCCTTGCGCTGCTCGTGCTCGGCACGACGGCGATCCTCCAGCTGCTCGTCTTCGTCGCCTCCGGCAGCGTCGCCCTGCTCGCCGACCTGATCCACAACTTCGGCGACGCCGCCACCGCGATCCCGCTGGCGATCGCCTTCGCCCTGCGCAGCGCGCGCGCCGAGCGCTGGGCCGGGCTCGCCGTCGTGCTCGCGATCTTCGTCAGCGCCTGCGTCGCCGGCTACGAGGCGATCGACCGGCTGCTGAACCCGCACGAGCCCGAGTACCTCACGGCGCTCGCGCTGGCCGGCGCGGTCGGCTTCGCGGGGAACTGGTGGGCGGCGCAGATCCGCACGCGCGCCGGCCGGCGCCTCGACAGCCCCGCGCTCGTCGCCGACGGCGCTCACGCGCGCGCGGACGCCTACGTCAGCCTCGCCGTCATCGCCAGCGCCGCCGCGGTCGCGCTGGGCGCGAGCATCGCCGACCCACTGATCGGACTCGCGATCACGCTCGTGATCCTGAAGATCACGAAGGACTCGTGGGTGACGGTCCGCGCCGCGCCGGCGGGACGCTCAGCGGCCGCTTGACGCCGCGGCCAGCAGCGACAGCTCGCCGATCAGCGTCTGGCTCGTCGCACCGGTGATCTGCACCGGCACGATCTCGCCGGGTGCCGCGAGACCGCTGAAGTTCACGGCCTTGTTGTGTCGCGAGCGCCCGCGCAGGCGCGTTGGGTCCGTTCGCGACGTGCCCTCCACAAGCACGTCCAGCGAGCGGCCGACGAAGCGCTGCGCGCGCGCGCTGGCGCGCCGCTGGACGACCTCGACGAGGCGCTGCATCCGCTCGACCTTCTCGTCGTGCGGCACGAGTCCCTCGGTGATCGCGCCCGCCTCGGTACCCCGCCGCGGGGAGAAGACGAACGTGAACGCGCCGTCGTAGCCGACCTCTTCACACAGCGAGAGCGTTTGCGCGAAGTCGGCCTCGCTCTCCCCCGGGAAGCCGACGATGATGTCGGTTGTGATCGCCGCGTCGGGTACGTGCTCGCGGATCAGCGCGACGCGGTCGAGGTAGCGCGCGCGCGTGTACGTGCGGCGCATCGCCTTGAGAATCGACGACGAGCCGGACTGCAGCGGCAGGTGGATGTGCTCGCAGACGGACGCCAGCTGGGCGTGCGCGAGGATCACGTCCTCCTTCATGTCCTTCGGGTGCGGGCTCGTATAGCGGATGCGCTCGATGCCGTCGATCGCGTCGAGCCGTTCGAGGAGCTGAGCGAACGACGTACCCCGTCCCCGGGCGGGCCGGATATCGCGCCCGTAGGAGTTGACGTTCTGGCCCAGCAGCGTGACCTCGAGCACCCCGTCGGCGGCCAGGGCGCGAACCTCCTCGACGAGCTCGTCGGCCGGCCGCGAGACCTCGCGCCCGCGCGTGGACGGAACGATGCAGTACGAGCACCTCGAGTTGCAGCCGACGGAGATCTGCACCCAGGCCTGGAAGTCGCGGGCGCGCTTGCCGGGCAGATGGCCGGTGAAGCCCTCGAACTCGAAGAAGCCCTGGGCGGTCAGCGAGTCGGAGGTGAGGAACTCGGCGAGCTTGGGGACCTGGCCGGGACCGAAGGCGACGTCGACGAAGGGAAAGCGCGCGAACACCTCGTCCTTGACCGACTGTGCCCAGCAGCCGCCGACGCCGATGATCCGCGACGGATCCTCGAGCTTCAGGCGCTTGGCGTGGCCGAGGTGCGCGAGGAACCTCGTGTCGGCCTTCTCGCGGATCGAGCAGGTGTTGAAGAGGATCACGTCGGCCTCGTCGGGCGCCGCCGCCTCGCCGTAGCCGAGCGACTCGAGCATGCCCTTCATCCGCTCGGAGTCGTGCTCGTTCATCTGGCAGCCGAACGTCGTGACGTGGTAGCGCTTCATGCGCTCCGAAGGGTATCCGGGGACGCACGCTAGCCTGACTCCCCGTGCAGGCCGCCGTCGCAAGCTCCGGGCCCGGCCTGGCGGTCGGCGCTGAACCGATCGCCGCCGAGGCGTCGCGACGACGCACGTTCGCGATCATCTCCCACCCCGACGCGGGCAAGACGACGCTGACCGAGAAGCTGCTGCTCTACGGCGGCGCGGTCACCGAGGCCGGCTCGGTCAAAGCCCGCAGCGGCCGCCGCGAGGCGCGCTCGGACTGGATGGAGGTCGAGCAGCGCCGCGGCATCTCGATCAGCTCGACGGCGCTGCGCTTCGAGCATCGCGACGTCGTCTTCAACCTGCTCGACACCCCGGGCCACCGCGACTTCTCCGAGGACACGCTGCGCGTCCTGGCCGCCGCCGACAGCGCGGTCATCCTGCTCGACGCGGCGCGCGGCGTCGAAGCGCAGACGCTGAAGCTCTTTCAGGTCGCGCGCGCCCGCGGGATCCCGCTGATCACGTTCGTCAACAAGTACGACCGGCCCGGCATGGAGCCGCTGGAGCTGATCGACCACGTCGAGGAGACGCTGAAGATGGCCGCTGTGCCGCTCACCTGGCCCGTCGGGATTCCCGGCGACTTCCGCGGCGTGCTCGACCGCGAGGGCGGCGACTTCGTGCGCTTCACGCGAACGGCACGCGGCGCGACGATGGCGCCCGAGGAGCAGGTCTCGCCGGACCAGGCACGTCGCGAGGAGGGCGACTCGTGGAGCACCGCCGTCGAGGAGCTCGAGCTGCTCGAGGCCGCCGGCGCCGCGTGGGATCCCGCCCGCTTCGCCACCGGTGAGCTCTCCCCCGTGCTGTTCGGCTCGGCGCTGTCGAACTTCGGCGTGCGCCACCTGCTCGACACGCTGATCGAGATCGCCCCGCCGCCACCCGGCCGGCCCGACGCCGATGGCGCCGTGCGCGCGCTCGACGCCCCGTTCTCGGCGCTCGTCTTCAAGGTCCAGGCGAACATGGATCCCCGCCACCGCGACCGGATCGCGTTCATGCGCGTCTGCTCGGGGCGCTTCGAGCGCGGCATGCGCGCGATCAACGCGCGCACCGGCAAGCCGATCGCGCTGGCCTACGCGCACGAGCTCTTCGGCCAGGACCGGACGGTCGTCGACGACGCCTATCCGGGCGACGTGATCGGCATCGTCAACGCCACCGACGTGCTCGTCGGCGACACGCTGTACCTCGACGAGCCGGTGCGCTTCGGCGCGATCCCGACGCTCGCGCCCGAGCACTTCGTGACGATCCACAACCGCGATCCGGGGCGGCGCAAGCAGTTTCACAAGGGCCTCGAGCAGCTCGACCAAGAGGGCGTGGTGCACGTGCTGCGCCGCGGCGACGAGCCGTCGCCGATCCTCGCCGCGGTCGGCCCGCTCCAGTTCGAGGTCGCTCTGGAGCGGCTGGCGACGGAGTTCGGCGTCACCGTCAGCATCGACCCGCGCGACTGGTCGGTCGCGCGCCGCGTCTCGCCGCAGGACGCGCCGGCCGTGCGCGCGTCACGCTGGGGCGAGATCCTCGAGCGCGCCGACGGAACGCTGCTCGTCGTCTTCCGCCACGAGTACGGGCTGCAGCAGCTCGAGCGCGAGCTGCCCGACATCGCGCTCGACGCGATGACCGCGCGCTGAGGCGGCGGCAGAGACTCAGGCTCAGCTCAGGCGAGGTCGAAGGCGGCGCGGATAGCGGTGCTCAGTGCCGCTTCCTGGTCTGGCAGCAGCACGCCGACCTGTCGTCCGAGCGCAGTCGAGGAAACGGTCACGACGTTGTCGCAGCTGATGACGCCATCCGTGTCCAACCCGTTGACCGCGCCGACCGGCACCTCCGTCGAGAGCCTCGGACCGCCGATGATGGCGCTACCCCGAGCTGTTCGTCGACGAGCAGCGCGCCGCCTACGAGCAGCGGTTGGCCGCGGCGTGCTCGGTCGGAGGGCACGACGACGTCGGAGGCCATCCGTGAGGTGTGCTTACGTGACCGCTCGTGCAACAGCGCGAACGAATGGAGCTGCGAGCGGCTCGCCACGGCGGACGGCCTCGGCGATGAGCAGGCCGACGATGACATCGGCGACGTAGTGCTCGCCGAGGTAGACGATCGAGAATGCTGCGGCGGCGAAGTACGTCCAGCCCAGCGCGCCGTACAGTGCGTTGATCTCAGCGAGGCTCATCGCTGTGATCGCCGCTGAGGAGATGTGGTCTGACGGCATTGCGCCCCAGGGGTTGCCGGGGACGGCGCCGTCCTTGGGCGATTCGCGGTTGAGGAGGTCGCAGACGACGAGTCGTGCGACGCGTTCGATCTCGCCGTCCATGCGGCCTTCCTTCTCAGACGCCCACCATGGTGGTGCTTCGGGCGCCAGGAAATAGAACGGGCAGGTCAGGTGGTAGGCGGCTGACAGTCGCGCGCCGACGCGCGGCGCGTATTGCGGGTGGCGCGCGAGCAGATAGCCGAAGAGCAGATGCGGCACGAACCATGATCCGTACACGACGGTCACCAGACGGTCCAGCGACGTGACCTCACCGCTTGTGCGCAGCGCACGTTGCAGCCGCAGGCCGGGTGCGACGCCGAGCCCGACGATCGTGTCAAAGCGAATCGGCTGGTCGATCCACAGGCGCTTGCGGAGCTTGTCGACATCGTCGTAGGGCAGTTCCCAGCCGAGCTTGAAGAGGTGCATGTAGCCGGCGGACACCGCGAGGTAGCGCTTGCGGCCCTTCGGGACCGCGATCGCGAGGCCGAGCGGCGGGACACAGCCGAGCGGTAGGGTCAGCGCTGGGTGCATGCCGATGCGTTTGCGCGCGGCGATCAGTCCGACAGCGACCGGCACCGCAGCCGCCGCGATCAGTGCTGGCGCACGGTTCGCGCGCAGTCGCCGATTGACGGCGCTCGAGGCGCGGTCAAGCACGCGCTGCAAAGCCGGAAAGTCGTTGGGCCCCTGACGCCGGTGCTTGGCCGCGCGGATCGGCATGCGCTCAGACCGCCAGACGGACGCCGTTGGCGTCGTTGGGCCTCGCAGGGCTTGGCTCGCTGCGCATGCGCGACCGGTCAGCTCAGGGTCTCGGCTAACGCGGCGTCGAGGTTCGGATACGTGAACGTGTATCCGAGCTGTTCCGCGCGGCCGGGGATCATCCGTACGCCGCTGACGGCATAGTTGCCGACCTCGCCGACCATGAGCCTCGCCGCCAGGCCGGGGACGGGCACGATCGCCGGGCGATGCAGGGCGCGGCCGAGCGCGCGCGAGAACTCCCGGTTCGTGACCGGGTTGGGTGCCGAGGCGTTGATCGGCCCGGCGAAGCCGTCAGCGTCGATCGCGCACAGGTACAGGTCGAGCAGGTCATCGCGGTGAATCCATGGTACGTATTGGTGGCCGCCGGCCAGCGGTCCGCCGACCCCGAGCTTGAACGGCGGCAGCATGCTCGCCAACGCGCCCGCGCCGGCGTCCAGCGTGATGCCCGTCCTGACCGTGACGACGCTCATGCCGAGGGCTGATGCCCCGTCGGCCTCGCGTTCCCAGCGCACGCACACGTCAGCAAGCCAACCGGGACCGGCTGGGCTCGTCTCGTCGACGATCTCGTCGCCGTGCGCACCGTAATATGCCGACGCCGAGGCGCACAGCAGTCGGCTCGGACGAGGATTTGCGGCTTGGAGACCGGCGACGAGCTGGCGCGTGCCGAGCTCCCGGCTGTCGCGGATCGTCTGCTTGACCACCCGGTTCCAGCGCTGAGCGACGGGCTCGCCGGCGAGGTGCACGACGACGTCACGACCCGCCAGGGCGGCGGCTGGCGCCGGTCCCGCCGTCCAGTCCCATTCGGCTGCGTCGACACCCAGTCGCTCTCGCGCGCGAGTCGCGTTGCGCGACAGGACCGTCACCTCGTCGCCGCGCGCCATCAGTGCCCCCACGAGGCGGGTGCCGACGTATCCGGTCGCACCGGTCACCGTCACCCTCATACCGGTGACGCCAGCCCAACGGTGCAGCGCTGGGCGGATTGGATCCCGACCGTGAGCCAGACAGGCACATCGTGATACGCAGCTCGATGCATCGCAGCGCTGATCCTATATATCGTCGGTCGATCGGAGCGTTCGTTCGTTCGCGCTCGCGAGTCGTGGATCATCAAACCACCTGCCATTCGGCTCAGACGATGTCGCGGACCCTTGGTCTCGTGGATGTGATCGTGGGCGGCGTGCGAGGCGTGGCGGCGGCGGCGACGCCGCCTGAGCCACAGCATGCGGCGCTCGTCGTCTTTGAACCATTGATCGGTCACAGGAGCGTCGGAAGCCCGAGTGCCGTGGTCACTCGCCATGCGGGAATGCCGATCTGGGCGGCGCGGCGGATGAGCGCGGCGACGTCGTCATCTCCACACGCGACGGTCCCGACCGCCGGAATGGTCTGGTGCGCCCCGGGCGGGCTGGCGCGGCGCGCTCGTACCAGGCCGGGCCAGTGGAGGCGTCAGCCGCTGACATGATGGATCTCGCCGCGCAGGCGATTCATTGCAAGCCGGACGCGGCCCTTCACGGTGCCAAGCGGAAGACCCAGACGCAAGGCGATCTCCCGATGCGTGAGCTGCTCGTAGAACGCGAGCATATGACTTCGCGCTGCTCATCAGGAAGCGCGGCCAGCCGCTCGACAACTGCCGGGCGACATCATCGGCGCCCCCACGCAGCGAATGGCGACAAACACCAAGCGTTGGATTCCGCGCAGAAGATGGCGCTTCGTGCTCCAGTTGAGATAGTGCATGACCAGTGAGCTGACGACGAGCGTCGGCCGTGGTGCCCTGGAGCGGCAGGTCGTCGGCCAGCCCGCTACGCCACTGCACCCGGTCCGAGCCCGGCTTCGGTCATACAACCGCGTGGAACCCACGCGACCCGCGGCCGGCACGTAGCGCGATGCCATCGCGCTGATACTAAGTGGTCCGTCCGGCAAATCCGCACCCGTTTGGTCGGCCGCCGATCACCGGTCAAGCGGAGTGATGAACCCGCTGTGGTACGCGCGGATGACCGCCTGCGTGCGGTCGCGGGCATCGAGCTTGGTGAGCACATGGGCGACGTGGGTCTTGACGGTTTCCGGGCTGACGACGAGCTGCGCGGCGATCTCGGCGTTTGACAGGCCCTGCGCCATCAGGCGCAGGATCTGCGCTTCGCGATCTGTCAGGCCGGCGCTGTCGAGACCCCCGGCGGGAACACGCGCGGGTGCGTGCCGTGCCGCGAGCTCGCGGATCGCGGCTGGAAAGAGCAGTGAGTCGCCCGCGGCCAGCAGCCGGATGGCACGGACGACCTCGTCGGGGCGGGCGCGCTTGAGCATGAATCCCGACGCGCCGGCGCGCAGGGCGTCGAAGACGTAGTCGTCGTTCTCGAAGGTCGTCAGGACGAGCACGCGCGGCGGATCGTCGACGTTGGCGAGCAGGCGGCGGGTCGCCTCGATGCCGTCGACGACGGGCATCCGGACGTCCATCAGCACGACATCGGGCCGCAGCCGGCGCACGAGCGGCGTGACGGCGGCGCCGTCCTCGGCCTCTGCGAGCACGGTCAGGTCGGGCTCGGCGTCGATGATCGCGCGCAGGCCGCTGCGGATCAGCGGTTCGTCGTCGACGAGCAGGACGCCGAGGTTCATGGCGCCGGATGCAGCGGCAGGCGCACGGCGATCCGCCAGCGCCCGGCGTCGGGGCCGGCCGATACCTCGCCGCGCAGGCTCATGACGCGTTCCCGGATGCCGTTCAGGCCGCGTCCGCCGCCGCTGCGCTGCGGATGCGACGCGTCGAGCGGGTTGGTCAGCTCGAGCTCGAGGTGCTCGGATCCGACCGTGAGGTTCAGGCTGACCGGCACCTGGCCCGCGTGACGCGCGGCGTTGGTCAGGCTCTCCTGCACGATCCGATACGCCTCACGGGAGACCGCCTGGGGCACGTCGTCGAGACAACCGGTCAACTCGGCGCTGACGTCGATGCCGGCCGACCGTGTGCTGGCGACGAGCCGCTGCAGGTCGGCGAGGGTGGGCGTGGGAGCGCGCGCGGCCTGATCGTCGCGCAGCAGGCCGAGGACATGGTCGAGGTCGCGCAGGCCGTTGCGCGCGGAGGTCTCGATGTCGGTCAGGGCCCGGCGAGCGAAGGCGGGATCGCTGTCGAGCACGCGACCGGCGGCGCCGGCCTGGACGGTCACGATGCTGAGCGCGTGGCCGACCGAGTCGTGCAGCTCGCGGGCGAGCCGGTTGCGCTCGGCCAGGTGCACGGCCTGGCGCTGCAGGGCGGCGAGCTGCTCGGCGGGCGAAGGGCCGAGCAGGCGCGGCGCGATGCGTGCCAACAGGGCGCTCGCGCCCGCGGCGAGGTAGACGAGCGCGACGGGCGCCAGCAGTGCGAGCGGGACGAGCCAGGCGCTGCCGGGTCCGCCGGGCACGGTCGGGTCCAGCTGGCCGAGTTGGACGTCACCGGTCGCGAACGGGGCCAGGCACACCGCGACCACCGCGGGGGGCATGACGAGGGCGAGGAGGCAGATCACGAGGCCGAGCACGAGGTGAGCGACGAACCACGCCGCCGAGCGCCGGCGCGTCGCCCACGAGACGGCGCCGCGCGGCGACTCGGTGTCGGCGAGCGGCACGTCGAGCAGCCGGCGCGCCGCGCCGACCTCGAGCTCGCGCACGGTCGTGAGCATCCCCGTGGCGATCGGCAGCGCGACGAAGTACGTGGCGCTAATCACCGCCCAGGCCCCGGCGACCCCGAGCCCGCCCTCGAGTACCGGCCCCGCGAAGCTCGCGAGCAGGAGGTACGGCGCGGCGAGCGCTCCGCCGATCATGAGGTAGGCGATGCGTCGCCAGGTCGACCTGCTCACGAGGATGGCGAGCACGTCACGCGGTCCGGGCATGTGGCGATCGTGACAGACGGCCGGGGCGCGGCGAATCCCTCGCACGGGTGATCCAGATCGCTCGCACAGGGGACGCAGGAACCGCCCACCGACGCGAGAGTGACGGCCATGACATCCACACCCGACAAGCAGACGGCCAACGCGGCCTACCTGGGCTGCGCCGCCGCGGCGGGATACGCCGTCATAAAGGTCGCGTGGGGGCTGGGCAGCACGTTCGGCATCCGCGACACGGCGGCCTTCGAGGAGTTCATCGACCAGATCGGTGGACCGCAGCTCGCGCTCTGGGGCACCGTCCTGCCGGCGCTACTGGCGGGCGCGATCCTGCTGTCGCTCGTAAAGCCGTGGGGCCGGCGCGTACCACGGCGGCTGCGGGCGGCATCGGCCTGGCTCGGCTTCGCGATCATGGCGACGGTCGGCGTCCTCAGGCTCGGCGCCACCCTCGCCGCCGCGATCGCCGGCGAGCCGTTCCCGGTCCTCACACCGGCGATCTACATCTGGGTCTACGCGTGCTTCAGCGTGCTCGGCCTGACCTTCGCGTTCACGGCGTGGCGCACTCGCGACCACGAGACAGCACATCGATCCGTCCTACAAGGAGCAGCGTCATGACCAACACCAGCGCACCGCACATCACGTCTTCGGCGCAGCGCGCGCTGAGCGCCGCAGGCTGGGCGAACATCGCGATCGCCGCCGGACAGGCGATCGGCCTGATCTGGGCGTGGAGCATGTTCGCAGCGGTCGGCATCGAAGAGGACATGCGCGAGCTCGCCTCGCAGGGTGCGGCGCTGCCCTACGTCCTCACGCTGATCACCTGCGCAGCCTTCGCCATGTTCGGGCTCTACGGGCTCGCCGGCGCCGGAGACCTGCGTCGTCTGCCGCTCCTGCGCACCGGCCTCGTCGCGATCGCCGCGATCTACCTGCTCCGCGCGACGCACTTCGGCGGCATCGACGCGGTCGCGGACGGAGACGGCGCACAGATCGCGTTCGCCGTGATCGCGCTGCTGATCGGTCTGGGCTACGCCTATGGCGCGCGCGCGCCCGTGCGCGCGCAGCGCCGCGGCAGGGGTGCAGCAGCGGCCACGGTGGCACTGTGAACGACGGCGCCGACGGCGCGCGCGGCAGCGGGCGCCTGCTCGCCTGGGCCGCGCTCGTCGGCGCCTCCGCGCTGCTGATCGTCGGCGTGAAGCTGACCTACGACCTGCCCGACGACGTGCGCTACCGCTACTCCACGGTGCTGTTCGCGGTCGTCGTGTCCGCTCTGCAGCTCGCCATCGTCCTGCGGATCGCCGGCCCTGACGATCGGCGCGCGACGTTCGGGCTCAGGCGCCCCTCGTGGTCGTTCACGCGTCTGGCGCTCGTCGCGGTCCTGATCGTCGCCGGCATGCTGGTGCTGCTCGCCTTCTTCCCGTTTCTGCAGCAGGGGGAGGCCGAGGGCAACGGCGACGCATGGGACCGGGATCGTGCCCTGCCGTTCGTCCTGAACGCGCTCGTGCTCGTCGTGGTCTCGCCCGTCCTAGAGGAGCTCATGTTCCGCGGACTGGGCTTCACGCTGTTCGAGCGCTACGGCCGAGGCACCGTGATCGCGCTCACCGCGCTCGCCTTCGGACTCTTTCACGGACAGCTCGAGCAACTGCCCGCGCTGATCGCCTTCGGTCTCGCTTGGGCTACCTGCGCAGCGCCACCAACAGCGTCCACCCGTGCATCGCGACACACGCACTGCTGAACCTGATCGGCGTCGTGCTGGCCATGACGGCGACCGGGTGAGGACGGCGATGCGTCGTTCGTGGCCGGGTTCGACGCCGGATACCGTCGGTCGGCGGACTACGCCGCGCCTCAGCGGCACGTGCGCGCCTCGAGCAGCTCGAGCGTCCCCCAGGCCGTTCTGAGACGACGATGGACCTGGACGTCGCCGAAGCCGGACGCGCCGACGAGCTGGGCGATGCGTCCCGCAGCATGGTCACGGGTCCCGTCGAAGCCGTCGATGATCTGCAGCACGAAGAACGATGCCCGCAGCAGCGGCGTCGCGGGCGCCCCCCAGTCGGCGATGTGCAGCCTCGCCCCGGCGCGCAGCACGCGTGCCATCTCGACGAGCGCCCGCTGCTTGGCGGCCCAGTCGAGGTGATGCAGCACCAGCGAGCTGACGACGGCGTCGGCGGTGGCGGACTCGAGCGGCAGCGCGTCGGCCAGGCCGCTGCGCCACAGCACCCGCTCCGCGCCGGGCTTCGCGCGCGCGAGCGCCAGGATCTCTGGATCGCCGTCGACGGCGGTGACCGTGACATCGGGGCGCGCCTGCGCCATCGCGATCGCAAGGGTACCGGTGCCCGCCCCGACATCGACCACGTGGCCGTTCGCGGGCACGCCGCTCAGCACGCGGTCGCGCAGGAGCGGTCGCCAATGCTCTTCGCGCATCGTCAGCGCGATCGACCTGTCGTAGCGCCGCGTCGAACCGACGCGGCCCGCTGCGGGCACATACCGTGACGCCATGGGCAGCAGTATCGTCGCTACTTCGCGAACTCCACCGAGCGTGACTCTTGCCAGGGCGGCCGTCCGGCGCGACGATCGCGCGGCGTAAGGCGAGGAGGAGGCGCCCAGGGCGGCGCCCTGTCTCCCCCGGCGGTGCTGGTGGCAGCGGAATCGAGACATAACTCGATGGTATTGACAGAACCATCTGGTTATGTATGGTGCGCCCCATGAGCAGCAGCGCGCCCGTTCTCACACCCCGCCGCCGGCAACCCGCGGGCCGCTGCACCACCCCGGCGCAGACGACCGTCACGGAGCAGCAGGCGAGCACGCTGGCGACGGTGGCCAAGGCGCTGGGCGACCCGACTCGACTGCGGATCGTCGATGCCGTGCGTGCTGCCGCACCGGAGGCCGTCTGCCAGTGCGAACTCGTGCCGCTCTTCGACATGTCGCAGCCGGCGCTGGCGAAGCACCTCAGGGTGCTCATCGGCGCGGGCGTTCTCGCGTCCCAGCGCCGCGGCACCTGGACGTACTACTACATCCGCCCGCAGGGGCTGGAGGGATTGACGACGTGGCTGAGCTGACCGAGCCCGACACGGTTCGCGACCAGGTGCGCGAGAAGTACGCCGCCGCCGCGCGCGGCGCCGCCGCAGGTGCGGCGGCCCCGTCGTCCTGCTGCGGCCCGCCGAGGTCTCGCTGACCGACGCCTCCGGCGTGCAGGTCTTCGGCGACGCGCTCTACGACGCCGGCGAGGCGGCCGGCGCGGCGAATGCCGTCGGCGCGTCGCTCGGCTGCGGCGTGCCGACGGCGGTGGCCGACCTGCACGAGGGCGAGACCGTGCTCGACCTCGGCTCGGGCGCCGGCGCCGACGTGCTGATCAGCGCGCGCCGCGTCGGCGCGAGCGGGCGGGCGATCGGCCTGGACATGACCGACGAGATGCTCGCACTCGCACGCGTCAACGCGCAGGAGGCGGGGGTGGTGAACGTCGAGTTCGTCAAGGGCCACATCGAGCAGATCCCGCTCGCCGACGCGTCGGTCGACGTCGTCATCTCCAACTGCGTCATCAACCTGTCGGGCGACAAGGCGGCAGTGCTGCGCGAGGTTGCCCGTGTCCTGCGCCCCGGCGGGCGCTTCGCCGTCTCCGACGTCATCGCCGACCCGGCGATGGACGAGGCCACACGCGCCGACATGGCGCAGTGGACCGGCTGCATCGCGGGCGCGCTCACGCACGACGAGTTCGTCAGCCTGCTCGAGGCCGCGGGCCTGACCGACGTCGAGATCCGCGAGACGCACCGCGTTCACGAGCACGCCACAGCGGCAATCATCCGCGCGCGCAAGCCCGCGGCCGATGGTGCTTGCTGCTCTTCGCAGGCGCTGGCGGAGTGCTGCGAACCGAGCGCGAAGAGCGACTGCTGCGGCGAGACGGCACGGGCGCCCGCCGGCTGCGGCTGCCGAGCGCCGTAGGACTCGCCGAGCATGACGGCGACCCGTGTCGCGATCAACGGCTTCGGCCGGATGGGACGGCTCGCGCTCCGGGTCGCGTGGGAGCGCGACGACCTGCGTTTCGTCCACGTCAACGAGACGGCCGGCGACGCCCACACGGCGGCGCACCTGTTGTGCTTTGACTCGGTGCACGGCCGCTGGCACCGGCCCGCCGACGGCGACGGCGACACGCTGACCATCGACGGCATGCCGATCGCCTACAGCGCCGACGCCCGGCCGGCCGACGTGCCGTGGGAGGACGACGGGGCCGAGGTGGTGCTCGAGTGCAGCGGGAAGTTCCGCACCGTTGAGTCGCTGCAGCCGTACTTCGCGCGCGGCGTCAAGAAGGTCATCGTCGCCGCGCCGGTGAAGGATCCGCGGGCGCTGAACGTCGTCGTCGGCGTCAACGACGACCGCTATGACCCGGCGGTTCACGACGTCCTGACCGCCGCGTCGTGCACGACGAACTGCCTGGCGCCGGTCGTCAAGGTCCTCCACGAGGGGATCGGCATCCGGCGCGGGTCGATCACGACGCTGCACGACATGACGAACACGCAGACGATCGTCGACGCGCCACACCGAGACCTGCGCCGGGCGCGCGCCGCCTCGCTGTCGCTGATCCCCACGACGACGGGCTCGGCTACCGCCATCGGGCTCATCTTTCCGGAGCTCGAGGGCCGGCTCGACGGGCTCGCCGTGCGCGTGCCGCTGCTCAACGCGTCGCTGACCGACGCGGTGTTCGAGGTGTCTCGGCCGACAACGATCGACGAGGTCAACGGCCTGCTGCGCGCGGCCGCCGACGGGCCACTGGCCGGGATCCTCGGCTACGAGGAGCGCCCGCTCGTGTCCGTCGACTACCAGGACGATCCGCGCTCGGCGATCGTCGACGCGCTCTCGACGATGGTCACCGACGGCACGCAGGTCAAGGTGCTGGCCTGGTACGACAACGAGTGGGGCTACGCGAACCGGCTCATCGAGCTGGCGGCGACGGTCGGCTCCGCGCTGCGGAACTGACGAGCGCGATGCCGGCGTCCCAGCCGTCCCAGCACGCCGCCGACCTGCGCAACTACATCGTCGTCACCGCGGCGTACTGGGCCGACACGATCGCCGACGGCGCGATCCGGCTGCTCGTCCTGTTCTTCTTCTACGAGCGCGGCTACAGCCCGCTCGAGGTCGCATCGCTGTTTCTCTTCTACGAGCTGTTCGGCATCGTGACGAACCTCGTCGGCGGCTGGCTCGCCGCCCGGCTGGGCCTGCGCTTCACGCTGCTCGCCGGCCTGGGGACGCAGCTCGTGGCGCTCGGGATGCTCGCGGCCGCGCCCGACTCGCTGCTCGTCGTGGCCTACGTCATGGTCGCGCAGGCCCTGAGCGGCATCGCCAAGGACCTCACGAAGATGAGCTCCAAGAGCGCGATCAAGCTGATCGTCCCCGCCGACGCGACGAGTCAGCTGTATCGCTGGGTCGCGCTGTTGACCGGCTCCAAGAACGCTCTGAAAGGCGTGGGCTTCTTCGTCGGCGGCCTGCTGCTGACGACGACGAGCTTTCGCACCGCGCTGCTCGCCCTCATGGGGCTGGTGCTGACGGCGCTGCTCGTCGTGCTGGTGATGATGCGCGGCACGCTCGGCCGGCCCGATCGCACGGCGAGGTTCCGTGGCATGTTCTCCAACAACCGCGCGGTCAACGTGCTGGCGAGCGCGCGGATCTTCCTCTTCGCCGCCCGCGACGTGTGGTTCGTGGTGGCGCTGCCGGTGTACCTGCGCAGCGAGCTGGGCTGGAGCTTCTGGCAGGTGGGCAGCTTCCTCGCGATCTGGGTGATCGGCTACGGCGCGGTCCAGGCCACCGCCCCGCGCCACGTGCGCGACCCCGACGGCGGCACCGCCGCATGGCTCGCGTTCGCGCTCGCGCTGCTGCCTGCGGGCATCGCCGTTCTGCTGACGACCGGCGCCGGGGTCGTGCTCGTCGCAGGCCTGATCGTGTTCGGCGTCGTGTTCGCACTGAACTCCGCCGTCCACAGCTATCTGATCCTCGTCTACGCCGAAGGCGACAGGGTCGCGATGAACGTCGGCTTCTACTACATGGCCAACGCCTGCGGCCGCCTCGCCGGCACGATCCTGTCGGGCGCGCTCTACCAGTGGCAGGGCCTGGAGGCGTGCCTGCTCGCCTCGGCCGCGTTCGTCCTGATCGCCGGGCTGCTGTCACGCTCGCTGCCGGCCGGTCAGGCGGCGCCCGCACGCTCGAATGCCCGCACCGCGTCGTAGGCGAGCTCGAGGTCGTAGCCCTTGCGCACGAGCATGCCCAGCGCCCGCTCGCGATCACGCTCGTTGGACGGCACCTCGCGGCAGCGGCGACGCAGCAACTCGAGCGCCGCCTCGAGCTCCGTCGCGCCGTCACGCTCGCCGATCGCCGCGGCGATGTGCTCGCGGTCGACGCCCAGCGCCATCAGCCGGCGCTCGATGCGCTCCGGCCCCCAGGCGTCGAGCGCGCGGCGGTCCTCGGCGAAGACCCGCGCGTAGCGGGCGTCGTCGAGGTAGCCCATCCGCTCCAGCTCGGCCACCGCCGCCTCGGCGGCCTGCTCGCCGACATCCTTGCCGGCGAGGTGGCGGCGGATCTCCGCCGCCGTGCGATCGCGCTTGCCGAGCTGGCCGACGGCCAGCTCTAGTGCCCGCTCGTCGCTCGCCATCCGTTTGCACGCTCCGTCCCGGTCCGTTCAGTCCATCCGAGCCGCCCGTAGCTAGGCGGCTTCGATCGCGCCGGCCCCGGCACCCGCCAGCACCGGCGGCACGGCCGCTTCGTCGCGCTCGATCGGCACGACGAGGTCCGGGCCGAGCCCGAGCGCCGCCCACACCTTGGTCTCGATCTCCTTGGCGATCTCCTGGTGCTCGTCGAGGAATGCCTTGGAGTTGTTGCGACCCTGGCCGAGGCGCTCGCCGTTGAACGAGAAGAAGGAGCCGGACTTGTTGACGACGTTGTGCTCGACGCCGAGGTCCAGCAGGCAGCCCGACGTCGAGATGCCCTTGCCGAACTCGATGTCGAACTCGGCCTGGCGAAACGGCGCCGCGACCTTGTTCTTGACGACCTTGACGCGAACGCGGTTGCCGACCGCCTCGGTGCCTTCCTTCAACGTCTCGATGCGACGGATGTCCAGCCGCTGGGAGGCGTAGAACTTCAGCGCGCGACCGCCCGGCTGAGTTTCCGGAGAACCAAACATTACGCCCACCTTCTCGCGGATCTGGTTCGTGAACAGGCACAGCGTCTGCGTGCGGTTGAGGTTGCCGGCGAGCTTGCGCATCGCCTGGCTCATCATGCGCGCCTGCAGGCCCACCGTCTGGTCGCCCATCTGCCCCTCGAGCTCGACGCGCGGCGTCAGCGCGGCGACCGAGTCCAGCGCCACGACGTCGACGGCGCCGGAGCGCACGAGCATGTCGCAGACCTCCAGCGCCTGCTCGCCGTAGTCGGGCTGGGAGACGAGCAGCTCGTCGATGTCGACGCCGATCTCCCGTGCGTAGAGCGGGTCCATCGCGTGCTCGGCGTCGATGAAGGCGCAGATGCCGCCGAGCTTCTGGGCCTCGGCGAGGATGTGGTAGACGAGCGTCGTCTTACCCGAGGACTCCGGGCCGAAGACCTCGACGATCCGCCCACGCGGCATGCCGCCGATGCCGAGCGCGAGGTCCAGCGACAGCGCTCCGGTCGGGATCGCGGCGCACTTCACCAAGGCGCCCTCGTCGCCCATGCGCATGATCGTGCCCTTGCCGAACTCGCGCTCGATCTGCGTGAGCGCGCCCGCGAGCGCGTCGTTGCGGGCCTTTGCAGCCTTCTGCGTGTCGTTGAGAGCCATGGGTACGAAAGCCTTTCTGCGCCTGGAAGAACAGCGCACGGTACGGGCCGGATCGGACAGAAAGGCGAGCCTAGAAATGGCGCCTGCAACGATGCAACACCGCGTCGTAACAAGTCTGCGCAGACTCTGCGCAAACGCCCGGAGTAGCCGTCGATGCGGGCGTCGAATGGCGCTTTCCCCGGCCTCGCCCCGAGTTAGGCGCCACTCGAGCGATGGCGGCAGCAGCATCGCCTCGCGGCAGCAGCGGTAAGCGTCTCTAGCCGGGCCCGACGTGCGGCGCGCTCGTGAACTCGCGAAACAGCCCCGTCACAACGAAGGCCGTCTGCTCGCCGATGTCGACCGCGTTGTCTCCGACGCGCTCGAACGCCCGCGCCGCGAGGATCATCGTCATCGCCCACTCGCGCGTGTCGGCGTCGTCGCCGGCCTCGACCGCGAGCCGGAACACCTCGCGGTTCCAGCGATTGACGTCACGGTCGCGCTCGACGAGATCCTCGGCCATCGCGACGTTGCGATCGGTGAAGGCGCGCTTGCACTGCACGACCTCCGCACGCGCAGCCAGCCCCATCTGCACGACCTTGGACAGGATCTCGTCGCGGACCGGCGGCTCATGGCCCGTGAGCGGGATGAGCTTGGCGACGTTGACGCACTGGTCGCCCATCCGCTCGACGTGCTTGATTAGGTGAAGCAGCGCCGCGACGAGCCGCAGGTCACCGGCCACCGGGGCCTGCAGGGCGAGCAGCGAGAGGATCCCCTGGTGCACTTCGAGGTAGCGGCCGTCGAGCCGGTCGTCGTCGGCGATGACGAACTGGGCGAGCTCGACGTCCTGGTGCTCCAGGGCCTCGATCACGCGGTCCATCTGGCCGCACACCAGATCCAGGCCGCCGAGCGCGCTGGCCTCGAGCTGCGCGAGCTCCTGCTGGAAGTGCAGCCGCGTGCTCACGTCGGCCACGGTCAGCCGACCTTGCCGGTGACGTAGGCCTCGGTGCGTTTGTCACCGGGACTGGTGAAGATCTTCTGCGTGTGGTCGTACTCGACCATACGCCCAGTGCGGTGACGCTCGCCCTCGTCGAGCTCGACGGTGAAGAACGCGGTCATGTCCGAGACTCGCGCGGCCTGCTGCATGTTGTGGGTGACGATGACGATCGAAACCTCGTCCTTGAGCTCGAGCATCAGGTCCTCGATCCGTCCCGTCGAGATCGGGTCCAGCGCCGAGCACGGCTCGTCCATCAGCAGCACGTCGGGATCGGTGGCCAGCGCGCGGGCGATGCACAGACGCTGCTGCTGGCCGCCGGACATCCCGAAGGCGTTGCTCTTGAGGCGGTCCTTGACCTCGTCCCACAGTGCAGCGCGGGTGAGCGCCCGCTCGACGAGCTCGTCCGTGTCACCCTTCATGCCCACCACGCGCGGGCCGAACGCGATGTTGTCGAAGATCGACTTCGGAAACGGGTTGGGCTTCTGGAACACCATCCCGATCCGCTTGCGCACCTCGACAGGGTCGACGTCGTCAGCGTAGAGATCCTGCTCGTGAAAGCGCACGTGGCCCTCGACCTTGGCGCTCGGGATCAGGTCGTTCATTCGGTTCAGGCATCGGATCAGGGTGCTCTTGCCGCAGCCCGAGGGCCCGATCAGCGCGGTGATGCTCTTCTCGTGGATGTCGAAGTCGATGTCGCGCACCGCTGCGACACCGGCGTAGCTGACGGTCACCTTGTCGATGGCGAACGTCGCCTTGCGGTTGAGGACCTCCTCGCCGGCGATCCTCTGGTCGGCCGTCTCGCGGACGAGCTCCTGCGGGGACCCCAGGGTCTGCTCGATGTCGCCGGCCCCGCGATCCGCGGCTGGGTCGGGCCCGAGCGGGTCGTCCCGGTCGCTACGACCGTTCACGACATCGCTGCGTGTGCTGGGGTCATTGTCATCAGACACCTCGTCTACCACCTCTGGGTGTATCGGTTGCGGAGCCAGATCGCGAACGAGTTCATCAGCAGCAGGATCACGAGCAGCACGAGGATGCCCGCCGCCGCCAGGACCCGGAACTCGTCCTGCGGTCTCGTGACGTAATTGAAGATCGCGACCGGCAGCGCCGTGTAGGCGCCCTCGAACGGGCCGTCGGGATTGTAGGTCACGAACACCGTGGCCCCGACGAGCAGCAGCGGCGCCGTCTCCCCGATCGCGCGCGACAGGGCGAGGATCACGCCGGTGACCATCCCGGGCACGGCGGCGGGCAGTACCTGGTGGCGCACCGACTGCCAGCGCGTCGCGCCGAGCGCTACCGCGCCCTCACGGATCGAGCTGGGCACGGCGCGCAGCGCCTCGCGACAGGCGAGGATCACCGTCGGCAGCACGAGCAGCGACAACGTCAGAGAGCCGGCGTAGGCGACGAAGCCGAGGTTCAGCGGGCCACGGACGATGAGCCCGAGCCCGAGGATGCCGAACACGATCGACGGCACTGCCGCGAGGTTCTGGACGTTGAGCTCGACGACGCGGTTGTACCAGCGCTCGTTGTCGGCGAACTCCTCGAGGTAGATGGCGGCGCCGATGCCGAGCGGCACGACCGTGACGATCACCCCGGCCATGATCAGCAGCGTGCCGTAGATGGCCGACTGAAAGCCGCCCTCCGCGGCCAGGCTGGAGGGCTGATTCGTCACCAGGCCGCTGCCGATCTGTGGCCAGCCCTTGACGGCTGCCTGCACGATCAGCGCGACGAGTCCCGCGATGGCGATCAGGGCTGCCAGGAAGACGAGCGCCTGGAACGCGGTGCCGCGCGCGCGGTCGCCGGCCGGCAGCTGGCCGAGGCGCTCGCTGGTTGCCCCGCCGGCGGCATCGAGCGTGCCCTGCACACGTGCCGGCGTTCCCGGGCTCACTCGTAGACCTCGCGGTAACGACGCACGAGGCGGATCGAGATGAGGTTCATGACCAACGTCATGACGAACAGCAGGGAGCCGACGGCGAAGAGCGTCTTGTAGGTGATGCTGCCGACGCCGACGTCGCCGGTGGCGGTGGTGGCGATGAAGGCCGTGATGGTCTGGATGCTCTCTGCCGGATTGAGCGTCAGGTTGGGGGTCGCGCCCGCGGCGATCAGCACGACCATCGTCTCGCCGATGGCCCGCGAGATGCCCAGCACGAACGAGGCGACGATGCCCGACAGGGCGGCCGGGATCACCACGCGCGTGGCGACCTGCAGGCGCGTGGCGCCGAGGGCA
>JBBSMC010000018.1:0-46117 GCA_038233375.1 Solirubrobacterales bacterium
CGGCGGGCCGAACGCGACGGGCTCGGGCAACTTCCGCGTCGTCGAGCCGCGCCCGGTCTTCGTCAAGTCCGGTGACACGGGCCGGCTCGTATACCTGACGTCGATCATCCCCAAGGAGGCCAACTCGGTCTCCAAGACCGTCGTCGTCGACGCCGAGACGAACAAGCTCGTGGCGATCTTCGCGAACGATCGCGACCCGCAGGCCGAGGCCAAGACGCTGCGCTACATCGAGACGGGCGTGGTGCCCGGCGATGCCGTGGCGCCGGGCGCCACCAGCAACGACTCGAGCGAGGACGAGACCGACGGCACGACGACGACGCCGGGCACCACGACGACGCCGGGCGGCACGGATGACGGGACGACGACCGCCCCGAGCGGCGGAGGGTCGGTGGAGCGCCGGCTCGACGACGTCATCCGCCGCCAGCGCGAGCTGCTGCAGGAGATCGAGCGCTTGCGCGACCAGGTGAGCAAGGGCGGCTGACGCCGCGGGGACGCGGCTCAGGCATCGCGGCGCGCCGACACGAGGTAGCGCCCCGGCTTGTCGGCCGGGACGCCGTCGCCCTGCGGCTCGAGGCCCGCGTCGCGCAGATCCTCGCGCAGCTCGTCCTCGGTGAATGGCCAGAACGCGAAGCGCTCGCGGTGCGTCTGGATCGCGCCGTCGCGGCCGACGAGCACGATCGCGACGTCGAAGAAGTGCGGCTCGTCCCAGCCGGCTGGGATCGTCCATGCGTAGATCGGCAGCCCGCGTCCGCCGCCGCGCTCGACGAGACGGTCGGCGATCTGCAGCCGCGTGCCGTCGTCGCGCACCTGCTGCCACGTGCGCGAGGTGACGACGAGCAGTCCGCCGGGGCTCAGGCAGGCGGCCATCGCACGCAGCGCGGCCCGGCGCCCGGCGCGGCCGACGGCGTGCGGCAGCGAGTTGCCGACGCACAGCACGACGTCGAACGCTCCCTCCCAGCCGCGCTCGGGCAGCGCCTCCCACCGGCAGACCGCCGTTTCGACGCGCACGTCGTTGGCCGCCGCCAGCCGCGCGGTGCGCGCCACCATCGCCTCGCTGGCGTCGGTCGCGACGACCTCGTGGCCGCGCAGCGCCAGCCCGACCGCGAGCGTGCCGGTGCCGCAGGCGCAGTCGAGCACGCGGTCGCCCGGCGCGACGTACCGCGCGAACGCCTCGGCGTTGCCGCGCGGCGAGAGCAGCGCATCGGGCACGAGAAACTCGTAGACGGCGGCGATGGTGTCGTAGGTTCCCTGCTCAGCCACGGCGATCGAGATCCTCCCGCCATTGTGCCGCCCGTGCGGGCGCGCCGGCGTCCTGGCGCGGATCCACCCAGGCGCTGACGACGCGGATGCCGTGCAGCGCGCTCGTCAGCCACGTCTCGCGCCCGGCGAGCTCGGCCGGATGCGGAGCGCGCATGCGCGCGTCGATGCCGCGCTGCCGCGCCAGGTCGATAACCAGCCCACGGGTGACGCCGGGCAGCGCGGTCGCTTCGGGCGTCGTCCAGAGCGCGTCGTCCTCCCACCACAGCAGGCTAGAGAGCGCCCCCTCGAGCACGCGCCCGCCGCCGTCGCACAGCAGCAGCTCGTCGCCGCCGCGGGCGCGGGCCGACTCGCGCAGGCCGGCCAGCAGCTCGAGGTCGGGCCCCTTGCGGCGCGGATGGCGACGCGGGTCGCCGGAGGCGCCGATCAGCACGCGCGCCTCGCGGGCGGGCGGCGGCGCGCGGCGCAGGCGCAGCGCGAGACCGGCGCCCGTCAGCTCGACGCGGGGAAACCAGCGCCCCTCGGCCGGGAACGCCGCGGCGGCCGCGGAGCGAAAGGCCGCGAACTGCTCGCGCTCGACGCCGAGCTCGAGACAGGCCCCGCCGAAGCGCGCCCAGTGCGCGCCGGCCGCCCGCTCGTAGCCGGCGTCGAGCAGCCAGGAGTCGGCGGCCAGCAGCGCGCCCGCCGGGGTGTCGACGGCCGGCTCGAGATGGCGCCCGGTCCAGCGCATGACGGTGTCTAGTCTCTGGCTCACTCGGATGACGACGCTGCTGATCGACAACTACGACTCGTACACGTTCAACCTGTACCAGCTCATCGCGAGTGTCGCCGGCGAGGAGCCGGTCGTCGTGCGCAACGACGAGGCGCGTTGGGAGCAACTCGCCGCCCATCCGTGGGACCGGATCGTCGTCTCGCCAGGGCCCGGGCGCCCCGAGCGCGAGCGCGACCTGGGCGTCGGCCGCGCCGCGCTGACGCAGCGCGAGATCCCGGTGCTCGGCGTCTGCCTCGGCCACCAGGGGCTGGCGCTCGTCAACGGCGCGTCGGTGGTGCGCGGCGAGCAGATCGTCCACGGCCGGATCAGCCGCGTCTTCCATCGCGCCGACGGTCTCTTCGCCGGGATCCCGCAGGGCTTTCGCGCGGTGCGCTACCACTCGCTGATCGTCGAGCCGCTGCCGCCGGCGCCGCTGGAGGCGGTCGCCTGGGCGCAGGACGGGACGCTGATGGCGATCCGCGATCGCGGGCGGGCGGCGTGGGGCGTGCAGTTTCACCCCGAGTCGATCGGGACCGAGCACGGCGCGCAGCTGATCGCGAACTTCCTCGCCATGACGCCGGCGCGGCGCTTGCGCCAGGCAGCGGGGCGGGCGCCGGCGCAGCCCGCCAGCACGGTGGTGCCCGGCGGGCGTGCGCCTGCCTGCTCCAGCGGCGCCGCGCGGATCTCGCACCGGGTGCTGGAGGGCGCGCGCGACGCCGAATCCGCGTTTGCGACGCTCTTCGCCGACCGCGAGGCCGCCTTCTGGCTGGACTCGAGCCGAGTCGACCCAGCGCTCTCGCGGTTCTCGTTCATGGGCGCGGCGGTCGGCGAGCTCGGCGCCGAGGTCCGCTACCGCGTGCGCGGCTCGCAGCTCACCGTGACGTCTGCGGTCGGTGGCGCTGCGGTGGGCGAGGTTCGCAGCGAGACATTGCTGCACTACCTCAGCCGCGAGCTCGCACGCCTGCACACCGACAGCCCCGAGCTGCCGTTCGACCTGAACGGTGGCTTCGTCGGCTATCTCGGCTACGAGCTGAAGGCCGACTGCGGCGCGACCGCCGCGCACGAGGCCGAGTTGCCCGACGCCTTCCTGCTGCTCGCCGACCGGCTCGTCGTGATCGACCACCTCCTCGAGCAGACCCACGTGCTCGCCCTGAGCCCGGGCGACAGCGCGGGCGGGCTCGCAGCGGCCGAGGCCTGGCTAACGGAGACCGCCGCCGCCCTCGACCGCCCGCCCGCGCTCGACGACCCGCCGATGCTCGATCACGCGGACGCCGCGCTCGCGTTCGCGCTGCACCGCGGGCGCGAGCACCACCTGGCGAACATCGAGACGTGCAAGCGACTGCTGGAGTCCGGTGAGAGCTACGAGATCTGCCTGACGAACACGCTCGCGCTCCCGGCGATCGCCGACCCGTTCGAGCTCTACCGTGTCCTGCGGCGCGTCAACCCCGCGCCCTACGGCGCGTTCCTGCGGATGCGCGAAGGCGCGATCCTCAGCTCCTCGCCCGAGCGATTCCTGCGCGTGACCCGCGACCGCACCGTGGAGGCCAAGCCGATCAAGGGCACCGCCCGCCGTCACGCCGAGCCGGCCGCCGACGCCACGGCCCGCGACGCGCTCGCGAGCAGCCCGAAGGAGCGCGCCGAGCACCTCATGATCGTCGACCTGCTGCGCAACGACCTCGGGCTCGTCTCGCGCATCGGCAGCGTCCACGTCCCCAAGCTGATGGACGTCGAGAGCTACGAGACCGTCCACCAGCTCGTGTCGACGATACGCGGGCGGCTGCGGGACGACGTCGACGTCGTCGACGCGATCCGCGCGACGTTTCCCGGCGGCTCGATGACCGGCGCGCCGAAGCTGCGCACGATGGAGATCATCGACGCCCTCGAGGGCGCATCGCGCGGCGTCTACGCCGGGGCGCTCGGCTTCCTGGCGCTCAGCGGCACCGCCGACCTCAGCATCGTCATCCGCACGCTCGTCGCGACGCCGAGCGGCGCGACGATCGGTACCGGCGGCGCGATCGTGATGCTCTCCGAGGCCGAGGAGGAGTACGCCGAGATGCTGCTCAAGGCGCAGCCCCTGCTCGACGCCGTAAGCCTCAGCGGGGCTGCGCTGCCGCGGCGACCCGACCAGGCCGACCACGCCATGCCGTAGCCGCTGCTACCGCGACCCAGCGACGCTCCGCTGCAACGAGCGTCTGGACGCGCCGAGTGCGGATATCGCACCCGGCGCGTCACCAGTGGCCCGGAATCGAGCGCCTGGACGCGCGGAGTGCGGATATCGCACCTTGCGCGTCAGGACGAGCTGCGATCGACCGAGCGCCTCGTGTTCATGTGTGCGGCTCGCGCAACGATTGGGAGCGGCCCCACCCTGCTGTTTGGCGACTGGCTGCGCTTCGATGCGGCCTATCGCCCGCGCTACGAGGCGGCCAGGTGGGTGCTCGCCGCGCGCGAGTGGACGGACATGAACGCCGACGCGGCGGCGAAGACCGAAGTTGAGCTCTGGCACGGCGCGAGCCGAGCCCTGCGCCCGCGCGACGGCTGGAGCCTCTCACGGCCCTGGCGTGAGAACGAGCTGCCGGCGATCGCGGGCGGGCGCACCCGAGCCCGCTCGACGTCGCGGGCGTACGATCTAGCCCTCGTGAACCAGCCGGCCGAGCATGAGCGCAGCGCGAACGAATCCCGAAACGTGCAGGAAGCCGCCCGGGCCGCCGCGGCTCGACGCGAGGCGATCCGACGCGCGAACGCCCGCGGCCCGAGCGCCAACCTCGAAGAGACCGTGCGCATGATCCGGGCCGCCGAGGCGATGCACGGCGCAGCCCGGCGATGACGCCGCGCTTCGATCCCCAAGCGATCTTCCAGCGGCTGCACGAGGCAGGCGTTCGGCACGTGATCATCGGAGGATGGGCCGTGAATGCCCATGGCCATCGTCGGTTCACCGGAGACATCGACATCTGCCCCGACCCCAGCCCGGAAAATCTCGAACGCCTGGCCGGCCTACTCGCCGAGCTGAACGCGCGCCAACTCGGGCTTGACGAGTTCGACGCGCGTGAGCTGCCAGGCGATCCAACCAACCCGCGCAGCCTGGCCGCCGGCGGAAACTTCCGCACCGAGACCGACATCGGCACGCTCGACATCATGCAGTGGGTGCCCGGCGCGAACGACGAGCTCGGATATGCCCGGCTCGCCGAGGACGCTGTTGGAGCCGAGGTCTTCGGCACGCCGGTCACCATCTGCTCGCTGCCTGCGCTACTGGAGATGAAGCGCGCGGCGGGCCGCCCGCAGGACCTGGAGGATCTCCACGCGCTGCAAGCGCTCGAAGACTGACGCAGGCGGCGCCTCTAGCGGATGAGCACGGGAGTGCCCATCGGCACGCGCTTGTAGAGCGCGATGACGTCGGAGACGTGCATGCGGATGCAGCCGTGCGAGGCGCGCGTGCCGATCGAGCCGCCCTCGCCCGTGCCGTGGATGCCGACGCTGCCCGACACGCCCATCCAGCGCGCCTTCAGCGGGTTCGCGGCACTGCCGCCGGTGACCCTCGTGCCGGCGAGCTCACCGGCCCAGGGGCTGTTCGGGACCGACCAGACCGGGTTGACCTGCTTGCTCTGGATCGCGAAGCGCCCGCGCGGCGTCGGGTACTGCGGCTGGCCGACGGCGACCCCGTAGGTCTTGACGACCTTCAGGTGCTTGAAGAGGCGCAGCTTGAAGTTCTTCTGGTCGATGGTGATCACGGTCGACGCGGAGGCGCGCAGCTTCCCGGCGGTCACCTTCGGCTTCGGTGCCAGCAGCTTGGGCTTGAGCACTCGCGTGAGGCTCGGGTTCGTCAGCGTCGCGGCGATGCCCTTGACGAGCTCGCGCTGGTTGATGTCGCGTCCGCGCCTGGAGTGCGAGACGCGCACCCTGCGCAGCGAGATCCTCAGCGTCGCGTCGCGTGCCCGCCGGTACAGGCGCTTGTCGATGCCGGCGGCGAACTTCTTGACGGCACCCTTCTCGTAGGCGACGACGAGCGGCACGTCGACCAGCTCGCCGCCGGCGTCGCGGCCCGCGTAGAGCGCGCGCTTGGCGCTCTGCAGCTCGTCGAACTGCACGACCGCGTCGGCGGTCTTGAACGTCCACGTGATGTCGGCCGCCTGAACGGTGACGAGGCCGTTCTCCAGCCGGGCGCCGTGGACCTCGTTGAGCTTGGCGGCAGCCTCGTCGGCGGTCAGGCCGGAGACGTCGGTGCCGGCCGCGGTGATGCCCGCAGCGATCCGCTCGCCCGGCAGCGGCGGCTGCGCGGCGGCCCGCGTGGCGCCCCCGATCAGGGTGATCGCCGCGACGGCGCAGATGGTGGGGAGACGGCGTGCGGGCATTGCGACCAATGTACCCGCGGATGCGGCGCGGTTACGCCGGTCGGAGCGCCTTCGGTGCGTCAGGCGCGGCCGACCGGGACCACGACGCGCCATCCGCCCTCGAGGAAGGCTTGGGTCAAGCGGCGCCGAGTCCGCCCCTCATGAGCGCGGTCGCGGTCATGCCCCCGCGCGCTGGTGGACCGCGCTCGGGCGGTCCGTCCGCGTCGCTTGCCACCGTTGTCGGCATGGTCCTACGAGAACTTCGAGACGGCGCTGCCGTGGACCGCGTGCTCGTCGTCCGCGAGGCCCGGCTGGGCGCCGAGCGCGACGGCGCCCCCGTCCTGCGCCTCGTCCTCGGCGACCGGACCGGCAGCCTGCCGGCGCTCGTCCGCGACGACGTCGCCGCGGTGGCCCGGCTCGCGACGCCTGGTGGCGCCGTGCACGTCAGCGGTTGTTTTCGAGCCGGCGGGTCGCACGGCGCGGAGCTCGAGCTGCGCGCAATCAGCATCGCTGAGCCGGGCAGCTTCGATTTCGCGGACCTGGTCGACGGGCCCCCGCGCTCGCCCGAGCAGATGGAGCGAGACCTGCATGAGCTCGTCTCGACGGTCCATCATCACGACCTGCGCCGCCTGCTCGGCGCGGTGTTCGGCGTCGACTCGCCGCTGTGGGCGCTCTTTCGCAGCGCGCCCGCGGCCAAGCGCTTCCATCAGGCCTACCGCCACGGCCTGCTCGAGCATTCCCTCTCGGTCGCGCAGGCCGTGAGCGCGATCAGCGCGACGTTCACGGAGATCAACCGCGACGTGGCGGTCTGCGGCGCGCTGCTGCACGACATCGGCAAGCTCGAGGCGTACGCGTTCGCGGGCGGCGCGATCGAGATGACAGACGCCGGCAAGCTGCAGGGCGAGATCCCGCTCGGCTACTACCGCGTGCGGCGCCTGATCGACGGTATCGAGGGCTTCGACCCGGCGACCGCCGAGGCCGTCCTGCACATCATCCTCAGCCACCACGGCTCGCTCGAGCACGGCAGCCCGATCGTCCCGTGCACGCGCGAGGCCACCCTCGTGCACTTCTGCGACAACCTCGGCGGCCGGCTCGGCTCGTTCGATCGCCTCGAGAAGGAGCTGCCCAGCGGCGAGCGCTGGTCGCGCTTCGACCGCGCGCTCGGCGGCGGCGCCTACTTCGCGGCGCCGCCGGTCGCGGAGCAGGACGCGCGCAAAGCGGCCTGAGCCTGGCTTGGCCGCACGCTGAGCAGCGAAAACGCCCCCGTCAACAGGCGCAAGTCTTCGCAAAAAGCGGGTCGATGCACCCGCGATCGGTCCGGTGGCGCGCGGGCGGCCCCTATCGTGTCGCGGATGGCCAAGGACACGGAGAAGCTCATTCGCCAGCTCTCCCTGATCTCGTACCTCATGGCCGAGCGCCGCCCGGTGACCGCGCTGGAGATCCGCCGCGACGTCGAGGGATACAGCGCGATGAACGAGGACGCCTTCGCGCGGCGCTTCTACGCCGACCGCTCCGAGCTGGACTCGCTGGGCATCGCGCTCACCATCGAACGGCCCGTCGACGGCGTGGCCGAGCAGGAGAACTACTCGCTGCGCCCGGAGAGCTTCCACCTGCCGGCGATCGCCTTCTCGGACGCCGAGCTGGCGGGCCTGCAGACCGCGCTGTCGCTGCTCGACGGCGAGTTCGCCTATGCCGAGCCGCTGCGCCTGGCCCTGCAGCAGATCTCCTGGGGACGCTCGAACCCGATGAACGCGCCCGAGCAGCGCGCCGTCGGCCTCGGCATCAAGGCCTCCGTCGACGGGCACGAGCTCTCCCAGCGCCTGGCCAAGATCGAGACCGCGATCTTCCGCAACAAGACGATCACCTTCGAGTACTACACGATGGCCCGCGACGACACGGGCACGCGCAAGGTCGACCCGTACCACCTGCTCTTCAAGGGCGAGTTCTACCTGCTCGGCTACGCCCACGAGCGCAAGGCGCTGCGCGTCTTCCGCCTCTCGCGGATCCGCGGCAGGGTCGCGTACGCGACGAAGGCCGAGCACGACTTCAAGGGCCCGCCCGAGGGCTTCGACCCGCGTCCGTACGCCAACCGCGCGGACTGGCAGTTCGGCGACCCGGTCGGCAGCGCGGAGATCGAGGTCTCCGAGCGGATCGCGTGGCAGATCGAGCGCCACTTCGGCCGCTTCGGCGAGGTCCAGCCCGCCGGCACGAGCGGCGACATCGTCTTCGCGACGCCCTACGCCGACCGTCGCCAGCTCACCGCCTGGGTCCTGCGCCTGGGCGAGCACGCCCGCGTGCTCGGCCCGCCGGAGCTCGAGCGCGAGCTGGCCGAGCGCGTCGAGCTGCTGCTCGAGCGCCACCAGGGCGCCACGCTCGAGCTGGCCGACGCGGTCGTGCCCGACGAGCCCGACGCCGACGAAGCGGTGGCCACCTCCAACGGCTCGCGCCGCAGCGAAGCGGCGATCCGGCCCGAGCGCTTCGCCCGCCTCGTCACGCTGGCCTCGATCCTGATCCGCGCCGGCCGTGCCGACGTCAAGCTCGCTGCGGCCGAGGTCTGCGAGACGATGCAGATCTCCGAGGCCGAGCTGCGCGAGGACATCAACGTCCTCAACGTCGTGAACTTCGGCGGCGGCTCGTACGTGCTCTACGCCGAGATCGACGACAGCGGCGCGATCGAGGTCGACCCCGAGCCGTACTCCGACAACTTCGCCCGCCCCGCGCGGCTGCTGCCCGTCGAGGCGAAGGCGCTCGTCGCCGCGATCGACCTCCTCGGCGAGCACCTGCCGGAGGGCTCGCTGCAGTCCGCGCGCGAGAAGATCGTCGCCGCGCTCGGCGCCGACCCGATGCAGCAAGGCCTCCACGTCGCCGACCAGGGCGGCGACGACTCGCGCGTCGCGCGCGTCGCGTCGGAGGCGATCAACTGCCGCCGGCTGCTGCGCCTGGACTACTACAAGCCCAACGAGGACGAGTACACGACGCGCGTCGTCGAGCCCTACGCGCTCGTCAACGGCCGCGAGGGCTGGTACGTCGCGTCGTTCGATCCCGAGCGTGACGACGTGCGCCACTTCCGCCTGGACCGCATCCGCCATGCCGAGGTCACCGAGACGCCCTACGAGCCGCGCCCGGAGGTCAACCCGGCGGCCGAGCTCGACGGGTGGCTGCGCACCGGCGAGGTGCAGGCATCGCGGATCGCCCGCGTGTGGGTCTCGCCCGAGCGGGCGCGCTGGGCGCGCGAGCAGCGCCGCGTGGCGCAGGAGCTCGCCGACGGATCGGTGATCGTCGAGCTGCCCTTCAAGGGCACCGACTTCCTTGTCCGCGACGTGCTCGCGGAGGCCGGCGACGCCGCCATCCTCGAGCCCGCCGAGGCGCGCGAGGCGGTGCTGCGTGCCGTGCAGCGCCTGCGGGCAGCCGCCGTCCGTTAGCGCAGCAACTCCACACCCGCTCAGAACAGGATCTACGACGTTCGTCCAGAAAACTTGCATTGGGCGTGGGAAAACCCCCTTCTCGCGGGCAGACATGGGAGGATCGCGCCGGCTTCGGGGGAGGTCGAGCGTGTTGAGCAACTGGAGTGGCTTGGCGACAGGCGATCACGGGCTGATCGGACCCAACGCACTGGATTCTGGGTGATGGGACCCCAAGGGTTCGTTGCCTCAACGAACGGAGACGCATGACTCGAAGGGTTCTCGTAGTCCTCGCCACGCTGGCGGGAGTACTCATCGCAGCACCCGCTGCATCCGCGCTCACGAGCACGCCCGTCTGGGAGTGTCGAGGCAGCGCGCTCTACGCCTCGGTGGCCGGCAACAACCGGGTCGAGCCGATCGTCGCCAACGGCAACATCAACACCGCCAACGGCGTCAGCCCGGACTCGCCGCAGTGCACCGACAGCGAGGCCGGCGCCGGCAACACGCCCACCCAGCTCGGCATCTCGACGGACTTCCTCGGCGCCGTGACCGGGAAGGCCAAGACGGCGATCGACCCCGATCTCGGCAGGGCCATCGCGCAGAAGGTCGCCGCTGAAGGCAGCGTCGAGGATCTCACCCTGATGCTCGGCGCCGGTGGCCCGACGCTCGGCGTCGGCGCGGCCATCTCGACCGCCGCAGCCGGCTGTGTCGCGGGCAACGACGAGCCTGTGTTCACCGGCGACAGCCGCGTGGCCGACATCACGCTCGGCGGCACGCCGATCCCGCTCGACAACCTCGTCAGCGAGCTCACGGAGATCCTGAACCCGCTGCTCGGCGCTCTCGTCGAGATCAAGGTCGACGAGCGCATCCAGACCGCGGACGAGCTCACGATCAACGCCCTGCACATCAAGGTCATCCGGGGTGCCGAGCCGCCCTTCATCGATCTCGTCATCGGCCAGGCCAAGATCGGCACCAACGGCGCCGTCTGCGACCCGACCAAGCAGAACGACGGCTCCGGCGACCCGATCGGGCAGGTCTGCCCGCCCGGCTCGACGCTGATCGTCGACCGCAACCTCTGCGTCATCCCGGCCGGCACCAACGGCTCGAACCTCGGCGAGATCGTCATCGGGCGTCCGTTCCAGGGCCCGAGCGGTGGCACGGTGCTGGCGATCGACGTCGCCCGCAAGCGCTTCGGCAAGAGCCCGTGCCTCGGCTTCGGCGGTGCGCCGAAGTTCGCGATCGTCGGCACCAACAAGGGCGATCGGATCACCGGCACGAACTTCGCCGACCGGATCATCGGCCTCGGCGGAAACGACAAGCTCGACGGTGGCCGTGGCAACGACTGCATAGAGGGTCGTAGCGGCAACGACAACATCTCCGGCGCCCTGGGCAACGACCGGCTCTACGGCAGCACGGGCAACGACCACCTCAACGGCGGCCCCGGCACGGACTACATGTCGGCCGGCAGCGGCAACGACACGCTCAACGGCGCGTTCGGCCGGGACACCGCGCTCGGCGGCTCGGGTCGCGACTTCATCAACGTCGCGACGGCCGGTCCGGCCGCGAAGCGGGTCGACTGCGGTAGCGGCAGGAGCGACGTCGCCCGCATCAACAACAACGAGCGCAGGCGCGTCAAGAACTGTGAGCGCGTCGCGGTGTTCGGCCCCAACGACAGGTAGGCAGCGAACGCAGTTCGTCGCAACGGCGACGCGGGCGGGGCTGGCTACAGTCTCGCCCGTGAGCCGCCGCGATCAGATCAGGATGTCGGCCACGGAGCTGGCCGCGTTCCTCGACGAGGAGCGAACCGTCATCTGCGCGACGATCGGAAGGGACGGCTTCGCGCATCTCATGCCACTCTGGTACGTGATGCGCAATACGGAGCTCTGGGCGTGGACGTTCGCGAAGTCCCAGAAGGTCCGCAACCTGGAACGCGATCCACGCGCCACCCTGCAGGTCGAGGCCGGCCGCGAGTACAGCGAATTGCGCGGTGCGATGCTTAAGTGCGACGTCACCGTGCACGATGCGCTGGAGCGCGTCACGGCCTTCGGCCTCGAGCTCTTCGGGCGCTACAGCTCGGGTGGATCGGTCGCGCCAGATGCGCTCGACGACGAGGTCCGGGCGATGGTGCTCGCGCAGGCGCCCAAGCGCGTCGCGCTGCAGTTCCGCGCCCGCTCGAGCGCCACGTGGGACCACCGCAAGCTCGCCGCCGGCGTGTACTGATGAAGGGCCTCATCCTCTCCGGCGGCAAGGGCACGCGCCTGCGCCCGATCACCCACACGAGCGCCAAGCAGCTCGTGCCGGTCGCCAACAAACCGGTGCTCTTCTACGGCATCGAGGCGATGGCCGCGGCCGGCATCGGCGAGGTCGGGATCATCATCGCGCCGGAGACCGGCGACGAGATCCGCGCCGCCGCCGGCGACGGCTCGCGCTTCGGCGTCGCGATCACGTACGTCGAGCAGGACGAGCCGGGTGGCCTCGCGCACGCCTCGCTGACCGCCGAGACGTTCCTCGACGGCGAGCCGTTCGTCATGTACCTCGGCGACAACATCCTGCAGGGCGGCATCACCGACCTCGTCGCCTCGTTCCGCGCCAGCCAGCCGGACGCGCTGATCCTGCTCACGCCGGTCGCGGACCCCGAGAACTACGGCGTCGCCGAGCTCGAGGGCGACCGCGTCGTGCGGCTCGTGGAGAAGCCGGCCGAACCGGCCACGGACCTCGCGCTCGTCGGCGTCTACATGTTCACGGCCGGCATCCACGACGCGGCCCGGGCGATCGAGCGCAGCGCCCGCGGCGAGCTCGAGATCACCGACGCGATCCAGCACCTCGTCGACGAGGGGCGCCGCGTCGAGCCGCACATCGTGCGCGGCTGGTGGAAGGACACCGGCCGCCTGGAGGACATGCTCGAGGCCAACCGGCTCGTGCTGGACCGCATCGAGCCGCGCTGCGACGGCGAGCTCGTCGACTCGCAGTGCGACGGGCGCGTCGTCGTCGAGGCGGGTGCGCGGCTGGAGCGCACGACCGTCCGCGGCCCGGCGATCATCGGCGCGGACGCGCGTCTGACCGACGCCTACATCGGGCCCTACACGTCGATCGGCGAGGGTTGTGCGATCCGCTCGGCGGAGGTCGAGCACTCGATCCTGCTGGAGGGCTCGAAGGTCTCCGACCTCGAGGGCCGGATGGAGTCCTCGCTGCTGGGGCGCAACGTGACGATCTCGCGCGGGGTGCGCCAGCCGCGCGCTTATCGCTTCATGGTCGGCGACAACTCCGAGATCGGGATCCTGTGAAGCTGCTCGTCACCGGCGCTCAGGGCATGCTCGGCCGGGCGGTGGTCGAGTGCGCCACGCGCCTCGGTCATGACGTCCGCGCGGCGACGCGCGCCGAGCTCGACGTCACCGACGCCGAGGCGACGCGCCAGGCGCTGCTCGCCGGGCGCCCGCGGGCGGTCATCAACTGCGCGGCCTACACCGATGTCGACGGCGCCGAGTCCGACCGGCAGGGCGCCGAGCGCGTCAACGCCGGCGGCGCGGGCCACGTCGCCGCCGCGGCGGCCGAGGTCGCTGCGCGGATCGTGCACGTCTCCACCGATTACGTCTTCGACGGCTCCAAGCGCGAGCCGTGGCTGGAGTCCGACCCGGTCGCGCCGCTCGGCGTCTACGGCGACACCAAGCTCGCCGGCGAGCTCGCCGTCGCCGAGGCCAACCCCAGCCACACGATCGTGCGCACCGCGTGGCTCTTCGGGTCGGGCGGCAGGAACTTCGTCGACACGATGCTCGCGATCGGCGTGCAGCGCGACGAGGTCTGCGTCGTGACCGACCAGGTCGGCTGCCCGACCTGGACCGGGCACCTCGCGGGCGCGCTCGTCGAGCTTGCCGAGCGGCCCGAGGAGACCGGCATCGTGCACGTCGCCGGCGCCGGCCAGTGCTCGTGGAACGAGTTCGCGCTGGAGATCTTCGAGCGCGCCGGCATCGACTGCCGCGTGCTGCCGGCGACAACCGAGCAGTTCGTCCGCCCGGCGCGGCGGCCCGCCTACAGCGTGCTCGGCAGCGAGCGCCGCGATCCGGTCACGCTGCCGCCGTGGCAGCGCGGGCTGGCCGAGTACCTGGCGACGCGGGTGGCGCTGTCGTGAAGCTCCTCGTCTGCGGCGGCGCCGGCTTCATCGGCTCGGCCTTCGTGCGCGTGCGCCTGCGCTACCACGGCGACGAGGTCGTCGTGCTCGACAAGCTCACGTACGCGGGGCGGCGGGAGAACCTCGCCGGCCTGGACGTCGAGTTCGTGCACGCGGGCATCGAGGACGCCGATGCGGTGGCCGGCGCGATCGCCGGTGTCGATGCGGTGGTGAACTTCGCCGCCGAGACGCACGTCGACCGCTCGATCGCCGAGCCCGACGCCTTCGTCACGACGCACGCCGTGGGCACCTGGGTGCTGCTCGAGGCCGCCCGCCGGGAGAGGGTCCGCTACCTGCAGGTCTCCACCGACGAGGTCTACGGCTCGATCGAGGAGGGCTCGTTCACCGAGCAGTCTGCGCTCGCCCCGTCCTCGCCCTACAGCGCGACGAAGGCCGGCGCCGACCTGCTCGTCGCGTCGTACTTCCACACCTACGGCCTGCCCACCGTCATATGCCGCGGCTCGAACAACTACGGGCCGCGCCAGTACCCCGAGAAGCTCATCCCGCTGATGATCCTCAACGCCGTGCACGGCGACCCGCTGCCCGTCTACGGCGACGGCATGCAGGTGCGCAACTGGCTCTACGTCGAGGACTTCGCGCGCGGCATCGGCCACGTGCTGGCCAACGGCGTCCCCGGCGAGGCCTACAACGTCGGCGGCCCCGACGAGTGCCCGAACCTCGAGGTCGTCCGGCGCATCATCGAGCTGACGGGCGCCGACGAGTCGCTGCTGACCTACGTGAAGGACCGCCCCGGGCACGATCGCCGCTACTCGCTCGGCTCGGAGAAGGTCCGATCGCTCGGCTGGGAGGCGCAGATGCGCTTCGCCGAGGGGCTCGACGAGACCGTCGCCTGGTATCAGGGCAACCGCGAGTGGTGGGAGCCGATCCGCTCCGGCGACTACCGCGCGTACTACGCGCGCCAGTACGGGTCGTCGATCAAGGACTGACGGCCGTGGAGGTCGCGACCGCGTCGCCGGTGTGGCTTCGCCAGAAACGCCAAGCCGGTCTCGCGCAGGCGAGCGGCCGAGGACGTCCGTCCGATGCAGCGCTCGCGCGTGACGTGACGTAACCGGACGGAAATCCACCGGTGTGGACGCGGCGAGTGCGGATATCGCGCCTCGCGCGTCACCAGCCAGCTGGAATCGGTGGTCATGACGCGCGCGGTGCGGATATCGCACCGGGCGCGTCAGACCCGAATGGGATTGACCATCGCGTCGAGGCGAGGACCGTCGAGTGGCGCCTTTTACGGCCGAGCCCCGACAAAGGCGCCACTCGAGGCGGACAGCCGCTCCTCGTCCATTTTCGGCACTGAGTTCCCACGACGGCCGTCGGACCCGCACTTCCGCACGAGCCTCATCTATAGACCCCCACACGGCGAGCGCGCGTGCGTGGCGCCTGCCGTCGGGGAAGGTCGCCGTGCAGCTCGAGCCGCGGTCGGCACGACGGCGGCGGGCGACGCGCCCCGCGATCAGCACGGGCACGGATGGCGCCGGACCGTACGCGAGACGCCAGCCCGAGCATCAGCATGCCGCCGGCGGCCGATCTCTCAGGCGCGACCGATCCGGTCACCGAGCGGCTTGCCTGGTGGACGCGCCGTGCACCTCGTGGGTGACCCGGCCGCCGAGATCGCGCTGCGCGACGCGCCGAGCTGTGGGCAGTTCTTCATCCGCAGCCGCGGCAACCAGCGCTGCTGTGGACCGTGCGGCAATCGGGTACGGGTCGCACGCCACGCGCACCGGGGGTCGGCGCTGGCCGCCGGCGCTGGCTGCGCCTACAGCGAGGAGATGCGCCAGGCGGCGCCGGCCTTCTCGAGTCGCAGTGTGTCGGTCCTCTCGTTGTCGCCCCTGCCGGAGGTGATCTTGGCGGTGGCCGTGCTCGCGTTGATCGTCACGTCCTCGACGGTGAGGTCCAGCGCGTCGGCGTCCTTGAAGGCGTCCTCGACGGCGGCCGCGCAGTTCTTGCGCCGCTCCTTGAGCGTCGCCAGCAGCTGCGCGGAGAACAGCTTCGTGCAGACCTCGGTGCTGTCGTCGTCGCGCGCCGCAGACTCGAGCTTCTCGACGGCGGCCGCCACGGCTCGCTCTGCGCCCGTGAACTCCTCCGCGGAGTCGCGCGGCTCGGCGCCGCAGGCAGCGAGCGTGAACGCCAGGGCGCAGAGCAGGAGAGCCGGTCTCACCGGGCGGACCCTAGCGGGGACTCGCCACGGGCGATCCGGCCGGCCCAGCGATGTGGTTCGGGAACGGCATATCTAGACTTGCCTGGCCTTGACCCCAGAGCTCGAATCCTCCCAGTCGCCGATCCCGCGCGGGCGCCATGCGCCGCCGCTCGAGGTGCGCCTCGAGGTGCAGAAGCACCGCCTCTTCGACGCCGCCGCGATCGTGTTCTCGAGGGTCGGCTATGCCGACGCCAGCGCTGAGGCGATCAGCCGCCAGGCCGGCATGTCGAAGGCGACGTTCTACGAGCACTTCGCCAACAAGGAGGAGTGCCTGATCGCCCTCTTCGAGTACGCGACCGCATCCCTCGTCGAGGAGCTCGTCGCGGCCTCGCGCGGCGCCGAGCGCACCTTCGAGGAGCGCCACAGCGCCGGCCTGCACGCGATCCTCGCGGCGATCGAGGACGACCCGGCGATGGCGCAGGCGATCCTCGTCGAGACCGTCGGCGCCGGACCGCGCCTGGCCGAGCTGCGGATCGCCGCGCTCAACGGCTTCGCGCAGGTCATGTACGACCAGACGGTGAAGGCCGCCGAGCGCACGGGCGGTCCGGCCTACGCCTCACCGGACGAGGCGTTCGCCATCGTCGGCGCGACATTCGAGCTCGTCTCGCGCCAGCTGCGCACGGGCCAGCCCGAGCGCGTCACGGACCTGCAGCCGCTCGTGGAGCGGCTCATCCTCGGGCTGCTCATGCAGCCGCCGCACGCTCCTTGAGCACGGGTCGCGACGCGGCGGCGCTGCGATCCGAGCGCCTGGCGCGCCTCGCGGAGCTCGAGGCCGAGATCGTCGACTGCTTCAAGTGCCCGCGGCTCGTCGCGTGGCGCGAGCTCGTCGCGCGCGAGAAGCGCGCCGCGTTCGCCGGCCAGGCGTACTGGGGCCGGCCGATCCCCGGCTTCGGCGACCCCGATGCGAGCGTGCTGATCCTCGGCCTCGCGCCGGCCGCCCACGGCGCCAACCGCACCGGCCGCGTGTTCACCGGCGATCGCTCGGGGGACTTCCTCTTCGCCTCCATGCACCGCACGGGCTTCGCCAACCAGCCGACGTCGGCGCATGCGGGCGATGGCCTCGAGCTGCACGGGGCCTGGATCACGGCGGCCGTGCGCTGCGCGCCGCCGGCGAACAAGCCCACGCCGACCGAGCGCGACACGTGCCTGCCCTACGCGCTGCGCGAGTTCGAGCTGCTCGCCCGCGTGCGCGTCGTGGTGTGCCTCGGCGCCTTCGCGTGGGATGCGGCGCTGCGGCTGTTCACCGGAAGCGGTCTCGCGATCCCGCGGCCGCGACCGCGTTTCGGTCACGGCGCGGAGCTCGCGCTCGGCCCGCCCACGGTGACCCTGCTGGGCACGTTTCATCCCAGCCAGCAGAACACGTTCACGGGCAAGCTGACTCCGGCGATGATCGACGCCGTGCTGGAGCGTGCCCGGCAGCTGAGCGAGGGCAGCTAGCCGAAGTACGCAATCCTTCGGTCGCATATGGCCGTCGCTCCTACGCTGGTGCTGTCCCTCGTCGGCCTCGTGTTGGTCGGCATGGCGCTGCGCGACATCTTCGATGTCCTGTTTCACCTCGAGGGCCGTGGCAGCATCAGCCGCGCGGTCACCCGCACCGTCTGGCGCGCCCTGCGACGAGCCGCCGATGTGCGGCCGCAGCTGTTCCCCCTCGCCGGCCCGGTCGGCCTCGTGGCCACGATCGCGGCGTGGGCGACGCTTCTCCTGGTGGGTTGGGCGCTGTTGCTGTGGCCACATCTCGAGAGCTTTCGGGACGCCGCCGGCAAGCCCGCGCAAGGCGGCTTCTGGGAGGGGCTGCACATCTCCGCCGGGATCCTGTCGACGATGGGCTTCGGCGACGTGACCCCGGTCGACCAATGGCTGCGTGTCGTCTCACCGCTCGAGGCCCTGCTCGGCTTCGGCCTGCTGACCGCGAGCGTCACGTGGCTCTTCGCAGTGCACCCGGCAGTACAGCGCCGCCGCGCCCTCGCATATGAGCTGTGGCTGGTGAGGCAGGCGTCCGATGGCGATCACGACGCTCCCGTCTTCGACGAACAGATGTTCAGCGAGCTGACCTCCCGGGTCATTTCGGTGCAGCGCGACATCGTCGCGATCCCGGCGTCGTACTACTTCAGGGATCCAGACGAACGCCTCCTGCTGTCCGCGGAGCTGCCCTTCCTGTACGAGCTCGCGCGTCATGTCTCGACCGCCGACGGGGCGGACGTGGGCACCGCGCAGCGTGCGCGGATGTTGAGCCAGGCGATCGACGACCTGCTGCTGACGATCGCCCGCCGGCTGCACGGTCGCGAGGACGTCAACCCTGCCGAGGCGCTACGGATATTTGTCCGCGACCACCTCAAGAAGGACCTCCCCGAGTAGAGGCGCCATCACCGTTCGCAGCCGCGCCCGGGGGGTGCGGCGGATCGAATCTAGGACACAGCAAGGCCGCGATCGAAGCTAGCCTTGACTCGTGGCACTCGAGCAGTTCACACCCACGGTCCGCGCCTGGTTCGCGTCGGCGTTCGAAGGGCCGACGGAGGTTCAGACGCAGGCCTGGCCGGCGATCGCCACAGGCGAGCACGTGCTCATCTCCGCGCCGACGGGATCGGGCAAGACGCTCGCCGCGTTCCTCTGGGCGCTCGACCGCCTGAGCAGGACGCCCCGCCCAGCCGATGCGCCGCCCGGGGTCCGCCTCGTCTACGTCTCGCCGCTGAAGGCGCTGGCCTACGACATCGACCGCAACCTGCGCGCGCCCCTGCGCGGGATCGGTGCCGACCTCAGCGTCGGCGTGCGCACCGGCGACACACCGCAGAAGGACCGTGCGGCGATGCGTCGCAACCCGCCCGACATCCTCATCACGACGCCCGAGTCGCTGTACCTCATGCTCTCCAGCGGCGCGCGCGAGATCCTCACCGGCGTCGAGGCGATCATCCTCGACGAGATCCACGCGGTCGCCGCGACGAAGCGCGGCTCGCACCTCGCGCTGACGCTCGAGCGCCTCGCTTCATTGCAGAGCGACGGCCACGAGCCGCAGCGGATCGGCCTCTCCGCCACGCAGAACCCGCTCGAGGAGGTCGGGCGCTTCATGGTGGGGCCGCGGCGGACGTGCACGATCGTCGACGCCGGCGTGCGCAAGCCGCTGGACCTGCAGATCCACGTGCCGGTCGAGTCGATGGTCGAACCCGAGCAGCGGCCCGCCGGGGCCGATCCGCTCGATCCCATGGAGCACGTCGCCGGCGGTGAGGCCACGCGTCGCTCGATCTGGCCGGCGATCTACCCCGAGATCCTGCGGCTCGTCAAGGAGCACCGCTCGACGATCGTCTTCGTCAACGCGCGGCGCGGCGCCGAGCGCCTCGCGCTGCGCCTGAACGAGCTGGCCAACAGGGACCTGCCCGAGGAGGCCTCCGGCGCCCGAGTGGAGATCGCCCGCGCCCACCACGGCTCGCTCGCGCGCGAGGAACGGCTCGTCGTCGAGGAGATGCTCAAGGCCGGCCAGCTGCCCTGCCTCGTCGCCACCTCGTCGCTCGAGCTCGGGATCGACATGGGCGCGGTCGATCTCGTGCTTCAGGTCGAGTCGCCGAAGTCCGTCGCGCGCGGGCTGCAGCGGATCGGCCGCGCCGGCCACAACGTCGGCGACATCTCCAAGGGCCGCATCTTCCCCAAGTTCCGCGCCGATCTGCTCGAGTGCGCGGTCGTCTGCAAGCTCATGCGCTCGGGTGAGATCGAGCCGACGGTCGTGCCGCGCAACGCGCTCGACGTGCTGGCCCAGCAGATCGTCTCGATCGCCGCCTCGCAGCCCGACGACGAGCCGTATGCGGTCGACGACCTCTACGCGCTTGTCACGCGCACCCACTCCTACGCCGAGCTGTCGCGCCCGCTGCTGGAGAACGTGCTCGACATGCTCGACGGCCGCTATCCCTCCCAGGAGTTCGCCGAGCTGCGCGCCCGCATCGTGTGGGATCGCGTCGGCGGCACGATCCGCGCGCGCAAGGGCGCGCGCCAGCTCGCGATCACGAACGCCGGAACGATCCCCGACCGCGGGCTGTTCAGCGTCACGCTGCCCGACGGCCGCCGCGTGGGCGAGCTCGACGAGGAGATGGTCTACGAGGCGCGCGCCGGCCAGACGTTCCTGCTCGGCGCGTCGACGTGGCGCATCGAGGAGATCGGCCGCGACCGCGTCATCGTCACGCCCGCGCCGGGTGCGCCCGGCGCGCTGCCGTTCTGGAAGGGCGACGGCGTCGGGCGCCCGAAGGAGCTCGGCCAGGCGATCGGCGCCTTCAGCCGCTGGGCGGTCGACCAGGACGCCGAGACCCTGCAGGCCGACTACGACCTCGACCCGTTCGCGGCGAAGAACCTGCTCGACTTCCTGGGCGAGCAGCAGGCCGCGACACGCGTGCTGCCCTCCGACCGCACGATCGTCGTGGAGCGCTTCCGCGACGAGATCGGCGACTGGCGCCTGTGCGTGCTGTCGCCGTACGGCGGGCGCGTGCACGCCGCATGGGGCCTCGCCCTGTCGCGCCGCATCCGCGAGCGCTACGGCCTGGAGTCCGACGCGATCTGGTCCGACGACGGGATCATCGTCCACCTGCCCGACGCGGACGAGCCGCCGGGCGCCGAGCTCGTGATGGTCGAACCCGACGAGGTGCAGGAGGCGGTCGTCGCCGAGCTGGCCTCGAGCGCGCTGTTCGGCGCGCGCTTCCGCGAGAACGCCGGCCGCGCGCTGCTGATCCCGCGCGCGTACCCGGGCAGGCGCACGCCGCTGTGGCAGCAGCGCCTGAAGTCGCAGTCGCTGCTCGAGGTGGCCAAGCGCTACCCCGACTTCCCGATCATCCTCGAGACCTACCGCGAGTGCCTGCGCGACGTGCTCGACGTCCCCGGCCTCGAGGACCTGCTGCGCGGACTGCACTCGCGTGAGCTGTCGCTCGTCGAGGTCGAGACGCCGACCGCGTCGCCGTTCGCGTCGTCGCTGCTGTTCGACTACGTCGCCACGTACATGTACGAGGGCGACGCGCCCAACGCCGAGCGGCGTGCCGCCGCGCTGTCGCTGGACCGCGAGCTGCTGCGCGAGCTGCTCGGCCAGGAGGAGCTGCGGGAGTTGATTGATGCGACCGCGCTGGACCAGGTCGAAGCGGACCTGCAGCACCGCTCCGATCGCACCCGCGCCGAGACGCGCGACGCGCTCGCCGACGTGCTGCGCCGCGTCGGCGACCTGACCGTCGAGGAGGTGCGCGAGCGCGTGCTCGCCGGCATCGACGCCGACAAGATGCTCGAGCAGCTGCGCGACGAGCGGCGCGCGATCGTGCTGCGCATCGGCGGCGAGCCGCGCTGGGTCGCCGCCGACGACGCCGGCCTGTACCGCGACGCGCTGGGGGCAGTGCCGCCCGGCGGCCTGCCCGACGCGTTCACCGCCGACGTGCCCGACGCGCTGGCCAACCTCGCCGCGCGCTACGCGCGCACGCACGGCCCGTTCACCACGGCGCAGCTGCGCGCGCGCTACGGCGTCGATCCGACCGCCGTGCTCGAGCGCCTGGAGCGCGACGGCGAGCTCGTTCGCGGCGAGCTTCACCCGCACGGGCGCCCGGGCGAGCCGGAGTGGTGCGACACCGAGGTCCTGCGGCGCCTGCGCCGCGCGTCGCTGGCGGCGCTGCGCAAGGAGATCGAGCCCGCCGACCAGCGCGCGCTGGCGGCATTCCTGCCGTCCTGGCAGGGCGTCGACCGGCATCCCGCCGCCGGCGCCGGAATCGACCGGCTGCGCGAGGTGCTCGTGCCGTTGCAGGGGATCGCCCTGCCCGCCGAGGTGTGGGAGCGTGACGTGCTGCCGCGCCGTGTCGGCGCGTACTCGCCGGCGTGGCTCGATCAGCTCTGCGCGTCCGGCGAGGTCGTCTGGGTCGGCGCCGGGACGCTCGGCCGCACGACCGGCCGCGTGGCGCTCTACTTCCGCGAGGACGCCGAGGCGATCGGCCCGGTGGGTGGGGGGCGGGCGGGATCCGGTTCTCGCGGCGCAGCCGTGCCATCTGAGCCCGAGCACGAGCTCCTCCGCGAGCGGCTGCTGGCATCGCCGTGCTTCTTCACCGACCTGCTCGCCGATGTGCCGCTGGAGCCCGAGGCGGTGCAGGAGGCGCTGTGGGACCTCGTCTGGGCCGGTGAGGTGACGAACGACGCCTTCGCGCCCCTGCGCGCGCCGCGGCTGACGCTCGCCCGTGCCCGCCACGGCGGCGGCCGCCACGGCGCCGGCCGCCGCTTCGGCACCCGCCGCGGCGGCGCGCAACCAACCGTCCAGGGCCGCTGGGCATTGACCGACACGATCTTTCGCCGTGAGCCTGACGTCGGTCAGCGCCGCCGCACGCTCGCCGAGCTGCTGCTCGAGCGCTACGGCATCGTCACACGCGAGCAGGTCCTCGCCGAGGGGATCCCCGGCGGTTTCTCGATCCTGTACGACGCGCTGTCGCAGCTCGAGACGCTCGGCGTCTGCCGGCGCGGCTACTTCGTCGAGGGCCTCGGCGGCGCGCAGTTCGCGCTGCCCGGCGCGGTCGAGCGGCTGCGCGCGCAGCGCGACGTCGAGGAGTCCGTGCCGCTCGTGCTCGCCGCCACCGATCCGGCGCAGCCCTACGGCGCGGCGCTGCCCTGGCCGCGGCGCGACGAGGAGGGCGCGCGCAAGCCCACGCGCGTGCGCGGGGCCTACGTCGTGCTCGCCGGCGCCGAACCGGTGCTCTACGTCGAGAAGGGCGGCCGCGGGATCGCGACGCTCGTCGACGCCGGTGACCCGCGCCTGCACCCGGCCTTCGAGGCGCTCGCGCAGTTCATCACCGGCGGGCGCGGCCGCAAGCTCTCGCTGGAGCGTGTCGACGGCGAGCCGGTCGTCGGCTCGCCGCTCGAGAGCATGCTGATCGAGCTCGGCTTCCGCGCCGGCCCGAGCAGGCTGACACTCAGCGCGTAGCCTCAGGCCTGCGGGCGGTAGTTGAGGTAGACGACGCCGTTGTCGTAGCTGTCGGTGTGCGCGACCGACAGCTTGGCGGGCGCGTCGCCGTCGGCGAACAGGCGCGGGCCGGACCCGAGGGTGAGCGGGTAGACGAACAGGTGCAGCTCGTCGATCAGGCCGTCGGCGAGCATCGCCCGGACGAGCCTGCCGCTGCCGCTGACGTACAGGGCGCCTTGGATGTCGTCCTTCAGGCGACGGATCGTCTCGGGGTCGTAGGGCCCGACGATCTCGGAGTTGCGCCAGGTCGTCTCCGTCAGGGTTCCGGACACGACGTACTTCGCGGTGTCGTTGAAGAACGGCGCTCCCGGATCGTCCTGCACGGTCCGCGTCGACCACGCCGGCTCGAACATCTCGTACGTCGTGCGCCCGAGCAGGATGCCGGTGCACCGCCCGCAGACCTCGCCGAGCAGTTCTCCCATCTTGGGATCGAACCCGTAGGGAAACGTCCACGACGGATTGTCGAACACCCCGTCGAGGCTCATGAACTCGTGTACGTGAATGGCTCCCATGACTCACCCTCCGTGTCGATGTTTGGCCCATAGACGCCGCCACCGCCGTCAACTCATCGGTGTCGAGCCTGGCCCGGCGCGCAGGATCCGCGCGTCTAGGCCAGTTCCTGGCCGCAACCGTCGTCAACGTACACCGCGCACCGCACCCCCGAAAGGAGCCACCTCATGATCAGCAAGCTCGACTTCGTCGGCATCCCGTCGCAGGACGCCGAGCGCTCACGCGCCTTCTACGTAGACACGCTCGGCCTGCGACCCGACGACAATGGGCGTTTCGAATTCTGGGTCGGCGCCACGTGCTTCGGCATCTGGGAACCGGCCAGCTTCGGAATGGCGTTCGCGCCGCAGAAGAACGCCCATCCGGCACTGCACGTCGACGATGTCGCGGTCGCCCGCGCCGAGCTCGAGGCCAAGGGCGTCGAGTTCACCGCCGACACGCTCGACACCGGCGTCTGCCACATGGCGCTCTTCACCGATCCCGACGGCAACGACCTCATGCTGCACAGCCGCTACGAGCCGCGCGACTGAGCCTGGATCCATCGAAGATCGTGGATGGCTCGACGGTGGGAGTCGAGCCGGCGTGAGCCTGATCGGTCGCCGTCAGCCCAGGTCGGTGGACTGCGCCGCGGCCGCCTCGATCTTGCCGAGCCACTCGTCGAGCGCGCCCTCGTCGAGCAGCTCGGCGGTCAGGCGGGCGGGCAGCTTGAGGAACATCCGCTGTGCCGGCCAGCTGCGCACGGGCTCGGCCGGACCGAGCAGGATCACGCGGTGGCCGTCGACGAGGGGGATGTCGGCGGGCATGCCCTCGTTCCAGATCCACGTGCCGGCGTAGTCGCGGTCGGTTGCCTCGGGCAGCTCGCCGCCGGGTCGCAGCGCCGCGTACGTGTAGAGGTTCCAGACCCCGGTGACGGTCTCGTCGATCTGCTGCGGGCCGCTGCCGCGTGCGACGGCGACCGCCGCCTTGGAGACGCGCGGCTCGTCGCGCGGGAACTCGTCCATGAGCAGCGTGTTGAGCTGGAAGTTCTCGACGATGCCGCTCATCCGGCCGACGATCCCGGTGCGCGTGCCCGGCTCGATCGCGACGTAGGGCTCCTCGTTGAGGACGGTGAGCATCGCGCGCAGCCAGCCCGCCGCCTCGTGGACCTCCTCGATCCTCTCGGCGACCGGCGCGAGCTCGCTCGCCTCGGCGCGCGCCTGGGGATCGACCGACAGCAGCGCGATCGCGCCGGGCCAGATCTCGTGCAGGCGCTGCCACGCCTCGAGCGCGGCGGGGTGGCGGCCGGCGGCCTCGTTGAGCGCGTGGGCACGCTGGTCGGCCAGCCACTCGTCGATCGCATCGTCGTTGACGTCGAGTTCCTCGTCGGGCTCGCCGACGGCGGCCTCCGCCTCCTCCGCGAGGCTCGCGCAGGCCGGCAGCATCATTTGCAGCGCACCCAGCATCGCGGCGCGCGCGGGCTCCGGGTCGTGGCCGGACTCGATCATCGCGCCGACGACCCGCGAGGCGACGCCGGCCGGCTCGGGTTCGAGCGAGTTCAGGCCCGACGCGAGCAGCGCAAGCGACTCGCGCGACTCAGCGACCGTGGCGCGGCCCATCGTCTGGCCGAAGGTCTCGATGAGCCGCTCGGCGCGGCCATCGGTCCAGGTGTTGCTGCCGAGCGCGGCAAGCAGGTCGCGCGCGGTGGGGACAAGGTCGGAGGGCACGGGCGAGACAGTAGAAGACTCGCGCGCGCAGCGGTGATGCTGAAGACCGGCCTGGCCCCCGTTCCCGCCGCCCGCCACCTGCTGCGCAAGGAGCTCGCGGACGCGCGCTACTTCGACTCGATCGGCGTCGACGACATGGCCGCGGCGGCCGGGCGCACACGAGCGTCGCCGTAAACATCGGGGATCACGAGATCGCCGACGCGCACGACGGTGTCGACGTGCGCTGCCCCGGACGATCGGCCCGAGCGCGTCGATTGAGCTGTCCACGCGTTCTAGATTGAACGAGCCATGCCCGAGGGCGACACGATCCACTACGCGGCTCGTCGCATCCGCCCGCTCGTCGAGGGGCGGATCCCCGAGATCGCACACCCCAACCCGCGCCTGCGCGGGGAGCGCTGGCCGCAGAAGCTCGCCGGCCGCGCGGTCACCCGCGTCGACGCGCACGGCAAGCACCTCTTCGTGCACTTCGACGGCGACCTGGCGATCCACTCGCACCTGCGCATGACCGGGTCGTGGGGGACGTATCGCGACGGCCAGCGCTGGCGCCGCGCGCGCCGGCGCGCATGGCTCGTGCTGCGCACGGATGCCGGCGAGGTCGTCCAGTTCGACGGGCCGGTGCTCGAGCTGCTGACCGAGTCGCGCACGCGCTCGGAACGGCGCCTGGCGATGCTCGGCCCCGACATCCTCGCGCCGGAGCTCGACAAGCCGGAGTTCCTCAAGCGCCTTCGCGCCGACGACCCCACCCGCGCGATCGGCGACGCGCTGCTCGACCAAGGCACGATCGCCGGGATCGGCAACCTCTGGAAGTGCGAGGGGTGCTTCGGCGCGCACGTGGATCCGTGGCGGCGGGCGGGCGATGTCAGCGACGACGAGGCGCTGGCGATCGTCCGCTTCGCGCGCCCGAGGATGCAGCAGTCGGCGCTCGATGGGATGCAGGACTCACACCGCGTCGTCTACGGCAAGGCCGGCCGCCCCTGCCCGCGCTGTCGGGCACCGATCCGCAGCCGCGGCCAGGGCGACGACAACCGCCTGACGTACTGGTGCGAGGGCTGCCAGTCGTGAGCGCCTCGTCCAACGGCCGGGACCCGCGCGCGATGCGCCGGGTCGGCCACAAGGGCGCCGACCACATCGCGCCCGGCAACACATTCGACTCCTTCGCGGCGGCGCTGGCGCACGGCGTCGACATGATCGAGTTCGACGTCCTGCCCGAGCGTCCCGACGGCAGCGGCGAGCTGCTGCTCGCCCACGACTGGGAGGACGCCGCCGGGCGCCAGGCCCACACGCTCGACGAGGGCCTCGCGCACTTCGCAGACATCGTGTACGACGGCATCGAGCTCATCGTCGACATGAAGACCGACGGCTATGAGGAGCGCGTCGCCGCCGCGCTGCGCGCCCACGGCCTCAGCGACCGCGTGCTCGTCTCGACGATGGAGAACTCCTCGCTGAAGGTCCTGCGCGAGCGTCACCCGGAGCTGGGCCTGGGCTGGTCGCTGCCGCGGATGCGCCGCAACCCGCTCGCCAACCCCGTCACGATGCTGCCCGCGGTGGCCGTCCTGACGTACGTGCGCCGCGCGCTTCCGGGCGTCGTCGCCAACCGCATCCGCCGTGGCGAGATCGACGCGCTGATGGCGCACCATCGGCTCGTCACGCCGCGCCTGGCCGACACGATCCGCGCCGCCGGCGGCGAGCTCTACGCCTGGACGGTCGACGACGCCGCCCGGATCGCGGAGCTCGAGCGCTGCGGGGTCACCGGCGTGATCTCCAACGACCCGCGGCTGTTCGGCTAGTTAGACGTGATCGTGCACGTCGACGCCGAGTAGCCCTCGGGGTCGTCGCCGGTGTTCGAGCGGTGTCCCTTGCGCGTCAGTGCGTTCGCGCGACGCACGACCTCGCCCTTGAGGCGCCACTGGAAGTAGACCCGGCCGCGCAGCAGCACCTGCCGCCCGGCCATCGGCTCGATCCGGAACGAGCGGCCGAACTGGCGCGCCTTGCGGCCCTTGCCGATCGACAGCCAGCCGGACTCGCCCCCGGCCGCGATGGCGTACCAGCGCTTGTCCGCGCGCGAGAAGTACTGCACGACGAAGCGCATGTAGCGCTCCTCCCGGCTGCGCCGGCCGGGCATCGACGCGCGGATGCCGATCGTGTCGGGCGCGCCGGTCGTGTCGCAGACGTTGACGGTGGCCCACGGATCGCGCGAATCGCCGGCCGCAGCGGCCTGCGCGACACCGCTCGCAAGCACGCCGACGGCGATCATCGTGATGATCACCGAGCGACGACGTAGTACTCGCATGAGCGCGGCTCTGATCATGGCAACACCACCAAACACGTCGACCGAGACCTTCGATGCGCTGTATCGAGAATGCGCACGGGACATGTACGCATACGTGCGCACGCTGCTCGGCGACGACGCCTCCGCCGAGGACGTGACGGCGCTGGCCTTCGAGCGCGCCTACCGTCGCCGGGCGACGTTCGACGACCGCCGCGGCAACCGCCGCGGCTGGCTGTTCGGCATCGCGCGCAACGCCGCGCTGGACGAGCTGCGGCGGCGCAAGCGCTCGGCGCCGATGGTCGGCGAGCTGCCTGACGAGAGCGCCCGCGCACCCGAGGAGGAGGCCGATCTCGCCGCCCGCCGCACGACCGTCCGCGTCGCGCTCGCGGCGCTCGACCCGCGCGACCGCGAGCTCGTCGCCCTGAAGTTCCACGGCGGGCTGTCCAACGCCGAGCTCGCCGCCGTGCTCGGCACGAGTGAATCCAATGCCGGAACCCGAGTGCATCGGGCCGTCAGCAAGCTGAGGGAGGCCTGCAATGCGCCATCGTGATCTGCTGACCGACGAACAGCGCGAGGAGCTCGACGCGCTGGACCGCGCGCTCACGGGCGAGCCCGTGCCCTACGAACTGCGCGAGCTCGAGGATCTCGTGCGCGACGTCCGTGCCACCGCGCCGGAGATGTCGCCGGCCTTCGCCGCCCGCCTCGAGCAGGAGGCGCAGGAGGGCTTCCCCACCTCGCAGGAGCGCGTGCCGGTGACCGTCCGCCGGCCGTGGAGCGGCCGGCGCTGGATGCTGCTGCCCGCCGCCGGCTCGCTCGCGGCCGTCGTCGTCGCGCTCGTCGTCGTGTTCGGCTCCGAGGGCGAGACCGGCACGATCGACTCGTTCTCGAACGAGGACTCTCCGGCGCTCAGCTCGGGCGGGGGCGAGGCAGCGGTCCCCGCCGAGCCCGACGTCGCCGCCGACTCGGCCGGCGGCGCCTCGGGCGGCGCCGCCGCCGATCGCCAGGCCGCCGCGCCGGCGCCGTCCCAGCGGGCCAAGGGTGGCGCGTCCAGCTCGATCGCTCCGTCGCCCGCGCCCCCGTCGCCCGACGCGGTCGCGCCCGCGCGCAGCCGCAAGGTCGAGCGCAACGCCGTGCTCGCACTGCGGACGCCCGACGACGAGTTCGAGCGCACGACCGACGCGGTCATCGCCACGGTCTCACGCTTCGGCGCCATCGTCGCCGGCTCGCAGATCGGCGCCACCGACGCCGCCGGCGGGGAGGCGTCGTTCGACCTGCGGATCCCCACCGAGCGCCTCGACCGCGCGCTGGCGGCGCTGTCCAAGCTCGGCCACGTCACCGAGCGCAGCCAGAGCCTGCAGGACATCACGGCCGGCTTCGCGTCGCCACAGGAGCGCCTGACCGATGCCCGTGCCGAGCGCCGCGGCCTGCTGCGCGCGCTCGCCCGCGCGACGACGCAGAACCAGGTCGCCAGCATCAAGGCGCAGCTGCGCAGTGTCTCGAGCCGGATCGCCGGCGCGAAGGGCGAGCTGTCCTCGCTGCGTCGCCGCGCCGACCTGTCGCGCGTGGACCTCACCGTCCGCGGCGACGGCAAGGGCGCGGGCGGAGGGATTGGTGCGACCGGCGGCGGCGACTGGACCCCCGGCGATGCGGCCGGCGACGCGTTGCGCGTGCTCGAGGTCCTGGCCGGGATCGCGCTGGTCGGGCTGGCCGTGCTCGGTCCGCTGGGCCTGGTCGTCGCCGGGGTCGCGATCGCCGTGCGCGGGGGCCGGCGGCGGCGCCGCGAGAGCGCGCTTGATCCGGCCTGAACGCGCGGCGGCCCGTGCGGACCCCCGCCGCGCGCACCAATCCGTCCGCCCGAGCGGCACGCTTGGCACCGGCGTCGTGTGCTATTGCTCACACAATGCAGACGGGCGAGAAAGAGGCGATCGAGCTGCTCGCGCACGTGCGCGTGTTCGAGACGCTCGGCGCCAAGGAGCTCGCGCAGGTGGCAGCGGTGACCGTCCCGCGCACGTTCGACGCGGGCCACGTGATCTTCCGCGAAGGCGACCAGAGCGACACGTGCTACGTCGTGCGGATCGGTCACGCGCGGGCGATCCGCGAGCATGGCGACGGGCGCACCCTGACGCTGGCGCACTTCGGTCCTGGCGACATCTTCGGCGAGCTGGCGATGTTCGACGACGAGCGCCGCTCGGCCACCGTGGAGACGCTCGACGACGTCGAGGCGATCGCGGTGCTCGGCACGGACATGCGCCGCCTGCTGCGCGAGCACCCCGGGCTTGCGCTCAAGCTCGTCATCTCGCTCGGGCGCCGGCTGCGCGAGGCCAACGAGCGGATCGCGCGCCAGTCCTTCCAGACCGTGCAGAGCCGCGTCGCAGGGGTCCTCGGGCAGCTCGTCGTCCAGGCGCAGGCCGAGGGCGCGCAGCCGCAGGACGTCGTCGTGACGATCACCCAGGCCGACATCGCCCAGCTCGCCGGGTCGTCGCGCGAGTCCGCCAGCCGCTTCCTCGCGGTGCTCGAGCGCGCGGGCGTCGTCACCCAGGGCCGCGGGCGCGTGACCGTCCACGACCCGGCCGCGCTGGAGCGCTACGTCTATTAGTCCGATGGCGGCGACCGAATTCTCAGCCGGGGGCGTCGTGGTCAACGACGCCAACGAGATCGTCGTCATCGTCCCCACGCGCCGGGCCGCGGACGGCTCGAGGGTGCTGGCCCTGCCCAAGGGCCACCCGGACGGCACGGAGTCGGCCGTCGAGGCCGCGCTGCGCGAGGTGCGCGAGGAGGCCGGCGTCGAGGCCGAGGTCGTCGGCTCGCTCGGCGAGGTGCGCTACTGGTACCAGCGTGGCGGGCGGCGGATCGCGAAGGTCGTCGAGTTCTTCCTGCTGCGCTACGTCTCCGGCGACGTGGATGATCACGACCACGAGGTCGAGCACGCGCGCTGGATCCCTGCGGCGCAGGCGCTCAGGACGCTGAGCTACGCCGGCGAGCGCGACATGGTGCGCGAAGCGCTCGCGCGTCTGGAGCAGGACCGCCCGGCCGACGGCCTGTAGTCTGCCGGGCTGTGCAGGTACTCAACTTCTACTCGACGATCTTCGCCGACCAGCTCAAGCGCGGCCGCAAGACGGCGACGATCCGCCTCGGCGACAAGTCCCACAAGTACCGCAAGAACCAGGCGGTGCTCGTGACGATCGGCTACCAGCACTCCCCGCGCGAGAAGGTCTTCCTCGCGGTGATCGACAGCGTCGAGGTCAAGCGCATCAAGGAGCTCTCCCCGCGCGACATCGAGCACGACAACCCCGAGTTCCGCCGCACCGAGGAGATGGTCAACTTCCTCGAGCAGATCTACGGGCGTGACGTCACGCTCGAGGACACCGTCACCGTCGTGCGCTTCAGCCAGATCATCGAGAACCCACCGTCGATGACCGAGCGCATGCACGGCATCGGCGGCGCCCAGAACTAGCGCGAGCACGCGTGCAGGACGTCGGGCCCCGCTCTGCGCGGTCGTTCCCCGCGCGGTTGCTCGGGTGCGCATGTCACGGATCTGTGAACGTCTCAGACGGGGTCTGCGAGCGCCCACGGGGGTGGCGGCTAATCTCGACATAAAGACCTTTGGCACTCTTTCCCTGAGAGTGCCAAGTGCGCTACAGTCGAGCGCACGTTGGCACTCCGTGCATACGAGTGCCAAGCCAAGTCGAGAACGTTGGAGGGTCAACCTATGAAGCTCAAGCCCCTAGGCGACAGGCTCATCGTGCGGGCGATCGAGGATGAAGAGACCACCGCGAGTGGACTCGTTCTTCCCGACACCGCGAAGGAAAAGCCGCAGAAGGGCAAGGTCATCGCCGTCGGCGACGGCAAGTTCGACGAAGACGGCGACAAGCGCATCCCGCTTGACGTGGCCGAGGGCGACGAGGTCCTCTACTCGAAGTACGGCGGCACCGAAATCAAGGTCGACGGCGAAGAGCTCCTCGTGCTCCGCGAGTCCGACGTTCTCGCCAAGATCCTCTAAGCAAAGGAGAACCAGAACTTATGCCTCATAAGGAACTGCTGTACGACGTCGACGCACGCAACGCCCTGCAGAGCGGGGTCGACGCGGTCGCCAACGCGGTCAAGGTCACGCTCGGTCCCAAGGGCCGCTACGTTGTTCTCGACAAGAAGTTCGGCGCCCCCACGATCACCAACGACGGCGTGACCATCGCTCGTGAGATCGAGGTCGAAGACGTCTTCCAGAACCAGGGCGCGCAGCTCGTCCGCGAGGTCGCCACGGCGACCAACGACGTTGCCGGCGACGGTACGACGACCGCGACCGTGCTCGCCCAGCAGATCGTTCGCTCGGGTCTGAAGAACGTCACGGCCGGCGCCAACCCGCTCGCGCTCAAGCGCGGCATCGAGCGTGCCGTCGAGGACGTCGTCGCGAACATCGCCCGTCAGTCCAAGGACGTCTCCGGCAAGGACCAGATCGCTCGTGTCGCGACGATCTCCGCCGGCGACGAGGAGATCGGCGACGTCATCGCCGACGCCATCGAGAAGGTCGGCAAGGACGGCGTCGTCAACGTCGAAGAGGGCCAGACCTTCGGCATGGACCTCGAGTTCACCGAGGGCATGCTCTTCGACAAGGGCTACATCTCCCCGTACATGGTCACCGACCAGGAGCGCATGGAGGCCGTCCTCGACGACCCCTACATCCTGATCGCCAACCAGAAGATCACGTCGGTCCGCGACGTGCTGCCGGTCCTCGAGGCCGTCATCCAGTCGGGCAAGCCGCTGCTGATCATCTCCGAGGACGTCGAGGGCGAGGCCCTCGCCACGCTCGTCGTCAACAAGCTGCGCGGCACGTTCACGGGCGTTGCCGTCAAGGCCCCCGGCTTCGGCGACCGCCGCAAGCGGATGCTCGAGGACATCGCGATCCTGACCAACGGTGAGGTCATCACCGAGGAGATGGGTCTGAAGCTCGAGAACACCACGATCTCGCAGCTCGGCCGCGCACGTCGCGTCGTCGTCGCCAAGGACAACACGACGATCGTCGACGGCGCCGGCGATGCGGCCGCGATCAAGGGCCGCATCAACCAGCTCAAGGCCGAGATCGAGACGACCGACTCCGACTTCGACCGCGAGAAGCTCCAGGAGCGCCTCGCCAAGCTGTCGGGCGGCGTCGCCGTCGTCAAGGTCGGCGCAGCCACCGAGACGGAGATGAAGGAGAAGAAGCACCGTGTCGAGGACGCCCTCCAGGCGACCCGCGCGGCGCTCGAAGAGGGCATCGTCCCCGGCGGCGGCGTCGCACTGCTGCAGGCCGAGGGTGCGATCGACCTCGACACCTACGTCGACGACGAGAAGACCGGCGCGAAGATCGTGCTGCGCGCACTCGAGGAGCCGCTGCGCCAGATCGCGCACAACGCCGGCCTCGAGGGCTCGGTCGTCATCAACGACGTCCGCAAGGCGAAGAAGGGCTGGGGCCTGAACGCCGCCACGAACGAGATCGAGGATCTCGTCGCGGCCGGCATCATCGACCCCGCCATGGTCACGCGCTCGGCGCTGCAGAACGCCGCCTCGATCGCGAAGAACATCCTCACCACCGAGGCGATCGTCTGCGAGATCGAGGGCAAGGAGATGTCGATCCCCGGCATGGGCGGCGACGGCGGCATGGGCGGCATGATGTAGCCAGCCTTTCGGTTCCATCAGAGCCGAGAGCTGTTTCGCCCCTCCCGGTCCACGAGACCGGAGCGGCAGTAGCACGGAGGGCCCGGCACCACGCCGGGCCCTCTGTCGTTTGTGCATGCACGCGAGCGGCGGCCCTCCCCGGCGTCCGAACAGATAGGTTGCGAGCCGGGCATGCGTCACGCGCGGTTCACCTTCCGGCTCACCGCCCGCTGGCCCGCCGGCGCGCTTGCGCTGCTCCTCGCGTCGGCGGGCGCCGCGCCCGCCGACGCCGCCACGTGGCGCCTGGAGCCGATCGCCGACTCGGCGAACGTCGCCGAGCTGCACAACCTGTCATTCGACGCGCAGGGCCGCGGGCTGCTGACCTGGAACGGAGCACAGCGCGAGCGCGAGCCGTCGGTCTTCGGCGGCCTCGCCACCCGCGATACGGACGGTGGCTGGCAGCGCCCCACCGACGTGCGCGGGATCCAGCCCGCCACGATGCAGGTCCACCTCGTCGGTGGCGTGAACGCGCTGCTCGTGGCCCACGAGGCTCGATCGGCAACGAGCAAGCGCCGGCTGATCATCGCCGAGGGGCAGTCCGACGGCGGCTTCGACACGTTCGCTTCGCTCAGCGATTTCGCCGTCGAGTTCTGGTCGGACGCCAATGCGCGCGGCGACGCAATCGTAGCCTGGACGGGCGAGCGGTCGCCGTTTCTGCGCGTCGCCGAGCGTCGCGGCGGCCGGCGCTTCTCGAAGGTGCGCGAGCTCGCCGTCGGCCGGACGGCGGCCGTCGCGATCAACGAGCGGGGCGACCGCGCGCTGGTCTGGCGCGCAGGCACGCGGCTCGCCGGCCGGGTCCGGCCCGCCGGCGGCCGGTGGAGCCGCACGGTGCGCTTCGGCTCGGTGGGCGTCATCCAGGGACTGCGGCTGTCCGCCGTCGTGTCGCCCAACGGCCGGGTCGTCGTCGGCTGGGGCAGCCCGGGGCGGCCCTGCGGCGTGGCGGTGCGCGGCGCCGACGGGACGTGGGACAGCCGCACGCTCGAACGCCGCTGCGGCCCGAGCGGCGCGGCGACGCGCGCGGCCCCGGTCGTGCCGATCGCCGACAGCAGGGACGCGACGTACGTCGCGTGGACGGGACGTACGCGCAGCGGCCGGCGCGCCGTGAAGTTCGCCCGCGTCGGGGTGGGTGGGGATCGAATCTCGAAGGCAGCGCTCGTGCTCTCCCGCCAGCGTGGTGCCGTGCTCGACAGCGCGGCCAGCGACGCGCGCGGATCGCTGGCGGTCACGTACACCGCGCCGCAGCCGACCGCCGCGCGACCGCTGCTCTACGCCACGTTCGCCGCGCTGCGCCGCCGCGGCGGTGCGTTCGGCCGCGCCGACCGGCTGACGCCGGCCGACGTGTTCGCCGCCCAGGGCAGTCGTGCCGCCTTCCAGCCGCTGACCGGAGAGCCGGTCGTGGCGGTGCCGTTCCTCGTGGGGCGCACGGTCGCGGTGGCCGCCGCCGTCGGGCCTCCTGCGCCCACGCGGTGACCGCCGCCCAGCTCATGCTGCGCCCCGCCGACGAGCTGGCGGCGCTCGTGCGATCCGGCGAGCTGTCCGCCAGCGAGCTCACGAACGCCTCGCTGGAGCGGATCGACGCGCTGCAGCAGCAGGTCAACGCGTTCGTCGACGTCGATCACGAAGGCGCGATCGCGACCGCCGCCGCGATCACTTCCGGCGATGAGCGCCCGTTCGCGGGCGTGCCGATCGCGGTCAAGAACAACCGCGCGGTCAGCGGCCTGCGGCTGACGACCGGCGCCGCGCTGTCGGGCGACTTCCGGCCGCAGCACGACCACAACGTCACGCGGCGCCTGCGCGAGGCGGGCTTCGTCATCGTCGGGACGACGACCCTGCCGGAGTGGGGCATCCTGCCGGTCACCGAGGGCCGGCGCTTCGGGCCGACACGCAACCCGTGGGATCTCGACCGCACGCCGGGCGGCTCGTCGGGCGGGTCCGCGGCCGCCGTCGCTGCCGGGATGGTGCCGCTCGCGCACGGCAACGACGGCGGCGGATCGCTGCGGATCCCGGCCGCCTGCTGCGGCCTCGTCGGCCTCAAGCCGCAGCGCGGACGCATCTCGCTGGCGCCCGACGTCGGCGAGCAGTTCCTCGTCGTCGACGGCACCCTGACGCGCACGGTCCGCGAGACAGCGCAGCTGCTCGACATCCTGGCCGGCAGCGAGCTGGGCGACGCGTCGTGGGCGCCGCCGCCGCCCGAGCCGTTCGCCACGTGCGCCGCGCGTAAGCCGGGCCGGCTGCGGATTGGCGTCACGACGCTGATGCCGCTGCTGGAGGCGGACCTGCACCCGGCCTGCGCGCGGGCCGCGCACGACGCCGCGCTCCTGCTCGAGCGCCTCGACCACGACGTCGAGGAGGTCTCGCCGCCGTGGCACCAGCCCGGCCTGCTCGAGCTGTTCACGCATGCGTTCGGGCCCGCGGTCTGCTCCTCGATGGCGTCGGCGGGCCTGCTCCACGGTCGTGCACCGCGGGAGGAGGACATGGAGCCGCTGAGCTGGGCGCTGTGGAGGCGATGCAACCAGATCACGTCGGTGCAGGCGGCCGTCGCCGTCTACCGGCTGCAGGCGCTCGGCCGCGCGATCACGACGTGGGCGGTGCCCTACGACGCGCTGCTGACGCCCGCGCTCGCGCAGCCGCCGCTGCCGATCGGCGAGCTCGACCCGTGCGGACCGGACCCGCTGGGCACCTTCGAGCGCTCGGGACACTTCACGCCCTACTCGGCGATCAGCAACGTGACCGGCTCACCGGCGATCTCGCTGCCGCTCTACCAGCACGACGACGGCCTGCCGCTCGCCGTCCAGCTCATCGGCCAGCCGGCACAGGAGGGCGCGCTGCTGGCGCTGGCGGCGCAGATCGAGGCGGCGGCGCCGTGGGCGGACCGCGCCGCCCCCCTCGCGGTCGGCTGACAAGTCGGTGCTGCGCTGAGCGAGCCGTGTGGTGAGTTGACCCCCATATACATATACGGGGTCAAGTCACCACAGCCGCCGCGCGCCGGTCAGCTCTCGGCGTCGCCGGCCGCGGCGGCCAGGCCCGCCGGCCGCAGCCACAGCCGCACCCGCATGCGGCCAGGCGGCCAGGCGGCTGCAGCTCACTCGCACCCCAGCACGTCCCCGATCGCCCGCGGCGTCACACCCAGGGACTCGGCGTCCGCGGTGCCGCGTGGAGTCGTCATCGAGACCTCGAGCAGCTCGGCCTCGTCCCACGTCGCCGGCGCCCGCGACTTCATGAGCGTCTCGACGACGCGCAGCGCACCCCTGGCGAGCGGCGTCGGCACGCTGACGAGCCGCCGCTCACGGCCGGCGGCGCAGAGCGCGATCTCGGCGATCTGGCGGTAGGTGAACGTCTGCGGCCCGGCAAGCTCGTAGCGCCGCCGCTCGTCGGTCGCGCCGCCGCCGACCAGCGCGGCGGCGATCGCGTCGGCGACGTCCTCGGCCCAGATCGGCTGGTAGCGGGCCAGGCCGCGTCCGCTGAGTGGCACCACGGGAAGCACCATCGCCAAGCGCTCGAGCAGCGTGAGGAACGCGTCGCAGGGCGCGTAGCACAGCGACGGCGCGAAGACCGTGTGCCGCACGTCGGAGGCGAGCACGGCGCGCTCGGCCAGCGCCTTGGAGCGCAGGTAGCGCGTGCGATCGTGGCTCACGGCCCCCAGCGCGCTCGCGAAGACGAAGTGCTCGACGCCCGCGCGCTCGGCCGCCTGGACCATCCGCCACGTGGCGATCCCGTTGAGCTCCTCGATCGAGCCGTTGGCCTGGTCGCGGATCGCGCCGGCGAGATGCACGACGGTCCGCACGCCGCGCATCGCGTTGCGAAAGGACGGCGGGTCGGCGAGGTCGCCGAGCGCGATCTGCACGCGCACGCGGTCGGCGCCCAGCCGCCGCGGATCGCGCACGAGACAGCGCACCGCCTCGCCGCCGGCGGTCAGGCGTCGCAGCAGCGGACGCCCGATCAGACCCGTGGCGCCGGTCAGCAGGAGCACGCGTCACCGGAGGACCAGATCACGCCTGGATACTATGTCCGGCCGGTCCGCCCCCAGACGACAGCGAAGGAAACGACTGCTTCATGGCCTACGTGATCGCGGAGCCCTGCATCGGCACGAAGGACAACTCGTGTGTCGAGGTGTGCCCCGTCGACTGCATCCACCCCACGACCGACGAGCCCGACTACGACAAGGTCGAGATGCTCTACATCGATCCCGACGAGTGCATCGACTGCGATGCCTGCGTCGAGGCCTGTCCGGTGGACGCGTGCTTCGCCGAGGATCAGCTTCCGGAGGAGTGGCAGAACTTCACGCAGATCAACGCCGACTACTTCAAGTCGAGCGGCTGAAGCCTCCCGCGCCAGGCGCGCGGGTCGCGTAGACGCTCGACCATTGCGTCGACGTCGTCGACGCGGAAGTTGATCATCCAGGACTTCGCCGGGCTGCCGAACATGTCGGTGCCGGCGAGAACGCCGAGATGACGCACCCGCGGATCCTCCCAGAACGCTGACGCGCCGAAACAGGTATAAACCGATCGACAATGGGTATTATTTGAGCTCGACCGACTGATTGGAGACCGCATGTCCGTCAAAGACGAAGTAGCTACAGCGAACGAGGCGTACGCGTCCGACTTCGGCGAGAAGGGCAGCCTGGCGCTGCCGCCCGCGCGTGGCTTCGCGATCCTGACGTGCATGGACGCTCGCCTCGACCCGGCCAAGTACGCCGGCCTCAGCGAGGGCGACGCCCACGTCATCCGCAACGCCGGCGGCCGCGCGAGCGACGACGCGATCCGCTCGCTCGTCATCTCCCACAAGCTGCTGGGCACGGCCGAGTGGTTCGTCATCCACCACACGAACTGCGGTATGGAGTTCTTCACGAACGAGGTCATGGGCGACCTGCTCGAGTCGAGCCTCGAGACCGCCGCGCTCGGCGACGAGGGCTTCTACGACGTCGGCCAGGGGCCCGGTTCGCCCGAGGGCAGGAACATCGACTGGCTGACGATCGCCGACCAGACGCAGGCCGTCGTCGACGACGTCGAGAAGATCCGCAACCACCCGCTCGTGGAGGGCGCCATCCCGGTCTACGGCTACGTCTACCACGTCGAGACGGGCCGCCTCGTCGAGGTTCCCGCGGCGACCGAAGCCGGTCGCGCCACGGCCGGCAACACCGCCTAGCGAACAGCTCGCTCCCGCGTCGGGCTCAGCCTGCTGCCATCGGCAGGCTGATGCCCGTTGGGGCGGGACCCTGTAACACCGGGAGCTCCACCGGGCTCATCGCGACGATCCCGCGGGCGGCGTGGCGAATCGCCTGCGCGGCCGGGTCGTCGGGATCGGTGAAGACGAGCGGCGTGCCGTCGTCGGCCTGCTGGCGCAACGGCATCGTGAGCGGGACCTTGCCCAGCAGCGGCACGTCAAGCTCGTCGGCGAGCGCCTGGCCGCCGCCCTCGCCGAAGATCTGGAAGCGCTCGCCCGACGGCGTCGTGAAGCCGGCCATGTTCTCGACGATGCCGGCGATCTCCAGCGAGACCTTGCCGGCCATCTGAGCCGCGCGGCGGGCGACCTTCTGGGCCGTCGGCTGCGGCGTCGTGACGATGATGAACTGCGCCTGCGGCAGCAGCTGGGCGAGCGTCATCGAGACGTCGCCGGTGCCGGGCGGAAGGTCGACGAGCAGGTAGTCGAGCTCGCCCCAGGCGACGTCCTCGAGGAACTGGGTGAGGGCCTTGTGCAGCATCGGCCCGCGCCAGACGACCGCCGCGTCCTCCTCGACGAAGAAGCCGATCGACATGACCTTCACGCCGTGGGCCCGCAGGGGGAGGATCTTGCGCTCGGGCGAGACCGGCGGGCGCTCGCTGCCGAGGCCGAACATGCGCGGGATCGAGTAGCCCCAGACGTCGGCGTCGAGGATGCCGACGGACTTGCCGTCGAGCGTCAGCGCGGCGGCGAGGTTCGAGGTCAGCGTCGACTTGCCGACGCCGCCCTTGCCCGAGCCGACGCACAGGACGTTCTTGACCTGGGCCAGCGCGCCGGCGGGCAGCGAGCCGCGACCGAGCGTCTTCTGCAGCGCCGACTTCTCCTTGTCGGAGAGCACGTCGAAGGCGACGGTGACCGTCCCGACGCCGTCGAGGGCGCCGACCTCGCGGGTCACGGCCTCCGTGAAGCTGTTGCGGATCGGGCAGCCCGCGGTGGTCAGCGACACCGTCAAGTGGACGTCGCCGCTGGCTGCGATGTCGATCGAGCGGACCATGCCGAGCTCGACGATCGACCGGCCCAGCTCGGGGTCGATGACGCGCGTCAGGGCGGTGCGGATCTCGTCTTGGGTCGCCATTGGCATCCAGTCTAGGACGTCCCGTCCCGGCTTTCGCCGGCCCCGGTCAGCTGATGCGGCGGGTGATCCGCCCCGTGGCGTCCGCGGAGAAGATCTGACCACCCTTGTGGAGCAGGTCTTACACCCGCGCGGCGATGCGCTCCTGGACCGATGTCGCCGTCTTGGTGGCGGCGGTGCGGCCGGTCACGAAGGCGTTCTCGATCCGCGCACCGGCGAGTTCGACGTTCTTCTTGGCGGGCTCGGTGACGCCCTTGAGCTCGGCGTCGACGCGCTTGAGCTCCTTCTCGAGACGGGCGCGACGCTGGCGCAACTCGCGCTCGACGCGCGTGCGGGTCTTCTTCGCATCGCGCTCGATGCCCTTGACGGCGCTCGAGCCGCGGCGCTCGAAGCGGCGCAGTTCCTGCCTGAGCTTCGTGCGGCTGCCGTAGGAGGAGCGCAGGTCCTCGATCGCCGAGGCGACCTCCTCGCGGGCGATCAGCGCGGCGCCGACGGGGACGAGAGCGACCTTCTCGGCGACGTCCGTCGCGCGGGAGAGCGGGGTCTGGATCTCGTTCTTCGCCTCGGCGGCCGTCTTGGCGGCGGTCGTGCGACCACGAGCGGCGGTCGCCTTGGCCTTGCGGGCGGTCGTCGTGCGCGCGGCGGCGCCACGGTTGGCGCTGCGCGTGCCGGCGGCCTTCTTGGCGGCCGTCGAGCGCTTCGTGGCGCTCGTCTTGCGGGTGGCCGCGGCCTTGACGGCGGCGGTCTCGCGGGTGGTCTGGGTGGGAGTCTTGGCGGTGGTGCTGGTGGTGGTCTCGGCCATCTCTGCCTCCTGACGAGGACTAAGGATATTAGATCTAAGCTTGTGCTCCTGAAAGATAGTACCCGAACGTGTGTTTGTAAACCACTCGGCCCCGGCGGTTATAGGCGAACGCGGGTTCCGGTCGTCGGCATGCGCTCGACGCGCCGGAGCGTCACGTGCTCAATACCGGCGGACTCGATCTGCGGCGCAGCTCGGCGTCGTCAGGCCGCAGCGGGCGCGCCGGTGCGGCGCATCCATGCGTCCGGCTCCTGCAGCTCGGCCACGGTCGGCAGCTGCTCGGGCCCGTCGAACACGCGATGCAGGCCGGCGGCGCCGGCGCTGTCAGCGACGGTGTCGCAGAAGCGCTTTCCGTCCTCGTACTGGCGAAGCTTGGCTTCCAGGCCGATCAGGCGCTCGAGGATCGCCAGCAGCGGCGAGCGCTCCTGACGGCGGCGGTCCAGCGCGCTGCGAAGCTCGTCGAGCGAGGGCAGGGCCGCGGCGCCGACGACGTCCATGACGTGCTCGGCGTGGCCCTCGACGACGCCCATCACGCCCTGCACCCGGTCGAGCAGGTCACGGCGCGGGCCGGAGCCGAGCGCGCCGACGAGCCCGTCCTTGCGCAGCCCGTCCACGAGCCCCTTGACGTCGTCGAACGACGGAAGCTTCAGCAGCGCGCGCGGATCGACCTTCACGTCCAGCGAGGCGAGCAGCTCGTTCAGCAGCCCGGCGAGGTAGGGGCGCAGCCACGGCACGCCCGCGAACTGGACCGCATGGGTGACTTCGTGGAAGGCGATCCACTTCAGCAGCTGCTCGGGATCGGCGTTCAGGCGGCGGGCGGCGAGCGCGATATTCGGCTCGACGAACAGCAGGCGGGCCTTGGCGTCCGGATCGACGAGCGCGAACTCGTACTGGCCCAGGACGCGCTGGGAGAGGTAGCCGGTCAGCGCGCCGGCCTCGACCGACAGCAGGACTCCCGCGGCGCTGCGCGTGGCGCCGCCGAGCAGGCCACCGCCGGCGAGCTTTTCGCCGACGGGATCGAGCATCGCGCCCATCGAGCTGACGTTGGCCGCGATCCAGTCCGGGCGCTGGACGGCCTCGGGCACCGGCAGCGGCGCCGCCGGGCACAGGCCGGTGTACGCGACGACGCGCGCCTCTGCGTCGGCACAGATGGCGGCGAGATCGCCGGGCAGGGGATCGAGCGGCGCGGCGCCGTCGGCCCCTCTGCCGGACACCTTGCCGCGCGCGACGGAGTTCGCGATTCGCTGGGTCAGAGCACGATCGAGCACCCGTCCATCATGGCGAATGCCGGGCGCGGGCTCGCAGGGTGGGCTCTACTGGAGGGCGGCGATGAGCCGCGCGAGCGACTCGGGCGTGCGGGCGGCGACGACGCGTGCGTGCGGCTCGATGTCCAGCGGCGCGCCGAGCGGGTCCTCGAAACCGGGGAAGGCGACGACGGCGCCGGCCTCGCGTACGATCAGCTGGGCCGCGGCGACATCGACCGAGCGCGTCGGGCGCAGCGTGAACATCCCGTCCACGCGCGTCGGCGCGAGCTGGCACAGCGAGATCGCGATCGAGCCCATCGCCCGCAGGCGGTTGACCGTCTCGCCGAGCGCCTCGATCTTCGGCGCCAGCAGGCGCGGGTCGGCGGATTCGAAGGTGACGATCTCCAAGCGCCCGTCGGGTGTGCGCCGCTCCTGCGGCGGCGACGCGATGCGCCGCTGGTCGAGCCACGCGCCCTCGCCGCGCACGGCGTACCACTCCTCGCGCGGGCCGAAGTCATAGACGAAGCCGAAGTGCACGTCGGCCATCGTCGGCCCGTCGGCGACGGCGATCGACAGCGCGAAGTGCGTCATGCCGCGCTTGGCGTTCAGCGAGCCGTCGAGCGGGTCGATGACCACGCGCACGTCACCGCCGCCATAGTCGATCACCCCGCGCTCCTCGCTGATCGCGGTGAAGCGCGCGCCCGCGGCGTGCAGCGCGTCGAGCTGCGCGAACACGGCGTCCTCGGCCTCCTGGTCGATGACGAGCGTGAGGTCGCCGCCCTCGCCGGTGTCGCCGGTTTCGACGACGCGCTCGCGGCTCGTCGGATGCTCCGCGAACACCTCGCGCAGCCCCTCGACGGCCCGCCGGCACGCCCCCAGCCAGTCCGGGCTCGAGGTGCTCGAGGGCGATGACATCGACGGCATACTAGGCCGATGCCCGAGCTGACCCCCGATCAGGAGCGCGCGGTAACCCACGCCGGCGGGCCGCTGCTCGTGCTCGGCGGAGCGGGCAGCGGCAAGACGACCGTGCTCGCCCGGCGCTTCGCCTGGCTCGTCGCGCACGAGCACGCCGCGCCCGAGTCGATCCTCGTGCTGACCCCGTCAGCGTCCGGCGCCTCGGCGCTGCGCCGCGCCGTCGAGGACACGCTGGACCGTCCCTACGAGGAGCTCGCGATCCACACGGTCCGCGAGCTCTGCGCGCGGCTGCTGCGCGAGGAGACCGCCGAGGCCGGCGTCGATCCGTTCTTCGCCCCGGTCACACGCGCCGACCGGCTGGCGCTGCTGCTGAACCGGATCGACGACCTGCACCTGCGACGCCACGACATCGGCGGCCGCCCCGCGGTCCTGCTGGCCGACGTCATCGATCGCATCGACCGCCTGAAGGACGGCTTGATCTGCGCCGCAGACTACGCCGCATGGGCGAGGGCGCTGCCGGAGGCCGACGACGCCGAGCGCGCCCGCGCGGCGCGCGAGGTCGAGTTCGCGCAGCTGTACGTCGATCACGACCGGCTGCTCGGCGAGGTCGGCGCGCTCGACGCCGGCGAGCTCGTGCTGCGCGCCGTCGCGCTGCTGCGCGAGCGCCCGCACGTGCGCACGCGGGTCGCGCAGCGCTTCGGCCACGTGCTCGTCGACGAGTACGCCGATCTCGGCTTCGCCGCCGCGCTGCTCGTCGAGCTGCTCGGCGCCGAGCACGACCAGCTCACCGTCTGCGCCGACGACGACGGCGCCGCGCACCGGATGCGCGCGGCCGCGGCGAAGAACGTGCGCGACTTCGAGCAGGCCCATCCCGGCGCCGAGATCGTCCGGCTGGACGTGTCGCAGCGCTGTCCGCAGGGTGTGCTCGACGCCGCGCTGGCGGTCGTCGCGCCAATCGCCGACCGGCTGGCCACGCCGCTGCGCGCCGCCGACCGCTACCAACCCGCCGGCGGGATGGGGCCGAGACGGGGATCCCCCGGGGGACCGGATCAGCCCCATCGCGCCCCCGTGCGCTTCTGGTGCGCCGCCGACGAACGCGCCCAGGCGCAGGCCGTCGCCGCAGAGGTCGAGCGGCTCGTGCGCGGGGGCGTCGCGCCCGAGCGAATCGGCGTCGTCGTGCGCTCGCCGCGCGACGAGGGCCGGCAGATCGCGCTGGCCTTCGAGGAGCGCGCGCTCGCGCTGCGCGCCGTCGGCGAGGCCGACCTCTTCGCCCAGGCCGAGGTGCGCGACGTGCTCGCCTGGCTGCGCCTGCTCGCCGATCCGACCGACGCCGGCGCGGTCGTGCGCGCGCTCGCGCGGCCGCCCGTCGCGCTGCGCTCGGTCGACATCGCGCGCTGCGTGCAGATCGCGCGGCGGCGCAAGCTCGACATGGTCTCCGCGCTGCGCGCCGCGACGGAGTCGCCGCAGCTTCCGCCGGAGGCGCGCGAGCACATCCACACGTTCCTGCGCCTGTACCGCGAGGCCGCCGTCTCGCTGGACAGCGCCCGTCCCGACCTCTTCGTGCACCGCCTCGTCGACCGCCTCGGCCTGCGCCGCCAGCAGGTCTTCTCCGCCCAGGCCGACGTCGTCGAGCGGCTCGTCAACCTCGCGCGGCTCGGCGAGCTGGCGAGCTCCTACGCGCAGCGTGCGCCGCACGCGACGCCGCGCGACTTCGCCCGCTACGCCGCCGCCGTCGCCGACGCGGGGCTGCGCGAGGAGGACGGCGTGGGGCCCCCGCCACCGGCCGGCGCGGTGCAGCTCATGGCGCTCGACGCCGCCGCCGGGCGCGACCTGGACTGGGTCTTCGTGCTCGGGCTGACCTCGGCGCGGATGCCGGGGCCGCGCCTGCGCTCGGGCGAGATGGTGCCCGACGCGTTGCTGAAGGAGACGCTCGGGCCCGACGACCGCACGGCCCATGTCGCGGCGATGCGCCGGCTGCTGCACGTCGCGATGACCCGCGCCGGGCGAGGGCTCGTGCTCGCGTATCCGTCCCTGTCGGCCGGTGGCGTCGCGCAGCCGCCCTCGCCGTTCGCCGAGGAGGCGCGCGCGGCGCTCGACGCCGAGTGGGAGGTGCTCGAGGAGGAGCTGTTCGGCCCGGAGGAGGCGCTGCACGCGACGTTCCAGGCGCTGCGCGACGAGCTGCTCTCAGACGTCGCGCGTGTCGGCAAGGGCCTGGGCGAGCTGCGCTTCGACACCGACCTCGACGTCACGCACGCCGTCGCGCGCTACCTCGAGCTCGTCAAGCTCGCGGCGCTCATCGAGCGTCCCGAGGGGCAGTCGGTGGCCGACGCGCTGGGACCCGTCAACCAGCGCCTGAGTGCGGAGCTCTCGCCGCTGCAGCGCGAGGTGCTCGCGACGTCGCCGCTGGACGCGCTGCTGCTCGACGCCGAGCGCGACGACCGCGCGCGGGCGGCGGCCCGCGCGGCGCGGACCGAGCCGTCGCTCGAGGCGTTCCTGCCACGACGCGGCGACGGGCTCGCGCTGTCGGCGTCGGACATCGAGACCTATCGCTCGTGCCCGCTGCGCTACAAGTTCGCGCGCGTGCTGCGGGTGCCGCAGGAGCCGACACTCAATCAGCGCTTCGGGATCCTCGTCCACCAGGTCCTCGAGCGCTACCACCAGATCTCGTCGCCCCCCGCCGACTCGCTCGACGAGCTGCTGAACCTGCTCGACTGGGGCTGGCGGCGCGGCGGCTTCGGCGACTCCGACGAGGAGCGCCAGCTGCGCGGCAAGGCCGGCACGGCCCTGCGGCGCTACCACCAGCGCGTGACCGACGAACCGGTGCAGCCGGTCTGGTTCGAGCGCGCGTTCTCCTTCCGGATGGGCGCGCACACGCTGCGCGGGCGCGTCGACCGCGTCGACCGCCTCGCCGACGGCGGCTACGAGCTGATCGACTACAAGACCGGCCGGCCGCGCTCGGCGGCCGCGCTGCGCGAGGACGTGCAGCTCTCGCTCTACGCGGTCGCTGCGCGCGAGGCCTGGCAGCTGGATGCGACGCAGCAGTCCTATCTCTACGTGCTCGACGACGAAAAGGTCCGCGTGCCGAGCTCGGAGATCGACGCCGGCTGGATCGCCGACACCGTCGACGAGGTCGCGGGCGGCATCCTCGCCCAGGACTTCGAGCCGACCCCCTCCTACACGGTCTGCTCGATGTGCGACTACCGCATCGCCTGCCCGGCGGCGGAGCGTTAGCGTTAGCGCAGAGCCCGCACGGGTGAGATTGCAGGCGATCGAACCTGCGACGACGTATGACCACGGTCAGCGATCGGCAACGGCGCCCGTCTGGGCTGCCGCGTGTGTCGCGGCGTTCCACAGTCCGATTCCGAGGCCGATCCATGCCAGCCCGAGAACGGCGATCGGTACCTCGATGAGCCGTTCGCTGATCGATTCGAGCGCCCCGCCAACGATCAGCAGAGGGATCGCTGCGATGCCCATCGCCAGGGGCAGCCAAGCGGGAACCGGCGCGAGCGTCCTTGTCCGACGCACGGCGACACCGAGTGCGAGCAGCGCGACGAATGTGCCGACGCCGGCTCCGGTGATGAACGGCGTCAGCAGCGTGACGTCGTCCTCGGAGGGCTCCACGCCCTCGCCGCCGACG
>JBBSMC010000019.1:0-43914 GCA_038233375.1 Solirubrobacterales bacterium
CCCACCCCGGCGCGCGTGCCTACCCACCAACCTCGTTTGACCTGCGTGCTCCACCACCATCAGTCGGGTTCCCCGCCCCCCCCCAGCACGCGGCGTAGGTCGCCGCCCGGGGCGGCCGCGCGAACGCGCGGACCCCCGGCGGAATCCTTCTCGGGCAGCCCTGCGACGCCGTCGGCATTCAGCGTCAGCGTCACCTCGCGGGCCGTGATGCGCGCCACTTCGGGTGCGTCGACGAAGCGCTGGCCGGCCGGCGTCTCGAGCAAGAGGCCGTCGAAGATGTGTTCGGCCTCGTTCTCGAGGACCTCGCGGACGGTGCCGACCTCGCCGCAATCACGGTCTACGACCGCGGTCCCCGGCTCGAGGACCTTGTAGGAGATCGCGTAGTCGTCGTCGTCTGCGTCAGACGGCGACATAGACGATGCTGACAGCCGCCGCAGCGACGAGGGCGATGCTGACCGCCATGACACCGCGCGCGGCGCCGGCCGTGCCGGGAAAGTCGGGCTTCTTGAAGCCGACGACGCTGACGATGATCGCGAACGCAACGAGGATCGCGCCGGCGATGAAGAACGGCGCCTCGGACTTGTGCTCCTCGCCGGCGGCTTCAGCGCCGTGCTCGGCGGCGGCAAGTATCGTGCTCAAGGTCAGGCTCATGGCGGCGGCGAGCCTATCAATTCATGCCCGCGACTCATGCCCGCCCGCCCCGGTGGTACGCGACGCGCCGGGCCCGCCCTCGTAGCGGCTCTCGGTCGCCTCGACCTGGCCGTGGTAATGACTGCCGAGCTCCGGATGGCCGTAGGGGCGCAACGCCGGCGCGTCGAGCGTCATGAACGACAGCTGCGCGATCGGCTTGGCGGCCCAGAGCTTGATCGGCACGCGCGTGAGGTTCGTGATCTCCAGCGTCAACGTGCCCTTCCAGCCCGGATCGACGAAGCCCGCCGTGGCATGGACGATCAAGCCGAGGCGGCCGAGCGACGATTTGCCCTCGATCCGCGCGACGATGTCGTCGGGCAGCTCGACCCATTCCAGCGTGCGCCCGAGCACGAACTCGCCGGGATGGATGATGAACGGCTCGTCGTCGCCGATCTCGATCTGCTCGGTGAGATTGGCCGGCGGCGCTGCGAGGTCGATCGCCGCCGTGCGGTGGTTGTGGAACACGCGAAAGGTGTTGCCCAGGCGCAGGTCGACGCTCGCGGGCTGGACCATCGCCGGATCCCACGGCTTGATCATGATCGTGCCCGCCTCGACAAGGCGCAGGATCGTGCCGTCGGACAGGACGGAGCTCGTGGCGCTCATCGCGCCGTTGAGACTAGTGGTCCGCTAGTTGCGCTCGGCGGAGCGCGCGCGAGCGACGACGGTGCGCGTGCGGGCCGGAGCAGGCACCCGCTCGGCGCCGTGCGGCCCGCGGCGCGGGTTGCGCGGCAGCGCGGGCCGCGGATGCGGGTGGCGCGGACGCGGGTTCACGGGGCGCTTCGTGCCGCCGTCCTCATCCGTGACGGGCTCCGGCTCGGGCTTGGCGTGGATGGCCCACCAGACGATGTAGAAGAGGGCGAAGATCGGGAGCTTCAGCACCACCATGAGGAAGATGAACGTCGCGCTCATGCCACCTGAGCGTACCCACAATCGCCGGCGCCGGGGACGCTCGTGCGCGCCATGAGGTGATCCGCGATGCGGGCGGCGTCAAGATCCTTCAGTTCGCACTGACGCTGACCCAAGACGTTCGACGTCGCGCGGTCCGAGAAGAAGATCCTCGACGCCGTCGGCTTCATCGTCTCCCAGCACCTGCGCAGCGACCGAAGGACGGCTCGAGCGGGGCCCTCCATGGTGGGGCCCCGCTGTCGTTCTCAGCCCTTCAGGACGACCTCGCGGGTCTCGAAGGACGTGATCCGTCGCAGCTCGCCCACGCGCTCGACGATCTCGGGCCCCGTCAGGCGCGCGACACGCTCGGTGCCGAACTCCTCGACGTTGTACGACGCGACCGCGGTGCCGTAGGCCATCGCGAGCTTGAGCACGTCGGGCGTGGCCTCGCCGCCGTGCGCCGCGATGGCGCCGACGAAGCCACCGGCGAAGCTGTCGCCCGCGCCCGTCGGGTCGGCGACGAACTCGACGGGAAACGCCGGGATCCAGAAGGAGTCGTCGCTCGTGACGAGCGCGGCGCCGTACTTGCCGAGCTTGACGACCATCGACGAGGGACCGTGCTCCATGATCTTCCGCGCGCCGGCGACGACCTCGCGCTCGCCCGTGAAGAGCGCCACCTCGGAGTCGTTGAGGATCACGCAGTCGACCTCGGAGATCGCGGCGACGAGTGCCTCGCGGGCGATGTTCACCCACAGGTCCATCGAGTCCAGCGCGACGAACCTCGCCTTCTCGCACTGCTGGCGGACGTTGAGCTGCAGCGCCGGGAAGATGTTCGCCAGGAACAGGACGTCGCAGTCCTTCGATTCCTGCGAGAGCTTCGGATCGAAGTGCTCGAAGACATTGAGGTCCGTCTCGAGCGTGTCGCGCGAGTTCATGTTCTCGTGGTAGACGCCCTTCCAGAAGAACGTCTTGCCGCCCGCGACGTGCTCGATGTCGTCGGTGTTCACGTCGCGGCCGTGCAGGACGGCGTACTCCTCGTCGCCGAAGTCGTCGCCGACGGGACCGACGACGCGTACCTCGTCGAAGAACGACGCGGCCAGCGAGAAGTGCGTGGCGGCGCCGCCGAGCATGCGCTCGCGTCCGCCGTGCGGTGTCTGAACCGCGTCGAACGCGATCGATCCAACAACAGTGAGGCTCATGGCGGGCGACCCTAGCGAGATGATGGATCTCGCGACCGCGGGTAGCCTCGCGGCAGCATGAGAGCGATCCAGATGACCCAGTACGGCGGGCCCGAGGTGCTCGAGCTCGTCGACCTGCCGGTGCCCGAGCCGGCCGACGGCGAGGTGCTGGTGCGCGTCACCCGCGCCGGGCTGAACTTCGCCGACACGCACCGGCGCACGAACACCTACCTCGCCAAGGACGACCTGCCGCTCGTGCCCGGCTCGGAGGTCGCGGGCGTGCGCGAGGACACCGGCGAGCGCGTAGTCGCGCTGACCGGCTCAGGCGGCTACGCGGAATATGCGGTGGCGCCCGGAGCGCTGACCTTCCCGATCCCCGACGGCGTCGCCGACGAGACCGCGCTCGCGCTTGTCCTGCAGGGCCTGACGGCGTGGCATCTGTATCGCACGTCCGGGCGCGTCGAGCTCGGTGAGAGCGTCGTCGTGCACAGCGCGGCCGGCGGCGTCGGGTCGCTCGCCGTGCAGCTCGGCAAGCCGCTGGGCGCGGGGCGCGTGATCGCCACGGCATCGACGGCGCAGAAGCGCGCGCTGGCGCTCGAGCTTGGTGCCGACGCGGCCGTCGACGGCGCCGCCGAGGGGCTCACCGAGCGGCTCGTCGAGGCGAACCTCGGCAAGCCCGTCGACGTCGTCTTCGAGATGGCGGGGGGTGCGGTGTTCGACGCATCACTCGCCGCGCTGGCGCCGTTCGGGCGGCTCGTGGTCTACGGCATCGCCTCGCGCGAGGGCAACACCGTGCGCAGCGGCTCGCTCATGCGCCACTCGCGCGCGGTCGTCGGCTTCTGGTTTGCGCACTGCCTCGGCCGCCCGGCGATGATCGACGACGCCCTCGCCGACCTCTTCGAGCGCGTTCACCGCGGGGAGCTGCGCGTCGTCACGGGTCCCGCCTATCCACTCGACCAGGCGGCCCGGGCGCAGACCGATCTGGCCGAGCGCCGCACGACCGGCAAGGTCACGCTGGATCCGACGGCGTAGGCGGCGCGGCCGATCGCGGTCGCCCAGCTGGTTTCGACCGGTCCGTGACGCGCCAGGTGCGATATCCGCACGCGCCGCGTCATCGATGCTCATTGCATGGCGCTTCACCCGGCGGTCACCGCGAGCCGCGCGAGCGCGGCTCGCGTCGTCAACGCCGCCCGGCGGCGCTACGGCGCGGTCAACGGCGCCGGCCTGGCGGCCGTCACCGCGGGCTGGATCGGCGCCGGCGGCGGCGAGGTGCGCGACCGCAAGCTCGACTAGGGCGTGCCCTTGCGCGTCATGCCCTCGCTGTAGAAGCGATTGGGCAGCTGAGCGGCATGCGCCCGATTGTAGTTTGCGCCCGGCGAGGGACGGGTGGGGCGGTTAACCCACGAAGGCCCGCGTGGGTCGCGGGCCTTCGCTTCGGAGGAGGAGCGCTGCTGAGGGGAAGCGGTACTGCGGGGTAGGGGTTCGAGGAGACCGTGTCAGAGGAGTCGGAGGTGAGGTTCCTTTCGAGGTTCCTATCGGCGGCGCGGCGCCGGGACTTGAGCCTCTTTCAGCGGCGGGTCGCTCCCGCAAGATCGTCGCCGGCAGGACGAACCGCCTGCGGGTCGCGATCAGCTCCTGAAACTCCGGAGATTGCTCAACCGCGTTCACAATCGGCGCGTTCTTCCGGTTCGACATGGCGTCCCCCGTTCGCCACCGCTTGTATCGATGCGCACCTACCTGCCGCCGGCGGCGGCCATGCCCTGCATGAACGGTGTCGTTTGGCGCTGCGCGGGTAGGTGTTGCGTCAGACCTGCAACGGCACGTTCTCGAGGAGATCGCAATGGCTGAAGAGACCTGTGGAGGAGCCGGCTGCACGTGCGCCGCGCGCGAGGATGGCTTCTGCTCGGACCACTGCAAGGAGCACGCCGGCCACGGCGATGCTGAAGGACATGTCTGCCACTGTGGGCATGCGGGCTGCGCGGCCGATCCGACGACGTAGGAGCGGGTGCCCGCCTCGAGTGGCGCCATTGTCGGGGCTCGGCCGACAAAGGCGCCACTCGGCGGCCGGCCATGTCGAGGTGGTCGACGTTACCCAGTGTCCAACGGGCCGATGTGACCCCCGACGAGCGCCGCGAGCGCACGACCCACCGAGAGCGAACGTTGATCGCGATCACGCATCGCGCTGGATCGGGCGAGCCGGCGATTCAGCCGTTGCTCGCAGCCAGCGCCCGCCGGATCTGCTTCGCCGACGCCGCCCCGCGCGTCCCCAATCCCTGCGCGAACTGCGCGACGCGCAACTCCTGAAGCATCCAGTGCACGCCGGGCGCGGCCGCGCGGCCGCCGCGAGCGCGGTACTCGCGCTCGAGCTCTCCGATGGCGTTCATGCGATCGCGGTCGGCAGCCACGGCGTCGGGCAGGCGTTCGAGACGGCGCGACGCGGCGCGCAGATAGCGCACGACGTCCGGGAGACGGTCGGTGCCGGTGGCGGTGATGAAGCCGGGGTGGACGAGGCTGCCCAGCTGGCCGGCGACGTCGAGGCGGGCCGGTTGGAGCGCGGGATCCGCTGACAGCGCGTCGAGCCGGGAGCGCAGCGCGGTGGCCGCGTCGAGGACGTCGACCGCGGCGGCGACGATGGCGCGCGCCGTCGTCGGCAGGCGATCCGCGACGCGGGCTCGGAGGAGGGCGAAGCCGGCTTCGTCCCAGGCCGGCCCGCCGCCCGCGGCGATCAGCTCATCGAACGCGGCGTCGAGCGCGTCGTCGAGCAGCGCGGACGCTCCGCCGTGCGGTGCCCCGGCCATCGTCAGCGCGGCGGCGCCGGCGAGGCCGCGCTGGATCGCTCGCAGCGGCGAGGGCAGGACGAGGCGCAGCAGCCGGCGCGTGCCCGCGTGCATCGCGCCGGCCTGCGCGGCCGGCGTCTCGAAGGCGCGCACGGCGACGGTGTCGCCCTCGTCGACCAGCGCCGGGTAGGCGCGCACGCTCTCGCCGGTGCCGGGCAGGGCGATGCTGCGCGGCAGCTCGCCGATGCTCCAGTCGCGCAGGCCGCTTCGCTCGAAGGGTGCTGTGGCCGCCGCGAGCTGCGCGCGCAGGCGCGGGCGCAGCTGCGCGCGCAACGCCTCGAGGTCCGGGCCCGCGGCGAGCACCGCACCGGCCTCGTCCTGTACCGCGAAGCGCACCCGCAGGTACGCCGGCAGCTTCTCCAGATCGAACTGGTGCGGCTCGACGTGGACCCCGCGCACACGCTCGAGCTCGCGCGCGACCGCCGCGATCAGCGTCCCCCGGCGCGGGCGCAGCCCGGTCACGACCTGACCCGCCGTCTCCGGGATCGGCACGAGCGGCCGGCGCAGGTCCTTGGGCAGCGAGCGGATCAGCGCGGTGACCAGCTCCTCGCGCAGCCCGGGCACGAGCCAGTCGAACCCCGCCGGGCGCAGCCGCTGCAGCGCGTGCAGCGGGACGTGGACCGTGATGCCGTCGTCCTGCGTGCCGGGCTCGAAGCGGTAGGTCAGCGCCAGCTCCACATCGCCCTGGCGCCACACGTCGGGCAGTGCCGCCTCGTCGATCCCCGCGTCGCCCACCAGCAGCTCGCGGGTGAAGCGCAGCAGCTGCGGCTCGCGCCGGCGCGCGTCCTTCCACCAGCGGTCGAAGTGCGCGCCTGACACCACCCTCTGCGGGATCCGCGCGTCGTAGAAGTCGTAGAGCTCGCCCCCGGTGGCGACGATGTCGCGCCGGCGCACGCGGTGCTCGAGCTCCTCGACCTCCTCCAGCAGGTGGCGGTTGTCCTGCAGGAAGCGATGGCTCGCCGTCCAGTCGCCCTCCAGCAGCGCGTGACGGATGAACATCTCTCGCGACAGGACGGGATCGATCGGGCCGTAGGGCACCTTCCGCGCCCCGATCGCCGGCACGCCGTACAGCGTCGCCCGCTCGAGCGCCATCACCGACGCGGGCTTGCGCTCCCAGTGCGGCTCGGAGTACGTGCGCTTGAGCAGGTGCCCCGCCAGCGGCTCGATCCAGCGCGGCTGGATCTGCGCCGCCGTGTGCCCGTAGAGCCGCGCTGTCTCGACGAGCTCGGCGACCATCACCCACACCGGCGGCTTGCGCGCGAGCGCCGACCCCGGCGACAGCGTGAAGCGCGCGCCGCGCACGCCGTCGTACTCGCGTGAGGCGCCGTTGCGCAGCCCGACGTGCGAGAGCAGCCCCGCGAGCAGCGCGCGGTGGACGTCGTCGGGCGCCGCCGGCTGCTCGTTGATCGTCACGCCGACGTTGCGCGCCGCCTGGCGCAACTGGCCCGCCAGGTCCTGCCACTCTCGCACGCGCATGTAATGCAGGTACTCGGCGTGGCACATCCTGCGAAAGCCGTTGCGCGACATCTCCTTCTGGCGCGCGCGCAGGTGGCGCCAGAGGTTCAGGTAGGCGAGGAAGTCCGACCGCGCGTCCCCGTCGACGAAGCGGGCGTGCAGCTCGTCGGCCTCGGCGCGCTTCTCGGTCGGGCGGATCCGCGGGTCCTGGATCGACAGCGCGGCAGCGATCACGACGACCTCGTCCGCACAACCGGCCTTGCCGGCCTCCAGCACCATCCGCCCGATGCGCGGGTCGACGGGCAAGTGGGCGAGCTTACGGCCCAGCGCGGTCAGCCGCTTGCGCGAGTCCTTCGCCTCGGGATCGAGCGCGCCGAGCTCGTGCAGCAGCGCCTTGCCGTCGCGGATCTGGCGACGATCGGGCGGGTCGAGGAAGCCGAAGTCCTCCACCTCGCCCAGCCCCAGCGACGCCATCTGCAGGATCACCGACGCGAGGCTGGTGCGCAGGATCTCCGGGTCGGTGAACGCCGGCCGCTCGTCGAAGTCCTCCTCGGAGTACAGGCGCACGCAGATGCCGTCCGAGGTGCGTCCGCAGCGGCCCTTGCGCTGGTTGGCCGATGCCTGCGAGACGGGTTCGATCGGCAGCCGCTGGACCTTCAACCGCGCGCTGTAGCGGCTGATCCGCGCGGTGCCGGGGTCGACCACCGCACCGATCCCGGGCACCGTGAGCGACGTCTCGGCGACGTTCGTCGCGAGCACCACGCGACGCTCGCTATGTCTGCTGAAGACCTTCTGCTGCTCGGCGGGCGACAGCCGTGCGTAGAGCGGGAGGACGCCGACCTCGGTCGGCAGTCGCGCCGCCAGCGCCTCCGCCGTGTCGCGGATCTCGCGCTCGCCGGACAGGAACACGAGCACGTCGCCGGGCGCGTCGTCGAGCAGCTCCTCGACGGCGTCGCCGATCGCGTCGACGGGGTCGTCCTGCTCGGCGGCCGGCCGGTAGCGCACCTCGACGGGATACGTGCGCCCTGAGACCTCGACGACCGGCGCGCCGCCGAAGTGCTCGCTGAAGCGGGCCGTGTCGATCGTCGCGCTCGTGATGACGAGCTTGAGATCAGGCCGGCGCGGCAGCAGCTGCTTGAGGAAGCCGAGCAGGAAGTCGATGTTCAGGCTGCGCTCGTGGGCCTCGTCGAGGATGATCATGTCGTAGCGGCGCAGGAAGCGATCGCGCTGGATCTCGGCGAGCAGCAGGCCGTCGGTGACGAGCCGGACCTGTGTGTTCCTGCCGGTCCTGTCGTCGAAGCGCACGGCGTAGCCGACCGCCCCGCCGAGCTGTACACCCAGCTCCTCGGCGATGCGCGTCGCGACGGTGCGCGCCGCGATCCTGCGCGGCTGGGTGTGGGCGATCGACCTGCGGCCGAGCTCGAGGCAGATCTTCGGCAGCTGCGTGGTCTTGCCCGAGCCGGTCTCGCCGGCCACGATCACGACCTGGTTGGCGCCGATCGCGGCGAGCAGGTCGTCGCGGCGCGCGCTGACCGGCAGCTCGGGCGGATAGGTGATCTTCAGGTCCGAGTCCGCCGCGATCGCCATCCCGTCGAGCATAGGGCTGCGATCATCGCCCGCATGGACTGCGTGCGGATCGACAAGTGGCTCTGGGCGGCGCGCTTCTTCAAGACCCGCACGCTCGCCGCGAATGCCGTCAAGGGCGGGCGCGTCGAGCTCGACGGGGCGCGCGTGAAGGCCAGCAAGGAGGTCAGCGCCGGCGACGAGTTGAAGATCACGATCGGGCAGACGCGACGCACCGTGATCGTGCGCGCGATCTCCGACGGGCGCGGTCCCGCGCCGGTGGCTCAGACGCTCTACGAGGAGACCCCGCGGAGCATCGCCGCCCGCGAGGCCGCGGCCGAGGTTCGCCGCCTGCAGTCACCCCCGCCGGGTGCCGACCTCGGGATGCGGCCGACCAAGCGGGACCGGCGGCGGCTGGACTCAGCGCGCGGCGGTCGGCGCTCTGGTTGACCTTCAGCGGTAAGCGGCGGGATGGCGGCGCGCTCGAGGCCGGCCGACCTGAGTCCCGTAAGCCGATCGCCTATCGAAACACCTGATGATGCCTTAGCATCATATGCGTGCGCACCACATTGAATCTCGACGAAGACGTGCTGCTCGCCGTTCAGGAGCGGGCAAGGCGTGAGAAGCGTCCGGCCGGCCAGGTCTTGTCGGATCTCGCTCGTCAGGCGCTGACGGGCCAACGTGGGCCGGCCGCCGGCCGCGGCGCGTCGATGCATGGCTTCCAGCCCCTACCGCGTCGCGGCGCGGCCATCTCCAACGCGCTGATCGATCGGCTCCGGGAAGAAGAACCCGAGTGAGTCGGGCGCTGCTCGACATCAACGTGCTCCTGGCCTTGCTCGACAGCGACCACATCGACCACACCCGAGCCTCCGAGTGGCTCGGGGACGAGATCGATACAGGCTGGGCGTCGTGTGCCATCACCGAGAACGGGTTCGTGCGGATCATCAGCCAGCCCCGCTACCCCAGCCCCGTCTCACCCACCGAGGCGATCGAGCTGCTCGCGCGGGCGTCACACGGCGGTCATCACGAGTTCTGGCCATGCGACGTCAGCCTGCTTGACCCGAAGAGCGTGGACAGCTCCCGTGTGCACGGCCCTCGCCAGGTCACCGATGCGTACCTGCTCGCATTGGCAAAGGCCCACAGCGGGCGCTTCATCACCTTCGATCGCTCCCTGCCCCTCGCATCCGTACGCGGCGCCACCGAAGACCACCTGACGGTGCTGTGAACCGCCAGCCCGAGCTCCCGCCCACGCGTCCAGCGGCTGGCGGACCGTCAGTCCACCGCCCGCGCCACCGCCCGCACGAAGGGCGCCGCCAGCGGCTCGGCACGCCGCACGACCTCGGCGATCGCCAGGCCGACGACGATGTCGGCGACGTAGTGCTCGCCGAGGTAGACGATCGCGAACGACGCCGCGGCGACGTAGGTCCAGCCGATCGCGCCGTACAGCGGACCGACCTCGCTCAGGCCCATCGCGGTGATCGCGGCAGACGAGATGTGATCGGAGGGCATCGCGCCCCACGGGTTGCCGGGCGCCGCGCCCTCCTTCGGCGGCGGGCGCTCGAGCACGTCGTAGACGACGAGCCGCGCGACGCGCTCGATCTCCCCGCCCATCCGGCCCTCCTTCTCCGACGCCCACCACGGTGGCGCCTCGGGCGCGAAGAAGTAGAACGGACAGGTCAGGTGGTAGGCCGCGGCCAGACGCGCGCCGGCGCGGGGCACGAGCTCCTCGTGGCGCGCGGCGAGGTAGACGAGCAGGATGTGCGGCAGAAACCAGGAGCCGTAGACGGCGGTGACGGCCTTGTCGAACAGCGTCACCTCGCCGGGCCGGCGCAGCGCGCGCTGCAGCCGCAGGCCCGGCGGGACGCCGAGACCGACGACGGTGTCGAAGCGGATCGGCTGGTCGATCCACAGGCGCCGGCGCAGCTTCTCGGGCTCGTCGTAGGGCAGCTCCCAGCCGAGCTTGAAGAGGTGCATGTAGCCGGCCGCCACCGCGGCGTAGCGCTTGCGGCCCTTCGGCACCGCGATCGCCAGGCCCAGCGGCGGAGCGCAGCCGAGCACGAGCGTCAGCGCCGGGTGCATACCGGTCCGCTTGCGAGCGGCGATCAGCCCGACGCTGACGGGAACCGCGGCGGCCGCGATCAACTTGGGCGCGCGGCCGGAGCGCACCACCCGGTTGGCGATCCGGGCGGTGCTGTCGAGCACGGGCTGCAACGGCGAGGGGCCGCCGGGGCCACGGCGCCGATACCACTCTGGCCTGGGCGGCATGCCAGGCAGCCTGCCACACCCCGCGCGCCGCCGTAAGCGCTCGCGCGCGCCATCGTGCCATGCGCGCGCCCCTGCGATCCCTGGCACGATCATCCGGTGCGACCCGCGGTGCCGACGCTCGCCGATGCCTCCGACCCGCTCGGCAAGCTGCAGCGGGGCCTGGGGTCGGGCTACCTCTGGGCACTGGACGCCGATCGCACCGTCGCGCACGCGCTGCTCATGCACTGCGTCTTCAACGACCCGCGCTGGGATCGCCAGCTCGACGACCGCGACGAGTTCCACGCGACGCTCGCGCTGGACCTGCAGCTTCACACGGGCGCCCTCGAGCTGTGGCTGCGCGACAGCGACGAGGACATTCCCGACACGACGTACGACGTGCTTGGCATGCTCGGCCGGATGGCCGTCCGCGGCCACGCCGAGGCGCGCCGCGTGCTGCGCGAGTACGTCGGCTACGGCCGCTACTGGCAGCGCGCGCTCGACCAGCTCATCGGCGAGTACGAGGACGCGCCGCGCTCGGCGACGCCGTGGCCGGAGGTCGTCGGCGGCCTCGACGCGGTGCTCGTGGAGCGCTTCGCCACCGACGACGCGCTCGCCGAGGCGCTCGCCGGACTGGACCCGCGCGAGCGGCCGTGGACGATGTGGTCGGTCGAGAACCGGAGCATCGCGCGGGCTTTCGCGCTCGAGCAGAAGGGCGCCGCGACGGGCTCCGCCGCGCCGTCGCCGCCGTCCAAGCGGCGCACCCCGCGGGAGCGGACGGTCCCCGCGCGCACGCGCCCGCGCGAGATGAGCACGGCCGAGCTACTGCAGATCGCCGAGGACTCGCGCTGGACGCAGATCGCCGACGAGCTCGCGTCGCGCTCCGCCCCCCAGGACGTCGAGCAGCTGCTCGGCGCCGCCAACGACCCCGCCGTCCCGATGCGCCGCGCCGCGATCCTCGCCCTCGGCCGCCAGGGCCGCCGCGAGCTGCTGGAGATCGCCGAGCAGCACACGAAGGCCGAGCGCAACAAGCTGCAGGGAGCGATCGCGCTCGCGCTGGAGGCGATGCCGCTCTCGCAGACGCGGGCGCTCGCCCACGACTGGCTGACGTCGCCCGACTGGGCGCGGCGGCGCAAGGCGGCGGGCATGCTCGCGACGCGGTCGGAGGACGAGGATCTCGCGCCCGCCCGCCGCGCGCTGGAGCGCGAGCTCGACGCCGGCCTCGAGGGCGACGTCTACGTCATCTGCTCCCTCGCCCAGTCGCTCGGGCGCAGCGCCGTCCACGGCCCGTTCGTCGAGCTGCAGCAGGCCTACGAACAGATCCCCTACTCCTACGGCCGGCGCTACATCGTCGCCGCGCTGGCGGCGTCGGATCCGACGTTCGGCGGCGATGTCGCCGTCGAGTGCCTGTGGGACTGCGAGGCCGAAACGCGCCGCATGTCGGCGGTCCACGTCGACGGTCGCGTGCGGCTGGCGGCGCAGCGCCTGGAGGAGCTCACCGCCGACGAGGCTCAGGCGGCGTCGGTGCGCACGGTGGCGGCGGCGCGATTGCGCGGTTGAGATCCGTTGCAGTCTTGTCACAGAGGTGTTGCGAACGCGTCTTGAGCCGTTACACCGGCCCGCGCAGAATTGGCCCATGTACGAACCCGAGCCCATCCATGTGACCGTGCCCGGCTGCGCCGATGATCCGCGGTCTGAACCGGAACCTCCGCCCGGCGTCGTGATCCACCGCGTCCCGGAGCTGCATCCCGACGATGTCACGGTCGTCGACGGGATCCCCGTGACATCCGTCGCACGCACCCTCGTCGACCTCGCCGAGGTGATGTCGCGGGCGGAGCTGCGAGCGACCTTCGCACGAGCGCGCGAGCTCGGCATGCTCGACATCGAAGCCGTCAAGGCATCGGCGGCGCGTGTCGAGTGGCGTCCCTCGCTGAAGATGCTCTACGAGGTGATCGCCGAGTTCGGCGGCTGATGGGCACAGCCGATGAGCACGACGGCACGCTCTGGATAGAGTGGCAGGTCATTGGTAGTGTTCTACCAGTGATGACGTCGATCGATTCTGCGGGCAGGGTCGTCGTGCCCAAGGCGCTACGGGACGCGCTCGGGCTCACCCCTGGCTCGCAGCTCGACATCTCCCGCTACGGCGGCGGTCTGCAGCTGATCCCGGCTGGTCGCACCGCACGGCTGGTGGATGAGAACGGCGAGCTTGTCGCGACCGGGGAAACGTCGATCGACGACGACGACGTCTTCGGATTGATCGACAGCGGACGGCGTTGACCGTCCTCGCGCTGGACACGAGCGTGGCTGTCCCGCTGCTCGTACAGACGCATCGAGAGCATGCGGTGGTCGTCCGCTGGTGGGCGGGCCGGGATGTCGCGCTCAGCGGCCACGCCCTCGCCGAGACGTACTCTGTCCTGACGCGTCTGCCGGGCGATCTGCGGCTGTCGCCTGCGGATGCCGCCCAACTGCTTCGCGAGCGCTTTTCGGCGCCGCTTCTGCTGCGAGCCCGAACGACTAGGCGGATCCCCGAGGTGCTCAGCGAACTGGACATCGCCGGAGGAGCGGTGTACGACGCACTCGTGGCGCTCGCCGCCGTCGAGCACGGGGCTGACCTCGCCACCCGCGACGTCCGCGCCAGGCCGACATACGAGACCATCGGGGCCCGCATCGTAGTCGCGGCCTGAGCGTCAGCCCCGGCGACGTTACGCGCCTCGGAGCCTTCACGGCACCGACTAGGTGCTTCCCGCCGTAAGTTCCGTGGAGTTCTCCCGGATGCCCGGCCGTGATCTGGCGGTCGACGGGGACCCGCCTTCGTGCCGGGGGCACGGGGGGCGGGCGCCGGCGGCCGTCAGGCGCGGATCGGGCGCCGGGAGAAACCGCGGAACTTGTGGCGGGGGGTACTAAGCTGGGCACGTGACCACATTCGCCGATCTTGGACTTTCAGAGAGCACGCTAGAGGCGCTCGAGGACGTCGGCTACGAGAAGCCCAGCCCCATTCAGGAGCAGGCGATCCCGCCGATGCTCGAAGGCCGCGACGTCATCGGGCAGGCGCAGACGGGGTCCGGCAAGACCGCCGCCTTCGGCCTTCCGATCGTCGAGTACATCGACCCGACCGAGCCCGAGGTGCAGGCGCTCGTCCTGACGCCGACGCGCGAGCTGTGCATCCAGGTGACGCAGGCGCTGCGCACCTATGCGCGGCGCAAGGGCGCGGACGTCGTCGCCGTCTTCGGCGGCGCGCCGATCCGCACGCAGCAGGCCCAGCTCAAGGCCGGCGGGCACATCGTCGTCGGCACCGTCGGGCGCGTGCTCGACCTCATCAGCCGCCATTCGCTCGTGCTCGACCATTGCCGCTTCGTCGTGCTCGACGAGGCCGACGAGATGCTCGACCTCGGCTTCCTGGAGGACGTCGAGAAGATCCTTCGTCTCACGCCCAACAGCCGGCAGACCGCGCTCTTCAGCGCGACCATGCCGCCGCCGATCCGCAAGCTGGCCGACAACTACCTCTACGACCCCGAGCACGTGAAGGTGCAGTCCGACACGCTCACGGTCGATTCGGTCGAGCAGTTCCAGCTCAGCGTCAAGACGGCCGACAAGGCCGACAAGCTCGTCGAGGTGCTCGAGGCCGAGAAGCCCGATCAGGCGATCGTCTTCGCGCGCACGAAGATCCGCACCGACCAGCTCTACAAGAAGATGAAGGACCGTGGCTTCAACTGCAAGGCGCTGCACGGCGACATGTCGCAGGGCTCGCGCGACGGCGTCATGCTCGGCTTCAAGGGCGGCCGCGTGCCGATCCTCGTCGCCACCGACGTCGCCGCCCGTGGCCTCGACATCTCGACGGTCACCCACGTCGTGAACTTCGACGTGCCGCGTTCGCCCGACGTCTACGTGCACCGCATCGGCCGTACCGGCCGCGTCGGGCGCTCCGGCCGCGCGATCACCTTCGTCGAGCCCAGGCAGGAGAAGGAGCTCGAGGCGATCGAGCGCCACACGGGCGTCAAGGTCTCGCCCTGGGAGGCCGGCGCGACCGTCGAGCCAGCCCCGATCGTCGAGAAGCCGCGCCGCCACACCAAGCCGCACGTGACGCGCAACGGCGACGAGCCGTACGCCAAGCTCATCGTCGCGGGCGGGAGTGCCGCCGGCATCGAGGTCGCCGACCTCGTCAGCGCGGTCACCCACGCGGCGTCGATCGACGGCGAGGCCGTGCGCGACGTCAAGGTGCTCGAGCACTTCGCGTTTCTCTCGGTGCCCGCGGCCGAGGCCGAGCGCATCGCCGCGGCGGTCGACGGCGAGCGCGTGCGCGGCCGGCGCATCCGCGTCGAGCCGGCGAAGGTCTGAAGCCGCCCACCCCGCGAGCGCCGGACCGATCGGCTACGGTCGGCCGCGATGGCCGAGCGCAACGTCCTGGGAGAGGCCCTCGCGGCCTGCGGCACCGATCCGATGACGGGCTTCTACCGCGACGGCTGCTGCAGCACCGGCGCTGAGGATCTCGGCAGCCACACGATCTGTGCCGTCGTGACGGCCGAGTTCCTCGAGCACCAGCGCAGCATCGGCAACGACCTCTCCACGCCGATGCCGATGTACCGCTTCCCGGGCCTCGTGCCCGGCGACCGCTGGTGCGTGACGGCCGTCAACTGGCTGCGCGCCTACGAGGAGGGCGCGGCCTCGTACGTAGTGCTCGCCTCGACGCACGAACGCGCGCTGGACATCGTGCCGCTCGCAGCGCTGCGCGAGCAGGCCGTCGACGTGCCGACCGACCCGGGCATACTCGAGAGCTGACCTCGCCGCCGAGGGCCAGGCGAATCGCCTGCAGGCGCAACTCGCGCTGGGTGGGCGCGTTACCCTCTCTCGACGTGGCGTTGCAGCTAAGAGACCGCGGAGCGCCTTCCGAGGCCGCCCACCCGCCGCCTGACGGCGCCGTTCTGGCGACCGCTCCCGACTTCGCCTGCGAGACCTGTGGCGCGGCGATGGAGCGCGGCCAGGACTGGTGCCTGGAGTGCGGCACTGCCGCGCCCGGGCGGCTCGGCGCGAAGCCCGGCTGGCGCGCCGCGTTCACCGTCGTCGGCCTCACGACGCTGCTGCTGTGCTGCGCCACCATCGCCATCTACGCCGCCTTGACCAGCGATGCCGAGCGCACCGCGGCCGCTCCGCCCGCCGGCTCCGGTGACCCCATCACCGCCCAGGTCCCGGGCGCGCCCGCGACGAGCGATGCGCCCCTCGTCCAGCCCGGCGTGACCGGCCCCGGCGTGACCCCGCCGGCCAACCCGGCGACGGACGGCCAGCCGCTGATCCCCACGACGAAGCCGCCGCTGGGCGCGCAGAACACGCCGATCATCCCGTCGCAGACCCCGACGCCGCCGGCCGCCCCGGCGAACCCGCCGGCGCCCGCCGGTGCGGCGGACCCCGACGTGGGCGCCGCCACCGGCACGGGATCGACCGCCAACGCCGACACGACCCCGGCACCCGCCCAGCCGGTCACCATCAGCTTCAAGAAGGATGCCGCGCGGACGTATGACCCGATCGAGCGCGCAGGCGCCGAGTTCGGGCCCGCCGCGCTGGCGATCGATTCCAAGCCCGACACGGTCTGGGACGTCACCGTCCCCGCCGACGGCCAGCCGATCGCCGCCGGCCTCGTGATCGACCTCGGCAAGCCCTACGCGCTGCGCTCGCTGCGCCTCGGCACCCCGACCGACGGCTTCGCGGTCGAGGTCTACGGCGCCAAGAGCGCCAAGGAGCTGCCCGCGGACGTCATCGACAAGCGCTGGATCCACCTGACCGACAAGAAGTTCGTCCTCGACGGCGAGCCGATCGTCCTGAAGGGCAAGGGCGACAACGCGAAGGTCCAGCTGCTGCTGCTGCATTTCACCACGCCCGCCGAGCCCGACGACCCGCGGGTCGCGATCGGCGACGTCAAGCTGCGCGGAACGCCGTAGCGATCCCGAGCTACTAAGCCTGGATCCACCGAAGATCGTGGATGGCTCGGCGTCGGGGGTCAAGCCGACGTGGATCGGCCGCGAATCGTCAGGGCGGGTCCTTCGGCGAGCGGCCGCGCCGTGGCGGCGAAGGCTCCCGGCGTCGAGACGCCGCGAGATTCGGTCGATCCAGGCTAAGCTCCGGCGCATGTCAGCTGCTGCCATGAGAACGACCGAGGGCGTCATCGTCTTCGAGCTCTTCGACGAAGACGCACCCGCGACCGTGGAGAACTTTCGCAAGCTCGCGAAGCAGGGCTTCTACGACGGCCTGATCTTTCACCGCATCATCAAGGACTTCATGATCCAGGGCGGGTGCCCCTACGGCACCGGCACCGGCGACGCCGGCTACAAGTTCGATGACGAGATCAACGAGCACAAGATCGTGCGCGGAGCCCTCGCGATGGCGAACTCCGGCCCGAACACCAACGGCTCGCAGTTCTTCATCGTCACCACCGACGCCGCTCCGTGGCTTGACGGCAAGCACACGGTGTTCGGCCAGGTGACCGACGGAATGGACGTCGTCGACCGGATCGAGGGCACGCCGACGCAGGGCGCCGACCGTCCCGTCGAGCCGATCCACATCGCGAACATCGATCTCGGCGAACCCGCCGAACCCGCCGCCTAGTTACCGAGGCTTGGACCTCCTCCAAGCCGTCGTCCTGGGGATCGTCCAGGGACTGACCGAGTTCCTGCCGATCTCCAGCAGCGGACACCTGCGGATCGTCCCCGCGATGGTCGGATGGGACGACCCCGGCGCCGCCTTCACCGCCGTCATCCAGCTCGGCACGATGGCGGCCGTCGTCCTGTACTTCCGCGCCGACCTGATCCGCATCGCGCGCGCATGGATGGCCTCGCTGCGCGACGCCTCGCGGCGCCCGGAGCTCGACGCGCGCATGGGCTGGTACCTCATCTGGGGCACCGTCCCGATCGTGATCTTCGGCTTCACGTTCTCCCATCAGATCGAGAACGGGGCTCGCAGCCTGTACCTCATCGGCACGACCCTGATCCTGCTCGGGTTGCTGCTGCTCGTCGCCGAGAAGGTCTCGCTCCGCGAGCGCGATTTGACGAGCATCACTCGAAAAGACGCGATCGTCATCGGCTTCGCGCAGGCGCTCGCGCTGATCCCCGGCGTCTCGCGTTCGGGCGCGACGATCACCGCCGGCCTGTTCCTGGGCCTGGATCGCGTCGCCGCGGCGCGCTTCTCGTTTCTGCTGTCGATTCCCGCCGTCGTGCTAAGCGGCGCCTACGAGCTGCGGGACGTCATCTCCGGCAGCGCCGAGGGCGGCGTCGGCCTGGCCCCCACCGCCGTGGCCACCCTGCTGGCATTCATCAGCGGCTATATCTCGATCGCCTTCCTGCTGCGCTTCCTGACGACCCACACGACGGCCGTCTTCGTCGCCTACCGGGTGGCGCTGGGCGTCGTCGTGCTCGTGCTCGCCGGGACCGGCACGATCGCCTGAGCCCCGCCGACTGGCGAGTGATGCACTAGGTTTGACGCGACGTCGAGACGAGATGACGAGAGGGAGCGAACACCTATGGCCAGCGCTGACACCACGGTCGCCCAGGGCACGAACGGCCACGCCGCCGGCGCGTTGATCGCGGTCGAGAACCCGGCCACGGGCAAGGTCATCGCGCACGTCACCGACCTCTCAGGCGAGCGTGTCGCCGAGCTCGCCCGCATCGGCCGCTCCGCGCAGGTGGGCTGGCAGGCGCTCGGCTTCGAGGGCCGCGTGCGCGTCATGAAGCGCATGCAGAAGTGGGTCATGGCCAACGCCGACCGGCTCGTCGCGACGATCGTCTCGGAGACCGGCAAGACCTATGAGGACGCCTACATGGCGGAGATCAACTACACCGGCGGGGCGATCGAGTACTGGGCCCGGCACGCCGAGAAGTTCCTCTCCGACGAGAAGGTCCGTGCGACGACGCTCGCCGTCATCGGCAAGAAGCTCGTCGTGCGCTACGAGGCGCTCGGCCTGATCGGCGTCATCGGCCCGTGGAACTACCCGCTGACGAACTCCTTCGGCGACTGCATCCCGGCGCTGCTCGCCGGCAACAGCGTCATCCTCAAACCCTCCGAGGTCACCCCGCTTACCTCGCTGCTGCTCGCAGAGGGCCTCGCCTCCAGCGGCCTGCCCGACGGCGTCTTCCAGGTCGCCACCGGTCGCGGCGAGACCGGCGCAGCGCTCGTCGACGAGGTCGACATGATCATGTTCACGGGCTCGACGGAGACCGGCAGGAAGGTCGCTGCGCGGGCCGCGCAGACGCTGACCCCGGTCGCGCTGGAGCTCGGCGGCAAGGACCCGATGATCGTCATGTCCGACGCCGACCTGGAGCGCGCCGCGAACCTCGCCGTCTACTACTCGATGCTCAACGCCGGCCAGACCTGCATCTCGATCGAGCGCGTCTACGTCGAGGCGCCCGTCTACGACGAGTTCGTGCAGAAGGTCGTCGACAAGGTCGGCGTGCTGCGCCAGGGCGAGTCGACCGGTCCCGCGACGGCCGAGGTCGGCGCGATGACGTTCCCCGAGCAGATCGAGATCGTCGAGGAGCACGTCCGCGACGCGCTCGCCAAGGGGGCGCGCGTCCTGACCGGCGGCCGGCGGCGCCCGGGCAAGGGGATGTTCTACGAGCCGACGGTGCTCGTCGACGTCGACCACACGATGAAGGCGATGACCGAGGAGACGTTCGGCCCGACGCTTCCGATCATGAAGGTCGCCGACGCCGAGCAGGCACTCGAGCTCGCCAACGACTCGCCGTACGGCCTCGGCGGCGCGGTGTTCGGTGGCGACCGCAAGCGCGCCGAGCGGCTCGCTCGGCGGATGCACGCCGGCGCGGTCTGCGTCAACGACGCGCTGCTGAACTACGTCGCGGTGGAGCTGCCGATGGGCGGCTGGAAGGCGTCGGGGCTGGGCACCCGCCATGGCGCGGCCGGCATCCGCAAGTTCACCAAGCAGCAGTCGATCTTCATCAGCCGGGTGCACCTCAAGAACGACGTCTACATGTTCCCCTACCGGCCCGCGGTCTCGAAGCTGCTCTTCCGCGGCGTGCGGCTCTTCTACGGCCGCGGCCGGCGCCGCTGACCGGCGGGGCATCTTTCTTGCAGAGCTCGGGCTGAGGGCCCCGCGTGGCCGCGATCGCGTTCGCGCTGGGCTCCTCGGTGCTGTGGGGGCTGTCGGACTACGCCGGCGGCTTCAAGAGCCGGACGTTCGCCGTGCCGGTCGTGCTCGCGGGGATGTACCTGTCGTCGCTGCTCGTGATGCTGGTGCTGGTCGGCGTTCGCGGCGAAGGGCCGCCGTCGTCGTCGTACGTGCTCGCCGGGCTCGGCGCCGGGCTCGTCGGGATCATGGCGCTGGGAGCCTTCTACACCGCGCTGTCGATCGGGACGATGAGCATCGTCGCGCCGATCGCGTCGACCGGCGTCGCGCTGCCGGTGATCGCCGGGCTGATCGAGGGCGACGAGCCGAGCGCGCTCGGCGCGGCGGGCCTCGCCCTCGCCGTCGTCGGGATCGTGCTCGCCTCGCGCGAGGCGCCGGGCGGGCCGATCGGTCCGCGCGAGCAGCGGCTGAGCATCGGCCTGGCGATCCTCGCGGGCCTGGGGTTCGGCTCGTACTTCGTGCTCGCCGGGTACGGCTCGGAGGGCGACGTCGGCTGGACGCTGCTGCTCTCACGGGTCGCGGGCTTTCCAGTCGTCGCGCTGATCGCCGTGCTCGTCCTGCGCCGCGGCGGCGCGGTCCGGCCCAGCCCGCGAGCGGCGGCTGCGCTCGGCGCCATCGGGCTGCTCGACCTCGGCGCCAACGCCGCCTACAACCACGCGTCGACGATCGGTGAGCTGTCGAGCGTCGCGGTCGCCAGCTCGCTGTACCCGGTCGTCACGGTGATGCTCGCCGCGCTGCTGCTCGGCGAGCGCGTGCAGGGCGTGCAGCGCGCGGGCGTCGTGGTGGCGCTGGCCGGGGTCGTGATGATCGCGGCGGGCGCATGAGCGCTCGCGGTCCGTTGTACCGAACACAGGGCGGGCAAGGGCAACGCACGCAAGCTCGGGATCGTGCGCAGGGCGCCGGATCTCGTGGCGTTCGCCGCGCTCTCCAAGCCGCGGACGTAGGGCCGGGCCGCAAGGGGCTGCGCGCGGTGCGGCGGCCCGCCTGCGCGTAGCCTCTGCCCGATGCCCACGCCGGCCGCCGCGCTGATCTCGATCGAGCCGCTGCAGATCGCTCCGGCGCTCGCGTTCGGCGTCATGTACGTCGTGCGCGCGCGCCGGCTGGCCGAGAGCGGCAAACCGGTGCCGGCCTGGCGGCAGGCGTGCTTCTCCAGCGGCCTGGGCCTCATCGTCCTGACGCTGATCTCGCCGCTCGGCCCGCTCGCCGACGAGCTGTTCGCCGCGCACATGGCCGAGCACCTGCTGATCGCCGACATCGGCGCGCTGCTGCTCGTGCTCGGGCTGACCGGACCGCTGCTCGCGCCGCTGCTGCGCACGACGGCGCTCGGCTGGATGCGCCACCTTGCTCACCCGGTGCCCGCGTTCGGCCTGTGGGCGGCGGACCTGTTCTTCTGGCACCTCGTCGGCCCCCACGAGGCCGCGGTGAACGACGAGGCCGTCCACGCGGTGCAGCACATGCTCTTCGTCGGCCTGGGGATCAACATGTGGATGGCGCTGTTCGGCCCGCTGCCCAAGCCGGCCTGGTTCGGCAACTTCGCCAAGCTCATCTACATCGTCGTCGTGCGGCTGACCTCGACGGTGCTGGCCAACGTCTTCGTGTGGAGCAACGATGTGTTCTTCGACGTCTACGTGCCCGGTGAGCGCGCCCACGGCATCGAGCCGCATACCGACCAGGTCATCGCCGGCTCGATCATGATGGTCGAAGGGTCGATCCTCACGATCTGCCTGTTCGGATGGCTGTTCATGCGCAGCGCGCGGGAGGGACAGGAGCGCCAGGAGCTGCTCGAGCTCGCGGCGGCCGGCGGCGTCGCGCTGGACGAGCGGCGAGCGGCCCGCGCGGTCTCAGCCGGGCGCGGAAACGAACTGAGACGGCGCATAGAGAAAGACCGGACGAGGTAACTTCAATGGCATGTCCCTTATGAACAAACTCACCACGCTCGCGAAGTCCCAGCAGGGCAAGGACCTTCTCGAGAAGGCCAAGACGATGGCCAACGACCCCAAGACGCGCGAGAAGATCGACGAGGCGCGGGGGAAGTTCAACGGGCACGTCGAGACGGCCAAGCAGAAGATGGCCGAGAAGAAGGCCGAGGAGGGCGCGGCGCCGAAGTCTGGCGAGGGCGGTGCGCCCGGTGACACGCCGAAGTACGGCGAGTCCGCCGAGCCCGCGACGCAGCCGGCTTCCGGCGGCCAGGGCACGCCCGCCGGCACCAGCGGCGGCTCCTCCGAGGGCCCGGCATACGGCGAGGAGGGCGCTCCCGCCAGCGACACGCCGAAGTACGGCGAGGAGGACGGCCCGAAGGCCGCCTAGTCGTCTCCGAGCGCCATGCGCTCGGCCCGTAGAACGGCCCGCCGATCAGCGCCGGGTCGTCGCCGCGGCGTGCGTTGCGACGACGTCGTCTGAGGCCGGCGGCGCGCTCATCCGCGGCGCACGCCAGTGCACTGGATGTCCACCACGCACCCGTTGCAGCGACTCGCCCGCGCCACGGGGCGGCGCAACCTTGCGCCCCTAGGCTGGTTGGAGTTCCCAATGCGCCGACTCCTCCTTCCCCTCACCCTCCTGCTCGCGCTGGCGCTCGTCGCACCGGCCGGCGCCTCGCGCAGCCAGTCGCTCACCTTCGAGGCTCCGCGCGATCTCATGAACCCCGCTTTGCGCGCGGGCGCACTGGACGAGATCGGCTCCTTCGGCGTGCGCTCCGTGCGCGTGATCGTGACGTGGAAGACCGTCGCTCCCGACGCCGGCAAGGCCGTCCGCCCCAACTTCGAGCCAACCGACCCCGACGCCTACGACTGGGGCGAGTACGAGCCGCTGATGGCCTCGCTCAAGGCACGCGGATGGTCGGTCCTCATGACGATCTCCGGCCCGGTCCCGGTGTGGGCGACGCGGGACAGGCGCGACGACAAGACGCGGCCGAGCCCGTCGGCGTTCGCGGCGTTCGTCACCGCGGTCGGGCGCAAGTTCGGCGAGCAGGTCGACACGTGGGCGATCTGGAACGAGCCCAACCAGCCGCAATTCCTACGCCCGCAGTTTGCCAACGGCGGCAAGGCGGCGTCGCCCGCGATCTACCGCAGCCTGTACCTCGCCGGTGTCCGCGGGCTGAAGAAGTCCGGTCAGGGCGACGACAAGGTCCTTCTCGCCGAGACGTCGCCGCGCGGCACCGGACGTGTCGTGGCGCCGCTGCGTTTCCTGCGCGCCATGCTCTGCCTCGACAACAAGTACAAGAAGCGCGCGAAGTGCAGCGCGCTGCCGGCTGACGGATATGCGCACCACGCCTACACGACGCGGCAGGGGCCGTACTTCAAGCCGCGCCAGAAGGACGACGTGACGATCGGCGTGCTCTCACGGCTGACGAAGGCGCTGGATCGCGCGCGCCGCGCGGGCGCGCTGACCAAGCGGCTGCCGATCTACCTGACGGAGTTCGGCATCCAATCGACCCCCGACGTGCAGCAGGGCGTCTCGCTCGTCAAGCAGGTTCAGTTCCGCGCGATCTCCGAGCGGATCGCCTGGAACAACCCGCGCGTCGTCGCCTTCTCGCAGTACCTGCTGACCGACAGCGCGCCGGGTGTGCCCGGCGGCTTCGAGTCGGGCCTGCGGTTTGCCGACGGAAGGGCGAAGCCATCGCTGCGGGCCTTCCGACTCCCGCTCGCGGTGGCGCGCACAACCCGCTCGAAGGTCTCGATCTGGGGGCTCGTGCGACCGGCGACCGGCGCCACGAGGGCGACGATCACCTACGCCGACCGCGGTCGCTCGTTCAAGAAGCTGCGCACCGTCACGACGAACTCGCGCGGGTACTTCACGGTCCGCTCGACGTGGCGCAAGGGCCGGCGCTGGAACCTCACGTGGGAGGGCCAGTCGGGCGCTCCCGTCGGGTCCTACCAGCGATAGGCCCTTAGGAAGCGTCGATCGACGAGGCACGGCTCGGACACCCGCCCGCGGCGCCGGTCAGCGCAGCGGGTAGGCCGGCAGTCCCGCGTCGATGACGTTCTGCGTGCCGGCGAGCTGCATGTACGCGGCGTAGCCGAAGACCAGGACGGCGCAGGCGGCGAGCGTGGGCGCGAGCAGGCGCGGGCGGTGGTGCAGCGTCCACGCGGCGGCGGCGTAGACGACCGGCGCCGCGACGAAGGCCACGCGCCCCCAGTCCAGCGCGAACGACATCGCCAGCACGACCAGCGGCACGAGCACGAGCCCGCGCCGCGCGAACGAGAAGTCGCGCAACGCCGGCGGTGCGAGCAGCCAGAGCGGTCCGAACGTGATGGCCAGGCGCCGCAGTTCGACGTCGAAGAACGCGCGCAGGCCGTCGCCGAGCACCTCGAAGCGCCCGCCGATCAGCGACGCGCCGTAGCCGGGCACCTGCTCCTTTCCGACCGTGGGGATGGCGAACCGCAGCGCGCAGAACACCGCGAACGCCGGCGCGGCCACGGCGAGCACGCGCAGGAGCGCGGCACGGTCCAGTGGTCGCTGCGCCCACACGGCGTAGGCCAGGGGCGCGAGAAAGAGCGCCGACTCGCGGTTCAGGGCGCCGACGAGCAGCGTCAGCGCCAGCGCGACGGGGCGGCGGTCGACGATGAACAGCGCGCCCGCGACCATCACGAGCACCGTGACGGGATCGGGGTTATAGCCCTGGCGCAGGCTGGCGACGAGCAGCGGCGGCGAAAGCGCGAGCACGAACGCCAGCGGCACGGACACGCGACGCGCGATCTCGAAGCGCTCGAGCAGCAGGAAGAGGACCGCGCCGGCCGCGCCCGAGGCCAGCCACGCGATCACGCTGAACGAGAAGCCGTGGTCGAACGGCAGTACGTGGACGAGCCAGGGCACCGCGATGCGGTAGGCGAAGACGAACGTGTGCGGCGCGGTCGGGTCCTCGGCCATCAGCGCGTAGATGCGGTCGTCGCCCTGGGGCGTCGGCGCGTCGCGCACGCACGCGTCGAGCAGGATCAGGGCGAGCGTCGCGGCGACGCCGATCGCCGCCCCGAGCCGGTTGGCCGGCCACGTGAGCACGCGAGCCGCGAGGGCCGTCATCACCCGACGGGGCTGCGCGGGCTCGCCGTCAACGCCGCGCGATCAGCATGAACGTGTGCCCGAACCAGCGCAGGCCCGGTTTGGAGCCGAAGCGGTCCAGCGCGCCGACCACGCGCTGGGCGCGGACGGGGAGCCGGCGCCAGGTGTAGGAGACGGCGTGCAGCTCGGGAGTCAGCCCGGCCGCGCGCATGGCGGCGACGAGACGGCGCGGCGACAAAGGGATGTCGTCAGGCGTGCCGTGCACCCGCACGCCGAGCCCGGCGCGGTTGGCGAGCGCCAGGGCGGCGCCGACCGGATAGAGGAGGTTCGGCTCGATCGCGACCAGCGCGCCGCCGGGGCGCAGCAGCCGGTAGGCCTCGGCGAGGACCGGCTCCAGCGTGCCGGCGTAGACGACGTGGTGCAGGACGAGGCGGTGCAGCACGACGTCGAAGGAGCCGTCGGGCAGCCCGTAGAGCGTTCCCGCCGCACCCTGCATGCCCTCGTCGGCCTCGCCGATCTCGACGGCGTGGCGCGGGCGCGCGGGATCGACGTCGGCGGCGACCAGGCGCCAGCCCGGCGCGGGCAGCAGGTGGCGCCCGGGGTGCCAGCCTGAGCCGACCGAGATCGCGTCGCCGCCGCTCAGGCCCAGATGGCGGTCGAGCAGCTCGCGCTCGCGCCGCTTGCCGCGCTCGTACTGCTCGGCCAGCGTCGCGGGGTCGCTGATCCGATCGAGCACGTTGTCGGGCGTGTAGGTCTCGCTCATGCCGGGCGGAGCCTAGGCTAACCGCGTGTCTCGCCGGTCCTCCGAGAACCTCTACGCGACCTCGAAGCAGGGCTGGCGTGCGCGCGCCGCCTCGACCGTCGCGCTGCGGGCGCGGGCGCTCAGGCACGAGCGCCTGTTCGCGCTGACCGGCGCGACCGAGCAGACGCGGATCGTCGACATCGGCTGCGGCGTGCTCGGGCTGCGCCGCCACGCCCCCGACCACGACATCACCGGCGTCGACGTCGTCGCGCGGCCGGAGTATCCCGGCCCGCTCGTCGTCGCCGACGTGCTCAGCGGGCTGCCGTTCGAGGACGGCGAGTTCGACCTCGCATACTGCTCGAGCGTCATCGAGCACATCGCTGCGGCCGACCGCGCCGCGTTCGCCGCCGAGCTGCGGCGCGTCGCGCGCGGCTGGTACGTCCAGACCCCCGCCTACTCCTTCCCCGTCGAGCCGCACGCGCTGCTGCCCTTCGCGCACTGGCTGCCGGTGGCGCTACGGCGGGCCTACTGGCGACTGGGCGTGGCGGGCGAGTGGGAGCAGATCGAGCTGCTGCGCCGCGCCGAGATGACCGCGCTGTTCGGAGCGCCGGTCGCCGAGCGCGCCGGGCCGCTCGTCAAGAGCTGGATCAGCGTGCGTCCGGTGTGACGCGGCGCATCGCCGCCGCGGCGCGTTGGCGGTTGCCCGTCGTCGAGCCTGAGGTGGTCGTCGAAGCGCACCCCGCCCGCCTACCCGTAGATTCCAGGCATGGCACAGCAGCTCTGGTTCCTCCGCCACGGGGAGGCCGAACCGCACGACGCACGGCCCGACGTCGACCGCCGGCTCACCGAGCGCGGCGAGGAGCAGTCGCGCGCGGCCGGCCGGGCGCTGGCCGCGCTCGAGCTCACCTTTCAGCTCGTCCTGACGAGCCCGCGCATCCGCGCGCTGGACACGGCACGGCTGGCGTGCCAGGAGCTCGGCTGCAACGTCGTCATCGACGACGCGCTGTCGAGCGGGTTCGCGGTCGCCGATGCGCTCGAGCCGGCGGCGGCCGCCGGCGACGACAAGCGCGTCCTCTTCGTCGGCCACGATCCCGACTTCACACAGATCGTCCACGACCTGACCGGCGCGCGCGTGGACTTCAAGAAGGGCGGCCTTGCCGGCGTGCGGATGCGGGGCTCCCGGCGCGGTGAACTGCTCGTGTTGCTGCGCCCGCGTGAGCTGGCGTTGATCGCGGCCGCGTCGGGCTAAGAGCCCGACCAGCCCGTCCAGTCCGTCCGGCCGCCACCGCTCCTGCGGGGCACGGCGGCGGCGGGACGGCTTGGCCCGCTGCTCTCCTCGAGGCGCCCGGGGATCAGCGCATCGGCCAGCGGGACGTCCTGCTTGACGACGCGCACGCCGTAGACGTAGGCCAGCGCACCGCCGAGCGTGCCGCCGAGGATGAGCAGCCCGAACGCCGAGACACCGAGGATCAGCCCGAGCGTGGTGACCTCGCCGTCGTCGTAGCCCGGGCGCTGCGCCAGCCAGGTCCCGGCGAACAGGGCCGTCGCGGTCACCATCACGAGCAGGTGGTAGAGGCCGAGCTTGCGCGCGGCGCTGCCCTTGCGCAGGTCCAACCAGTCGAGCAGGCCCGTCAGCGAGGTGGGCACCGCGACGATCAGGCCGCCGGAGATCGCCAGCAGCGCGCCGGTCGCCATCGCGCCCTCTTCGAGTCCGAACGCGCCGGCGACGAGCATCGCCACGCCGACCGTGTACGCGCCGATGCTCACGTCGGTGAGCGGCGCGTGCGACGGCTTGCCGGTGAATCCCTTGATGAGCGTCATCAACATGCCAGCCACTTCGCCGTCGCCGCGGCGGTGGATCACCAATCGAGCAGCGCGGTTGCGCCCACTTCGCTACAGCAGCTTGGCCAGCGCCCGCGCCGCGATCAGCAGCGGGTCGTAGACGCCGCTGAACGGCGGCGCGTAGGAGAGATCGAGCAGCATCAGCTCCTGCACCGGCAATCCCACCCATACGGCTGTGGCGAGGACGTCGATGCGCTTGGCCGCACCCTCGACGCCGACGATCTGCCCGCCCAGCAGGCGCCCGCTGCCGGGCTCGGCAACGAGCTTGACCCAGATCGGCCCGGCCCCCGGGTAGTAGCCCGCGCGCGTGCGGTCCTTGATCGTGGCGGTCACGATCTCGATCTCGGCGTCGGCGGCCTCGCGCTCGGAGATGCCGGTGCGCCCGACCTCGTAGCGGCAGATCTTCGAGACGGCGGTGCCGATCACGCCGGGGAAGCGGTCGTCCCCGCCGGTGGCGTTGGTGCCCGCGATGCGGCCCTGCTTGTTGGCGTGGGTGCCGAGCTGGATGTTGACGGGCCGGTCGAGGACGCGGTGATGGCTCTCGGCGCAGTCGCCGGCGGCAAAGACCCCGTCGTGGCCGGGGCAGCGCTGGTGGTCGTCGACCCGCAGGGCGCCGCTTTCACCAATCTCGAGACCGGCGTCTTCGGCAAGGCCGACGAGCGGCTTGGAGCCGACGCCGACGACGACGTGCTCGGCATCGAACGTCGCGTCGGCGGTGCGCACCGCGACGGGCGCGCCGCCGTCGTCGAGCACGATCTCCTCGACCGCCGCGCCGAGCACGACGCGCACGCCGCGCGCCTCGGCGGCGTCCTGCACGTGGGCGGCCATGTCGGCGTCGAGCGTCGCCATCACCTGCGGCGCCTGCTCGATCATCGTCACGCGCATGCCGCGGTCGACGAACGCCTCGGCCATCTCCAGCCCGATGTAGCCCGCGCCGACCACGACGGCGCTGTCACCACCGCGCTCGAGCGCGGCGCGCAGGCGCTCGGCGGCGTCCACGGTCTGCGCCTGCTCGATCGCCTCCGCGCCGGGAAACGGCGGTCGCACCGCCTCGGCTCCGGTCGCGACGACGAGCTGATCGAACGGCTCCTCGGACTGCTCGCCGGCGGCCGTGCGCACGGTCAGCCGGCGGCCGCCGAGATCGATCGCCACCACCTCGCAGCGCGTGCGCACGTCGATGCCATTGGCGCGGTGCTGCTCCGGGCTGCGGCTGATCAGCCGGTCGGCCTCCTCGACGAGGCCGCCGATGTAGTAGGGGATCCCGCACGCCGAGTACGACGTGTACGGCCCGCGCTCGAAGGCGACGATCTCGAGGTCCGCGTCGCGGCGGCGCGCGACGCTCGCCGCGCTCATCCCCGCGGCGTCGCCACCGACGATTGCCAGTCGCTGCTTGGCCATCAGGCGTCAGAGCGTACGCGGCCGGGCGGTCCACGGTCTCAGCAGGCCACGCAGACGACACTAGGCTTGAACGCATGCCGGAGTTGCCGGAGGTCGAGATCACCGCGCGGCGGCTCGACGCGGCGCTGCGCGGGGTCACGATCGAATCCGCGCTGGCGCCGGGCATCAACGCACTCAAGACCTTCGATCCGCCGCTGTCGGCGCTCGAGGGCCGCGCGATCACATCGGTCGGGCGACGCGGCAAGCAGTTCGTCATCTCGTTCACCGGCGACCTCGCGCTGCTCCTGCACCTCATGAGCGCCGGGCGCCTGCAGCTCTACGACAAGCGCGCCGGCCCGCGTGACCGCACGTCGCGGCTGCTGCTGCGGATCGCCGACCCCGGCCAGTCCGTCCACCCCGCGCGCGAGCTGCGCCTGCGCGAGTTCGGCACGAAGCAGGCGGCGTGGGTCAAGCTGCTCCCGGCCGACGCGGTCGACGACGACGAGCTGATCGCCACGCTCGGGCCCGAGGCCTGGCCGCAGCCGCCCGAGGACATCAAGGCGCTGCTCAAGGCGGCGCGCCCGCTGCACACGCTGCTGCGCGATCAGCGCGTGATCGCCGGCATCGGCCGCTCCTGGGTCGACGAGATCCTCTGGACGGCGCGCCTGTCGCCGTTCAAGCGCGGCAACGACCTGACCGGCGAGGAGGCGCTGGCCCTGCGCGAGGCGATCGCTACGGTGCTGGACGGAGCGATCGAGCACTACGAGAAGGTCATCGCGCTGCCGATCCCCGACAAGCTGCCGCTGCCGCTGCTCGTCCACCGCAAGGCCGGCGAGCCGTGCCCACGCTGCGGCGCGACGATCGAGGCCGTCCACTACGAGGACTACGTCATGTGCTACTGCCCGGCCGAGCAGACGGGCGGCAAGGTGCTCAAGGACCGGCGGCTGTCGCGGCTGCTGAAGTAGCGGCCGCACCCGCTGCGGATCCGCGTCGCATCCGCACGAGATCCGCATATCGAGCGGCTACGGTCGCGGGATGACGCGCGAGCGGATGCACCGGCGGCGTCCCACGCTGGCCGGCCTCGTCGCGGGGATCGTCGCGACGCCGTGGGTCCTGTGGGCTGTGCTGCGCCTGCTGGGCCTCGAGCGCGGCCATCCGCTCGTCGCCGTAGCCGCTTTCACGCCGTACGTGGCGGCGCTCTCGCCCGTGCCCGTCGTGCTCGCGCTGGCGCTGCGCCGCAGGACCGTGGCCGCCGTCGCCGGCGTCGCGGCCGCCGTGCTGCTGGCGGCGATGGTCCCGCGGATGCTCGAGGGGCCGCAGCACGCGAACGCCGACGCGGGCGGGCCCGCGCTCACCGTCATGACCGCGAACCTGCGCTTCGGCCGCGGCGACGCGGCCACGGTGCTGCGGCTCGTCCGCGAGCACGACGTCGACGTCCTCAGCGTGCAGGAGCTCACCCCGGATGCCCTGCGACGGCTCGACGCCACGGGACTGCAGCGGCTCCTGCCACAGCGCTCGGTGCGGCCCGACGCGAACTGGTCGGGCCTGGGGCTGATGGCGCGCACCCCGCTGCGCGCCATCGAGACGCGCGGCCCGCGCCCACAGACGCGGCTGGAGGCGTTGCTGTCCCCGCGAGACAGCGCGCCGCTGCGGGTGGTCGCCGTGCACCCGCTGCCGCCGACCTCGACGCTCAACACCCGCGCCTGGCACGACGCGCTGCGCGCGCTTCCCGGCCCGCACGCCACCGGCGGCGTCCCGCGCGTCCTGCTCGGCGACTTCAACGCGACGCTCGACCATCACGAGCTGCGTCGCCTGCTGGACCGCGGCTACGTCGACGCGGCCGACGCCACCGGCGACGGCCTGCGCCCCACCTGGCCGACGACCGGGGGGAAGCCGCCGCTAACGATCGACCACATCCTGATCCCCGCGCCGGTCCGGGTTCGCCGGCTGAGCCTGCACGAGGTTCCCGGCAGCGACCACCGTGCGCTGATCGCCGAGCTGCTGCTACCGCAGCCGAAGCCGTGAGGGTCCTGTCAGCTAGTCGCGGACGCCGTGCAGCGGGTTGGGGATCTGCACGAAGCGGTCGACGTCGTTGTGCATGCGCGTGTGCATGTGTGCCCGGCACGGCCACGTCCGATCGTCGAGCAGCCGCCCCAGCAGGGCCTTCGCAGCGTCGGTCTCGGCGCTCTCGCGCTCGCGCTCGAGCATGGCCTTGAGGTCGCCGAGCAGCACGATCTCCTCGACGTGCCCGGCGACGCCGAGCGCGTTGATGACGCTCAGGGCGTTGTCGAGGAACGGGCCCTCGCCGATGCCCGGACCGGTCGCCGCGAGATCGTCGTGGGCCGTCTGGCTGTGCGTGGCGCGATAGGTCTCGCGCAGCACCGCGCGGGCGGGCCACCCATCCTCGAGCTCGATCAGCGTGTTGCGCTGGTCGCTGGCGATCGACAGGCCGAGCTGGGTGCCGACGCGCAGCAGCGCCAACACGGCGATCTCGGCGTAGCGACCGAACCACTCGCGCGCGACCTCATCCGCGGGGCGGCCGCTGCTCTGCGCCAGCCGCGCGACGATCTGCGCGAGGCGGCTCTCGCCGCCGAACGGGTGGTCCTGGACGAGAACCTCGACGGCGCTGACGTCGGCCTGCGAGTCGCTGGGCCAGCGGTTCTCGCGCAGCTGCACGGCGAGGCCGGCGACCGGCGTGCCGTCGCGCGAGACGGCGAGGTAGGCAGGGTCCTGCAGGAGGCTGAGCTGCGGCGCGAGCTCATTCGCGGCGTCGGCCTGCTCGGCGAACGCGCGCGCCGCGGCGACGGCGCCCTCGAGCTCGGCGATCGGCGTGATCCTCATCTCGTCGGTCAGGTGCGCGTGCAGGCTGAAGTTCAGCTGCCACGGCCAGTCGCCGTTGTAGACCGTCCGCATCGATCGCGTCGGCGCGACCGCGCCGCCGAGCTCGCCGAGGTCGACGATCAGCCCCTCCTCGAGCAGCCCCAGGAGCGGCTGGCGCAGGCGCAGGTGCGCGAACTCCCAGGGATGGACCGGCAGCAGCGCGCGCTCGCCGAGGCCGTCCAGCGCCGCGTCGAGCGCGGCGCCGTCGACGGCGGGATCGTCGCGCAGCAGGCGCTCGGTGAGTTCGGCGGCCGGGGTTTCAGTCGCGCTGTCCTGCTCGATGAGCGAGGGGTCGACGGCGAGCCACCGCAGGGTGAAGCTGCCCCGGCGCTCTGGCGCGTACGCCTCGAGGTCCGACGGTTCCATGCCCCAGCGGCTGAGCGCCGTGGGATGCGCCATGTGGCCGATCAGCCCGGCCTGCTCGGCGTCGATGAAGCGCAGCGGATCGGCGCTCCAGAGCGCGTCGATCTCGTCGGCGCGGGCATCGAGGGCCGAGCCGATCGCGGCGACGCTCTGGCGGATCCGCGAGAGCAGCAGCGTCGGGTCGGGACCGCGCATCTCACGGGAGGTCACCTCGACGCCGACGTGGGTCTCGCCGAGCTCGTCGACGAGCATCGACATGAGCGTCTCCAGCGGGATCGCCAACGGCTCGCCGCCGGCCATCGCGATCTGCGCGGGCGTGCGAAAGCGGTGGCGGTGCGTCGCCGAAAGGTGGCGGATGCCGGCGAGGATCGCCGTGCGATCCTCGGGGAAGGGGATCACGGCGACGTACTCGTCGCCCTCGGCGGCCAGGTCGGGCAGCGAGGCCGCCGGCAGCGGGCGCCACTCGCCGCCCTCACGGGTGTAGCAGTTCAGGACCGCTTCGGTGACCGCGCCAAGGGCGGCGTCGAAGCCGGGGGTCTGCGGCCACTCGCGGACCTTCATCCAGGTCCGGTCCCCCTTGAGATCTTCTGGGCTGTTCATGCTTGACTCATACCTGTCTTTGTCTGCGTCAACGCGCCGGGCTTACCTCGTTCGATGCTACGCAAGTGCGATCATGGCGCCCGTGATCGGCCCAGGCACCCCAGCACCGGACTTCGAGCTGCCCGACCAGGACGGCGAGCTCTTTCGCCTGTCGGCGCTGCGCGGTCGCACGATCGTCCTCTACTTCTACCCGAGGGCCGACACCCCGGGCTGTACCACGCAGGCGTGCTCGATCCGCGATCGCGAGGCCGAGTACGCGGCCGCCGGAGTGAAGGTCGTCGGCGTTTCGCCCGACCCGGTGGCGAAGGTCAAGAGGTTCCACGACAAGAAGGACTTGAACTTCACGCTGCTGGCCGACGCCGACCACGCGGTCTGCGACCTCTACGGCGTGTGGGTGCAGAAGTCGATGTACGGCAAGACGTACATGGGCGCCCAGCGCGCGACGCTCATCATCGACGCCGACGGCTGCATTCGCCACGTGATCCCGAAGGCCTCGCCCAAGACGCACGACGACGAGGTCCTCAAGGCCCTCGCCGACCTGCAGTCGTCCGCCGCGTAGCGCGAGCGGCCCGCCCGGCATCCGGGCTCGCCGAACGCGTCGGGCAGCACGCAGACCGCAGTCGCTGCAACCTTCGCGCCCGCTGTCCGTTGCAGTGACATGCGCACCCTCGCCGTCACCCTCCTCGCCCTCCTGACGCTCGCCGCGCCCGCGGCGGCGCAGGACGTCGCCCGCCTCGACCGCCCCACGCCGATCGCCGCGCACGCCGGCTGGCTGGCGTGGAGCCAGCGCGGCGCCGACGGACTCTTTCACCTCACGCTGCGCGATCCGCAGGGCGTCGTCACGACGCCGCCGATCGCCGGCCGCGCCACGTCGTTCGACGTCGACCTCGGGCCCGGCCTCGACGGGCTCGTGGCGACGTACTCGCGCTGCCGCGAGGAGGTCGCAAGCCCGGGCGCCTACCTGCCGGCCGACTACGACGAGGGCAACGGCTGCGACGTGTACCTGCTGGAGGTCGCCGGCGGCGCCGAGCTGCGCGTCAACGGCGCCAGCACGCGCAGCGCCGACGAGACCTGGCCCACGGTATGGCGCGACCGCATCGCCTTCGTGCGCTCCTACGACCGCAAGCCGGCGCTGCCCTACATCTACGCCCGGCCGCTCGCCGGCGGGACGAGCGTCCGCCTGCCCGGCGGGACGCGCAACATCTGCACGGGCAGCGGCCGCCGCGAGACCTGCACCGACCAGCGCGTCAGCCGCCCCTACGCGCTGGACCTCTACGGCAAGCGGCTCGCGTTCGGCTGGACCTACGCCGGGCGCTCCGAGGGGCTCGACACGGAGATCCGGCTCGACACGCTCGGCGGCGGCCACACCCGCATCGCCTACCAGGCCGGCGGCGGGCTGACCGGCCGGGCGCTCGGCTGGCCGTCCTTCGAGAGCGGGCGGGTCTACTTCAGCGAGGCGTGCTACGCCGACACCGGGGGCTGCATCCGCCAGCCCGAGCTGCAGCGCTATCGCATCAGCACGCGGACGACGGAGGGGGCCGACGCCGACAAGGCGATCCTCAGCCACGAGCGCGGCAGCGGCGTGAACTGGCTGCTGATCGACGAGGCCAGCGGCACCGACTGCCAGGGCGACCCCGCCGTGCCCGGCGGCACATGCGTCCTGCGCGGGGTGCGCCCGGCGTTCGGCTGAACCGTTCGCGCCCTCGCGTGCGTACGGGCGTCGTATTGTGCGCCTCGTGTCCAACATCGGACCGCCGAGCTTCGAGATCACCGTCAGCCCCGCCCCGGACGGCGTGATCGTCGCCGTCTGCGGCGAGGTCGACCTGGTCACCGCGCCCGCCGTGGAGGTGGCGCTGCGCGAGCAGCTCGCGGCCGGACCCGTGCGCCTGGACCTGCAGGGGCTGTCGTTCATGGACTCATCGGGTATCCGAGTCCTGGATGCCATCCTGCGCGACCTCGCTCCCAACGACTGGGCGCTCGTGATCGACCCGGCCCTGCAGCCGCCCGTCCGCCAGGTCATCACCCTGACGGGCCTGACCGATGCGCTGCCCTTCGAAGCAACCGTGCCGTGAGCGCGCTCACGCGCAACAACGTCGCCGTGCAGGGCGATCCCGACAGCCGGCCGATGATGTTCGCCCACGGCTTCGGCTGCGACCAGAACATGTGGCGCTTCGTCTGGCCCGCGTTCGAGGACGACTTCCGGATCGTCCTGCTCGACCATGTCGGCGCCGGCGGCTCGGACGCGGCCGCGTTCGACCCGGCGCGCTACTCCTCGCTGCGCGGCTACGCCGACGACATCGTCCAGATCAGCCGCGAGCTCGATCTGCACGACATCGTGTTCGTCGGCCACTCGGTGAGCGCGATGATCGGCGTGCTCGCCGCGACCGCCGAACCGGAGCGCTTCACGGCGCTCGTGCTGATCGGCCCGTCGCCGCGCTACATCGACGACGGCGAGTACGTCGGCGGCTTCAGCGAGGAGGACATCGAGGGGCTGCTGGAGTCGATGGACTCCAACTACCTCGGCTGGTCGAGCGCGATGGCCCCGGTGATCATGGGCAACGACGATCGCCCGGAGCTCGGCGAGGAGCTGACCAACAGCTTCTGTCGCAGCGACCCGGAGATCGCGCGGCAGTTCGCCCGCGTGACGTTCCTCTCCGACAACCGCGACGACCTCGCCGCCGTCCACGCGCCGTGCCTCGTGCTGCAGTGCTCCGACGACCCGATCGCTCCCAAGGCGGTCGGTCGGTACGTCGCCGCGGCCCTGCCCCAGAGCCGCTTCGTGCAGCTCGCGGCGACCGGTCACTGCCCGAACCTCAGCGCCCCACAGGAGACGATCGCCGCGATCCAGTCGTTCGTCGGCGCGTGACCCAGGGCGACGAACTGCTCCAGGAGAGCGCGGAGGACCTCTTCGAGAACGCCCCCTGCGGCTATCTGACATGCGCTCTCGACGGCACGATCCTGCGCGTCAACCGCACGTTCGCGCACCTGACCGGCCACGACCGCGACGCCTTGCTGGGCCGGCGCTTCCGCGACCTACTGACGCCCGCGGGGCGCATCTATCACGAGACGCACTACGTGCCGCTGCTGCGGATGCAGGGCACGGTGAGGGAGATCGCGCTGGACATCGTGCGCGCCGACGGCAAGCGCGTACCGGCGCTCGTCAACTCCGTCCAGCAGTGCGACGACGCGGACACGCCGCGCTTCATCCGCACCACCGTCTTCGATGCGACAGACCGGCGCGCCTACGAGCGCGAGCTGCTGCGGGCCCGCCGTCGCGAACACGACATCGCCCTGCAGCTGCAGCGCAGCCTGCTCTCGGGCACGCTCGCGGCATCGGCGGCGCTCGCCGCCGAGGTCGTCTACCGCCCCGCGCAGGCCGGCCTGGAGGTCGGCGGCGACTGGTACGACGCCTTCTGGCTGGACGACGAGCAGACGACGGTGATGCTCGTCGTCGGCGACGTCGTCGGGCGCGGGATCGAGGCCGCCGCCGCGATGGGGCAGCTGCGCAGCGCCATCCGCGCGCTGGCGTCGACGGGCCTCGCGCCGGGGCCGCTGCTCGACGCGCTCGACGGCTTCGCGGCACGCCACCACGTCGGGCGCATGACGACGGTCGCGCTCGCGCAGCTCGAGGTCGCGACGGGGCGGCTGCGTTACGCCTGTGCCGGGCACCCGCCGCCGGTCATGCTCTCGTTCAGGGCAGGGCCTGGATTCCTGGGGGACGGGCGCTCGGTGCCGATCGATTCCGTGGCGATCGGCGGAGCGCGGCGCGAAGGGAAGGCACAGCTCCCAGCGGGTGGCACGCTGCTGCTCTACTCCGACGGGCTCGTCGAGCGCCGCGGGCGCTCGCTCGACGTCGGCTTGCAGCAGCTGCTCGACGAGGCAGCGCGCCACGACGGCGATGATCTCGCGGCGATGCTCGCCGGCGTCGTGCGCGCGATGGACGACGATCACACGGATGATCTCTGCCTGCTCGGCGCCCGCCGGACGGGCTGACCGGCGAAGATCAGGCGGGCGCCCAGCGCAAATCCCATTCAGCCACTTCGAGGAGGAGCAACTCATGACCGGCAAGGCCGAGTTCAACGCCGAGGAGTGGTCGGTCGTCGTCGGCGCCCCGCTGCTGACCGCGATGATGGTCGTCGCCGCCGACAAGGGCGGCAGCATCCGCGAGTCGGTCGCCGTCGCAAAGTCCTACGGCGAGGCGCGCGAGCAGTACGCGAGCGAGTTCATGAGCGCCCTGGTGGCGACGCCGCCCGCAGCCGCCACCAAGCGGCCGGCCAAGCGCGAGGAGCTGCATGACGAGGCGATCGCGCAGCTGCGCGAGGCGATCGCGATCCTCGAGCGTGTCGCCAGCGAGGATGAGGTCGTCGAGTACAAGCAGTTCGTGTACGCGCTGGCCGAGAGCGTCGCGCGTGCCCACAAGGAGGGCGGCTTCCTCGGGATCGGCGGCAAGGAGATCAGCGAGCCGGAGCAGGCGGCGCTCGACGAGATCGCGGCGATCTTCGACGAGGAGCCGCCGGCGGCGTGACGCGTCGGGTCAGTCGCGGCGGCTCGGGCACATGCGCCGCAGCGCGCACGCGCCGCACGCCGGCCGCTGCGAGTGGCAGGTGCGCCGGCCGTGGCGCAGCAGGTTGACGTGCAGCTCGAGCTCGGCGCCGGGCGGCGTGAGCGCGAGCATCTCGTCGTGCAGCTCCTCGAACGGCGCGCCCGGGCGCAGGAGGCGCAGCCGCATCCCGACCCGGGAGACGTGGGTGTCGACCGGCACGTCGGGCAGCCCGAACGTGAACAGCAGCACGCAGGCGGCGGTCTTGCGCCCGACCCCCGGCAGCGCGCAGAGGTAGGCCTGCGACTCGGCGACCGGGGCGTCGGCCATCCAGTCGAGGTCCAGCGGATCGCCGATCGCGCGCAGGATCGCCTGGATGCGTGCCGACTTCACCTTCGAGATCCCGCCCGGCCGGATCGCCTCCTCGATCTCCTCCAGCGGCGCGTCGCGCACCGCCTCCCACAGCGGGAAGCGCTCGCGCAGGCGCAGGTAGGCGACGTCGCGGTTGCGGTCGTTCGTCGACTGCGAGAGGACCGTCAGGACGAGCTCGGCGATCGGGTGGCCGTGCGGCCCGGCGACGGGGACGCCGTAGACCTCGGCCAGCCGCTCGCGGATGCGCGTGACCCGCGCGCGGCTGGGCTTCGCCCACCCCGCTCGCGTCAGCCCGCGCTCAGTCGGAGAGGCCCTCATCCAGCGCACCCCAGCGCTCGCAGGCACGCGCGGCCTGCTCGGCGGCTTCGGGCAGCGCCGCCGCCAGCGCCGAGGGGTAGTAGTCCGTGCGGCCGAGCTGGGCGATGAGGGCGCCGAGAAAGACGTCGCCGGCGCCGATCGTGCTCACGACGCGCGCCGGGCGCACCGCGCGCGCGTCGACCCTCATCCCCTTCGCACGCAGGATCGCGCCGCCGGAGCCGAGCGTGACGATGACATGCTGCGCGCCGCCGGCCAGCAGCGAGGCCGCGGCGGCCTCGGGGTGGCCCTCGCCGGTCATGATCCGCGCCTCGAGCGCGTTGCACTTGACGAGGAATGCGTGCGGCACGCATGCGTTGCAGGCGGCGGCAGCAGCGCCGGGACCGTTGCGCCAGCGGTGCAGGCGCACGCTGGGATCGAAGACGATCGGCCGGCCCAGCTCGAGCGCTCGCTTGCGCGCGGCCATCGTGACCTCGGCGGCGCCCTTGTCGGCGAGGGTGTTGGACGTGAACAGCAGCGCGTCCGTGGCCTCGACGGCGCCCGGCAGCAGCCCGTCGAGCGCGCCGATGCCGGCCGCGACGCCGTCGCCGTAGAGATCCCACGTGGGCTCGCCGTCCTCGTCGACGGTGGTGAACGCGACCGCGGTGGACTGGTCCTTGGCGAGACCGAACCAGCGCAGGTCGACCCCCGCGACGGCGAGCCGCTCGTGCAGCCAGCGACCCCAGCGATCGTCGCCCGCGCCACCCGCGAACGAGACCGCGGCGCCGGCGCGCGCGGCCGTCACGGCGATGTTCGTTACGACACCGGCGGGCGACGGCACGAAGGCGATGGCCTCGTCGTAGGAGCTGACCGGCTCGTGGCAGATGAGGTCGACGATCGCGTCGCCGAAGCAGAGGGTCCGCACGCGCCTGAGGCTATCGTCCGGCGCCGTGTTGACGGTGACCGAAACAGTCCTCGAACTCGACGACCAGCCGGTCTTCCTGCGCCGCGCCGGCGACGACGCCGTGCCGACGATCTTCCTGCACGGCCTGCCGACGAGCTCGTTCGACTGGCTCACCCCGCTCGCGCTGGGCGGCGGCATCGCCGTCGACCTCCCCGGCTTCGGGCGCAGCGGCAAGCGCGGCGACCTCGACTACTCGCTCGCCGGCCACGTGCGCTTCCTCGACCGGTTGCTCGACGCGCTCGAGCTCGAGCGCGTGCGGATCTGCGGCCACGACTGGGGGGCGGCCGTCGGCTTGGCGTGGGCCGCCGAGCAGCCGACCCGCGTCCAGCGGCTCGTGATCGTCAACGCGGTCCCGCTGCTGGGCGGCTTTCGCTGGCGCGGCCCCGCGCGGCTCGTGCGCATGCCGGTCGTCGGCCCGATCGCCGTCGGCTCGGCGTGGAAGCCGACCCTGCGCCTGATCTCGCGGCGCGCGTCGGCCACGCCCGGGCCGCTGCCCGAGCCCTTCGTCGCGAACGCTGCCGAGGACTTCGACCTCGGGACCGAGCGGGCGATGCGGCGGATCATGCGCAGCTCCGCGCCCGCGGTCCTCGCTGCCGCCGGCGCCGACCTCGGCGCGATCACCGCGCCGGCCCTCGTCGTCTGGGGCGAGCAGGACCGCTGGATCGCGCCGCGCTTCGGCTCGGGCTACGCCGCCGCGCTCGGCGACGCGACGCTCGAGCTCGTCCCGGACGCCGGCCACTGGCCCTGGATCGACCAGCCCGAGGTCGGTACGCGGATCGTCGAGTATCTGGCGAAGCACTGACTGCTGCGAAGGTTGGGCCGTGCTGCGCCGACTTCTAAGCCCGTGGGTGGTCGCGGCGCTCGGCGCGGCCGTCTATCTGCTCGTCGCGCCGCCCAGCGCCGACCTCGCCGCGCAGGAGTACCGCGCCGAGCTCGGCCTGACGCTGTGGAACAACGGCTGGTTCGCCGGCCACCATACGCCGGGCTACAGCGTGCTGTTCCCGCCGCTGGGCGGGCTGCTCGGCGTGCGGCTGACGGGGGCGCTCGCGGCGGTCGCGGCGGCGGCGCTGTTCGCGCCGCTCGCGCGCGCACACTGGTCCGCCCACCCGCGGGCCGGCGTGGCGGCCGCGCTGTGGTTCGCAGCGGGCACGACCGCGGTGCTGCTGACGGGCCGGATCACGTTCCTGCTCGGTGTGGCGATCGGGCTCGGCGCCCTGCTGGCGCTGCAGCGCGACCGGCGCGTGGTGGCCGTGCTGCTGGCCGCCGCAACGACGCTGGCCAGCCCCGTCTCCGGGCTGTTCGTTGCGCTCGCCGTGGCGGCTTGGGCGCTCGGGCAGGCCGCCTCGCGCCCTGGCCGGGACGTGGCGTGGGCCGCCGCCATCGCCGGAGCCGCGCTGGCGCCGGTCGCGATCACACTCGTCCTCTTCCCGCAGGGCGGGGACGAGCCGTTCGTGTCCTCCGCATTCCTGCCGGCGCTCGCGGTCAGCCTGCTCGTCGCCGCGCTGCTGCCCAGGCACGAGACCACGCTGCGCCTCGGCGCACTGCTCTACGCGCTGCTGCTCGTCATCGCCTTTTCACTCGACACGCCACTGGGCGGCAACGCCACGCGCCTCGGCGCGCTCGCCGCCGGCCCGATCGTGCTCGGCGCGCTGATCGGGCGGCGCAGCCCGCTCGTCGTCGGCGGCCTGGCGATCGCGCTCGCCTACTGGCCGCTGTATCCGGCGATCCGCGACGTCGCCCGTGCCAGCGGCGACCCCTCGCTGCGGGCCTCGTACTACGCGCCGCTGCTGGACTTCCTGGAATCTCGCACCCGGGTCGGCACTTTTCGCGTCGAGATCCCGTTCACCGAGAACCACTGGGAGGCACGCCACGTCGCGGGCGGGCGAGATGGGATTGCCCTCGCCCGCGGCTGGGAGCGCCAGCTCGACCGCCGCTTCGGCGCGCTCTTCTACGACGGCAGCCTGCGGTCCGAGACCTACCGCGCGTGGCTGGACGAGCGCGCCGTCGCCTTCGTCGCCGTGCCCGACGTGCCGCTGGACCACGCAGGCCGCCACGAGGCGAGCCTCGTGCGCAGCGGCCTCCCGTACCTGCGCCCGGTCTGGCACAACGCCCACTGGCGCGTCTTCGCGGTGGCGGACCCAAGTCCGCTCGCCGACGGCGCCGCCGCGACGCTGACGCCCACGGGCGTCACGCTGCGCGTCGCGCGCGCCGGCCCGGTGCGCCTGCGCGTGCACCCGACGCGCTGGTGGCGGGTCACCACGGGGCGCGCCTGCGTGCGCGAGGGCCCGGACGAAACGACGCTCGTGCGCGTCACGCAGCCCGGGACGGTGCGCCTGCAGGCACGGCTGACCGGCTCCTCCTGCCGAAGGTGACAACTCCGAAACACCACTGAGCCGCCACGCGCGGCCAGGGGTGCGTCATGCGCGGCGTTGGCGGGTGGACGCTCGTCTTCGCTCCGACAAGTGGTCCGTTGACCGTTCGCGCGCAGTTCGACCCTCGCCGCCTCGTGACCGAGGACGCTCGTTGCGCGCGACGCCCACAAACAGCTGCGAGCCGACTGTGATGTTCCGTAACATGCCCTTGTCCTCATGCGCTCCCGCCTCAGCACGCTCCAGGCGCGCCTGTTGCCGAACGGCCCGCTCGACGTCGTGCGTCAGGTCGTCCTCTTCATGGCCGCCTACCAGCTGTACCGCCTCACGCGCGGGCTGGTCAACGACCCCGCGGCGGCTTCCGCGGCGTTCTCCAACGCGCGCGACCTGATCCATGCGGAGCAGGCGCTGAACATCTTCATCGAGCCGTCCGTGCAGACGTTTGCCGCCGGCCAGCAATGGCTGCTCGACGGCGCCTCGTGGATGTACATCAACGCGCAGACCTCGATCACGCTCGGGGCCCTGACGTGGCTGTACCTGTTTCGCAACGACAGCTTCTACTTCGTGCGCAACATGTTCCTCGTGGCGTTCGGGATCGCGCTGATCGGCTACACGGCCTTCCCGACCGCGCCGCCACGCTTCTTTCCGGAGTGGGGCTTCTTCGACGCGGTCTCGGACTTCACGGGCGTAGGCCAGGACAGCGTGACGATCAACGAGCTCTTCAACCCGTACGCGGCCGTGCCCTCGATGCACGTCGCCTTCGCGCTGATGATCAGCGTCCCGCTCGCGCGGCTCGTAAAGTGGCCCGGCCTGAAGGTCTTCTGGTGCCTGTACCCGCTGCTCGTCGTCTTCGTGATCGTCGTCACCGCCAACCACTTCATCGCCGACGCCGTGCTCGGCGCCGCCGCCGCGGGCATCGGCGGCCTGGCAGCGCGAGCGATGGCGAAGATGCGCCCGGACGTGTGGAACTTCCTGCCCGACCAGGCGCCGGTCCAGATGCAGCCCCAGGTCCAGGCGGCGCAACCGGCCCAGGCGGCGCCTTGATGGCGTCCGACATCCAAGCGCCCCCGCCGCCCGTCGATCCCGAGCCCAGCGAGCCGCCGCGGCGCCCGCGCGCGCGGCCGCTCCCGAACCGGCTCGAGGTGCTGCGCGACCGGCTGATCGCCTCGCGCCTGACGCCGAACCAGATCTCGATGGCCGGCTTCACGCTGAACGTCATCGCGGCCGTGCTCGTCTGGCAGCACGAGTTCTTCATCGGCGGCGTCGTCTTCATCATCGGGTCGATCTGCGACACGCTCGACGGCGGCTACTCGCGTATGTCGGGCAAGGGCACGCCGTTCGGCGCGTTCCTGGACTCGACGCTTGATCGGATCGTCGAGGGCATCGTGCTGACCGCGGTCGCCGCGACGTTCGCCGAGCGCAACGACGAGCTGGCGGTCGCCGCGGTCGTCGTCGCGGTGATGGCGTCGCTCGTGGTCTCCTACACGCGCGCCCGCGCCGAGGCGCTGGGCGTCGAGTGCAAGGTCGGGATCGCCGACCGGCTCGTGCGCGTCGTGATCATCTCGGCGGGGCTCGTTCTCGCCGACCTCGGGGCGCTCGAGCCCGCGGTCTACGTCCTTGCGGCGCTGACCTCGGTCACCGTCCTGCAGCGGATTCTGCACGTCAAGAAGCAGCTCACCCCCGCAGCGACTTTGTAACGAGCCGTCGCTCGCGGGGTTCTAGACCCGGCGACACGCTCAGACGAAAGGAAACGAACCTGACATGACACCCAGCAACGGCCACGCTCAGACCAACGGCGCCGCGCGCTACCAGCAGGAGAAGGTCCGCGTCGCGATCGTCGGCGTCGGCAATTGCGCCTCGGCGTTCGTGCAGGGGATCGAGTACTACAAGAACGCCGACCCGACGCAGGACGTGCCCGGCCTCATGCACGTCGACCTGGGCGGCTACCACATCTCCGACGTCGAGTTCACGGCGGCCTTCGACATCGACGCCGACAAGGTCGGCAAGGACCTCGGCGAGGCGATCTGGGCCGGCCAGAACAACACGATCAAGTTCGCCGAGGTGCCCGAGAAGCTCGGCGTGAAGGTCCACCGCGGCATGACCCACGACGGCCTGGGCAAGTACCTCAAGGAGAAGATCACCAAGGCGCCCGGCGAGACCGCCGACATCGTCCAGATCCTCAAGGACACGCACACCGACGTCGTCGTCTCCTACCTGCCGGTCGGCTCCGAGCAGGCGACGAAGTGGTACGTCGAGCAGGTCCTCGAGGCCGGCTGCGGGTTCGTGAACTGCATCCCGGTGTTCATCGCTCGCGAGGACTACTGGGACAAGCGCTTCAAGAAGGCCGGCCTGCCGATCGTCGGCGACGACATCAAGTCCCAGGTCGGCGCGACGATCGTGCACCGCAACCTCGCGCGCCTCTTCCACGACCGCGGCGTCAAGCTGATGCGCACGTCGCAGCTGAACGTCGGCGGCAACATGGACTTCTACAACATGCTCGAGCGCGAGCGCCTGGAGTCGAAGAAGATCTCCAAGACCAACGCCGTGACATCGATCATGGACCACGAGCTGCCGGCCGACGACGTCCACGTCGGCCCCTCCGA
>JBBSMC010000020.1:0-39708 GCA_038233375.1 Solirubrobacterales bacterium
AGCGGCGCGCCCGGACCCCAGGGTCGCGTCCGTCCCGAATCCCTCCGGGTGCACACCATCCCTGCCGGCGCCGAAACGCGCGACAGCAACAGCGAACCTTCTTGCCTCCCCAGGCGGACTGCTACGACGCAGCGATGAGCAACGAGATCCCGAACAGACCGAACAGGACCACGAGGATCAGCACGACATCAAAGGCACCGAAGGCGCCACGTTCATTGTTTTTCATCTCGCGACCATACCGCCTGCATGCCAGGAAAGCCATGGATCACGGAACTTCAACCGGCCTTCGGAGCGATCCCCAGCGACAGGCTCGTGTGCAGCAGCGGCGCCTGCCAGTCCTGCGGAAGCGTCTTCTCGATGCACAGCCGAGCGTCGCGTCCGCAGAGATCCAGGCGCGCGATCTGGTTGTCGAACGTCGGCTCCGCGGCGAAGCTCCAGCGCATCCCCGGGACGGGCACCCCGGCCGCTCGGGCGAGCCGCCGAGCGAACGCCGCGACGGGCCGCGCGAAGGCCGACCGCAACGCCCGGCGCTCGCGCTTGTCGAGCGGGTTTCGCACCGGCGAGCACGTCGCCTGCAGGACGCGGCTGGTGACCTCGCGCCCGGGAAACCAGGCCTCGGCGAGGTAGGCGTGGTGCACGTCGCCCGACAGCAGCGTGATCGTCGCGGGCGCGGGCCCGCGGCGGCCCGCGGCGACGTCCTCCAGGAGAACCGTCATGCGCGCGAAGCAGCCCTGGAAGGCCGCCCAGTGCTCGAGGTCGAGTGCCTGGCGGACGGTCTCGCCGGCGCGCGCGGCGAGCCGCCCCCACGCGCCGTCGCAGACCGCCTCGTTCCACGCCTCGAGGTGGTGCATCCCGGGCGCGAGCATGACCGGCAGCGACGTGCCGATGACGAGGTGGTCGAAGTCGCCGCTGCAGTGATCCTCGACCCACGCCCATTCGGCGTCGGAGAGCATCTGGCGCCGGCCCGGCGCGAGCACGCGGCCGGCGCGCGAGTCGATGACGACGAGCCGCGCACGGCCGAAGTCGCGGCAGTAGCTCCAGCGCGCGCCGGCGATCTCGCGCACCGCGGTGCGGGCGAAGTCGCGGACGAGCGGCTCGCACTCGCCCTCGGCGTCCTGCACGGCGCAGAAGATCGGATCGTGAAACAGCGCCGTCGGCGAGAGGTTGCCGAGGTGCTGGTAGATCCAGTACGACATGTAGGCGCCGACGACGCGCTCCTCCCACCAGGGCTTGGCGCGCATCTGCGCGATCCACGCCTCGGAGATGTTCCAGTCGTCATGGACGTCGTGGTCGTCGAAGATCATCGCGCTGGACACCGTCGACAGCAGCCAGCGCAGGGCGGGATCGCTCCAGCTCTCGCGGTACAGCGAGGTGTACTCCTCGAAGTCGCCCACCTCGTCGGGTGGCGGGCCATCGGGTCCGCGCCGCGCGGCGATCAGCTCCTTGGTCTGCGGTGACACCTGGTCGGCGTAGACCTGGTCGCCGAGCAGCAGCAGGGCGTCGGGCCATTCGTCGCGGGGCTGGTGGCGCATGCGCTCCACCAGCGCCAGCAGCGCGTCGACCTCGCGGCCGGCCGGATCGTCGTCCTTGCTCAGGACGTAGGGCTCGGTGTGGGGCACGGAAACGCGGCAGGAGCCGAACGCCAGCCGCAGGTTCTCGTCGTCCGTGTGGGTGCGGATGACGCACGGCGGATACGGGTCGTCGGGCCGGGGCCAGCGACGGACGCCGTCGAGCGCGACCTCGTAGGGCAGCGTGCTGCCGGGCTCGAGCCCCTCGATGAGCACGAGCGCGTAGTGATGACCGGCGACGGTGAACGTCGTCGCGCTGCGGTCGAGGACGCCGACCTCGCACGGCGCGTCGGTCTGCACCCAGACCGTGGCCTCGGTGTCGGAGACGTAGCGCAGCAGGGGGCCGAGGACGAGTTCGGGCATGCCGATCGTCCTACCCGGCGCGCGGCTGCGGCGGTCCGACCCCCATCGCCTCGCGCACGTCGGCGAGCGTTGTCGCGGCGATCGCGCGCGCCTTGTCGGCGCCGGCCGCCAGCACGTCCTCCAGCCCCGGCACGTCGGCGCGGATCTCGGCGTAGCGCTCCTGCAGCGGGGCGAGCTCGGCGACGACCGCGTCGCCGACGGCCGCCTTGAGGTCACCGTAGCCGCGCGCGCTCGCCAGCTCCTGCTCGATCTGCTGCTGGGCTACGCCGCGCATCACCGCGAGGATGTCGATCAGGTTGTTCACGCCGGGCTTGTCGTCGCCGCGGCGCAGGACCGGCGGGTCGTCGGAGTCGGTCACGGCGCGCTTGAACTTCCTGCGGATCGTGGCCGGGTCGTCGAGCAGCAGCACGGTGCCCTGCTCGGTGCCGCCGGTCGTCGACATCTTGCGGTCGGGCTCCTGGAGGTCGCGCACGCGTGCGCCGACCGTCGGAATCCTGTGCTCGGGCACGACGAGGATGTCGTCGCCGTAGCGCGCGTTGAAGCGCTGGGCGACGTTGCGCGTGAGCTCGAGGTGCTCGCGCTGGTCCTCGCCGACGGGCACCTCGTTGGCGCGGTAGGCGAGCACGTCAGCGGCCATCAGCACGGGGTAGAACAGCAGCCCGGCCGAGACGAGCTCACGCTGCGCCGCGGACTTGTCGCGAAACTGGTGCATCCGGTTGAGCTCGCCGAGCGCGGTGACCGACGTCAGCAGCCAGCACAGCTCGGCGTGCTCGGCGACATCGCCCTGGCGAAAGAGGATGCAGCGCTCGGGATCCAGTCCGGCCGCCAACAGGATCGCCGTCGTGTCGTGGACACGCTCGCGCAGCTCCTGCGGGTCGTACGGGAGGGTCGTCGCGTGCAGGTCGACGATGCAGTAGATCGCGGGGTCGCCGCGGTCCTGCCCGGCGACATACTGCTGGACCGCGCCGATGTAGTTGCCCAGGTGCTTGCGACCGGTCGGCTGGATGCCGCTGAAGATGACGTGAGCCATGCATTCACGCTACATGCCGCGCTCGCATCACCGCCCGGACGTCAGCCGCAAGCTCTTCGGGCCGCTCCTCGAGGTCGACCGACCTGCGCACTCCGCGGCGGTCGCGCTCAGGGCTCGAGAATGAGTACCTGTTCGCGCGCCCTTACCCCGCAGCCGCCTTGGCGAGGTTCACCCGACCGAGCCCGAACTGCGCGTCGCGGCCGGCCGGACCGAGATCGTCGACCGAAGCGCCGAGCTTCGCCCGCCAAGCCGACGGCCCGCCGGACGGGTTGCGGCCGGCGATGATCGCGGCCACGCCGGCCACGAGCGGGGTCGCCATCGAGGTTCCCGAGATCGTCTTGTACCGACCGTCTCGCCAGGTCGAGGTGATGTCGACGCCGGGCGCCGCGACCTCGACCTTCTCGTTGGCGGTCGAGAACGCCGCGTGCACGTCGCGCCGGTCGGTCGCGGCCACCGAGACGACCTCGGCGTAGCCGGCCGGGTACTCGATCGTCGAGTCGCCGCTGTTGCCGGCGGCGGCGACGATCAGCGCACTCCGACTCGCCAGCGCGACAGCGTTGCGCAGCGTCACCGAGCTCTCCGTCGCGCCGAGCGACAGCGAGATCACCTTCGCGCCGGTCCCGGCGAGGTAGCCGATGCAGTTCGCGATGCCGGCAACCGCGCCCGCGCCCTTGCGGTCCAGCGCCTTGCAGACCGCGATCGGCGAGTTGAACGCCACGCCCGCGACGCCACGTCCGTTGTTCGCCCGCGCCGCGGCCGTGCCGGCGACGTGCGTACCGTGGCCGTTGTCGTCCGCGCAGCGTCCCGTGACGAGCGTCGGGTCGGCGAACAGCGGCAGGGTGATGAGCCCGAGCACGTCGATGCCGAAGGACTTCACCCCAGCGCAGTCGACGACCTTCCCGGCGAGATCCTCGTGCGAGGCCAGCACACCCGTGTCGACGAAGCCGATCTTCGCTCCGTTCAGCGTCGTCGGGAAGCCGCCCAGCCCAGCGGCATCCCAGCCCTCGGGCGCGTCGATGTCCGCATCGTCGGATCCCGCGCTCTGGCCGGTGTTGTGCAGGCCGTACAGCTCGCCGAAGCGCGCGTCGTTCGGCGTGGCCGTAGCGTGTGCGATGTGGTTCGGCTCGGCGTAGAGCACCCCCCGCGACCGGTTCAGCCGCGCGGCCGCTCTGACCGGGTCGCCCGCGACGCGCACGACCTGGGCTCCCACCCCGCGGACGGTGCCCAGCGTCTCTACCACGCCTGCCGCTCCGCGGGCGAGCGAGCGCTGCAGCGACGAGGCGCGATCGTCGTACTTGACGATCACGGTTCGCGCGTCGTAGCCGGCGGTCGCGGTATGCGGCGCCTTCGCCGCCCGCGTCGTCGCGGCCGCGACCGCGACCCCCGTCGCGCCCAGCGTCGCCACCGCCACAGCCAGCACAACCCCCGCCAGTCCGATCCATCGAGCGCGCCGCATACGTCCCCAGCCTCTCATCGCCGACGGCGGACCATAGGGCGGTCCACACGCGACTGCCAAGAACCAACCGGCGCGTCTAGAGCGCCTGGCGCACCCGCGGTCGCTTCGCCGCGCCGGCCTCGTCCAACCGCCGCACGGGCGTCCCGTACGGCGCGTCACGCGCGATCTGCGGATCCTCCTCGGCCTCGGCGATGATCGACGCGATCGCGTCGACGAACTGATCGAGCGTCTCGCGCGTCTCGGTCTCGGTCGGCTCGATGAGCAGCGCCTCCTCGACGACGAGCGGGAAGTACACCGTCGGCGGGTGCATGCCGTGGTCGAGCAGCCGCTTGGCCAGATCCAGCGTGCGGATCCCGAGCTCCCTCTTCATCGGCGCGCCGCTGAGCACGAACTCGTGCATGCAGCGCTCGCCGAACGCCAGCGGCAGCTTGTCGCCGACCTTCTCGCGCAGCCGCGCCAGCACGTAGTTGGCGTTCAGCACCGCGACCTCGGAGACGTCCTTCAGTCCCTCGGCGCCCAGCGACCGGATATATGCGTAGGTGCGCACGAACACGCCGTAGTTGCCCTGGAAGCCGCGCAGCTTGCCGATCGACTTCGAGTCCGGGCCGTCGCGCTGGTCGAGGTCGTAGACCGGCGGGTCACCGACCAGACCGTTATTGGCCTTTGCGCCGTTGGCTGACGCGCGATCGCCGTTCGGCGCCCCCGGCGGCCGGCGCACGACCTGCGGGCGCGGTAGGTACGGCTCGATGCGGTCGGACACCGCGATCGGGCCGGCGCCCGGGCCGCCGCCGCCGTGCGGCTGCGTGAACGTCTTGTGCAGGTTGAAGTGCACGATGTCGAAGCCCATGTCGCCGGGCCGCGAGTAGCCCATGATCGCGTTGAGGTTCGCGCCGTCGTAGTACAGCGTCGCCCCCACCCCATGCACGATCTTCGCGATCTCCTCGATGTTCGGATCGAAGATGCCCAGCGTGCTCGGGTTGGTCAGCATCAGGCAGGCGACGGATTCGTCGGTCTTCGCGCGCAGGTCGTCGAGGTCGACGCCGCCCTCGGCGTCCAGCGCGACCTTGACGACCTCGTAGCCGGCCATCGTCACCGTCGCCGGGTTCGTGCCGTGGGCTGAGTCCGGCGTCAGCACCTTCGTGCGCTCCTCGCCGCGGTCGGCGTGATAGGCGCGGGTCAGGAGCACACCGGCGAGCTCGCCATGTGACCCCGCCGACGGCTGCAGCGACACGTGCGGCAGGCCGGCGATCTCCGCCAGCGATTCCTGCAGCTTGAACATCAACTCCAACGCACCCTGCGCGCGGCGCGGCGACTGCAGCGGGTGCAACCGCGCGTGGCCCGGCAGCGCCGCCACCCGCTCGTGCAGGCGGGGGTTGTGCTTCATCGTGCACGAGCCGAGCGGATAGAAGCCCGAGTCGAGGTCGAAGTTGCGCTTGGAGAGGTTGACGTAGTGGCGCACGATCTCCGGCTCGGAGGCCTCGGGCAGCCGCGGCGGCGCGGCGCGGCGCAGCGCGTCCGGGATCAGCCCCTCGACGGGCGGCACGTCGAGCGCCGGCGCGCGGAAGGCCCGCCGCCCCGGCGCGCCCTTCTCGAAGATCGTCGTCGCGTGCTCGCGCTGCTGCGGCGTCGAGCCCGCCTGCGTGGTGGCCGGGCTGCTCACGAGCTCACGCCCGCTCCCGCGCCCACAGATTCGCGCTCGGCCGCCAGCGCCGCACCCAGCACCTCGGCCAGGCGGTCGATGTCCTCACGCGACCGCTGCTCGGTGATCGCGACGAGCAGCCCGTCGCCGTGCTCCTCGTACGAGCGACCCAGCGCGTAGCCCGCGTTGACCCCGCCGGCCGCACAGCGATCGAGCACCCGCTCGACCCCGGCCACGCCGTCGACGTCCAGCGTCAGGGCGAACTCGCGCACGACCGGCCGGTCGTGGAGCTTGGACACACCGTCCAACGCGGCGAGCGTTTCGCGCGCGTAATGGGTGCGCTGCAGCATGAGCTCGCCGATGTCGACGATCCCCTGCCGGCCCAGCCAGCTCAGGTATACGACGCCGCCGAGCGCGTTCAACGCCTGCGACGTGCAGATGTTCGACGTCGCGCGCTCGCGGCGGATGTGCTGCTCGCGCGTCTGCAGCGTCAGGACGAAGCCACGGCGCCCGTCGGCGTCGTTCGTCTCACCCGCGATGCGGCCCGGCATCGAGCGCAGGTGCTTCTCGGTGGCGGCGAAGAAGCCGAACGAGGGGCCGCCGTAGTCGAGGCGGTTGCCGAGCGACTGGCCCTCGCCGACGCAGACGTCGACGCCCTGGTGGCCCGGAGCCTCGATGACGCCGAGCGTCAGCGGGTCCGCGGCGCAGATGACGAGCGCGCCGACCTCGTGGGCGGCATCCGTCAACGCGGCCACGTCCTCGACCGAACCCAGGAAGTTCGGCTGCTGGATGACGATCGCGCTGACGTCGTCGCTCAGCGCGTCGCGCAGCGCGTCGAGTTCGGTGGCCGAGTCCTCGAGGCCGATCTCCTGCATCGTCGTGCCGTAGCCGATCGCGACCGTATCGAGGGTCTCGCGGCTGTGCGGGTGCACGCCGCGGCTGACGAGCACCCGCGGGCGCTTGTTGGCGAGCTTGGCCATGTACGCGGCGGCGCCGACGGCGCTCGGCCCCTCGTACACCGAGGCGTTGGAGACCGGCAGGCCGGTGAGTTCCGAGATCGCGGTCTGGTATTCGAACATGACCTGCAGGCCGCCCTGGCTGACCTCGGGCTGGTAGGGCGTGTACGGCGTCAGGAACTCCGAGCGCGACATCAGCATGTCGATGATCGACGGCACGTAGTGGTCGTACATGCCGGCGCCGAGGAACGTGATCTCGTCCTCGGCCGATACGTTGCGCTCGGCCAGGCGCCGAAGCTCGACATATACCGCCTGCTCGGGCTCGCCGGGCGGCAGGTCGATCGGGCGGCCGAGCCGCACGCCCTCCGGGATCCCGTCGAAGAGCTCCTCGATCGAGCCGGCGCCGATCGTGGCCAGCATGTGCTCGAGATCCTCGGGGGTGACGGACGTGTAGCCGGCCATGGCGTTACAGGGTTCCCACGTAGGCGTCGCGATCCAACAGCGATTCGGCCTCGGACGGATCGCTGAGCTTCACCTTCACCATCCAGCCGCCGCCGTAGGGATCCTCGTTGATCGGCTCGGTGTCGTCGGCGAGCGGGGTGTTGACCTCGACGATCTCGCCCGACAGCGGCGCGATGACCTCCGAGACGGCCTTGACGGACTCGACCTCGGCATAGAAGTCACCGGCGGTGACCGACGATCCCACCTCGGGCGGGTCGAAGAAGACGACCTCGCCGAGCGCGTCCTGCGCGAACCACGTGATGCCGAAGGTCGCGACGCCGTTCTCGATACGCGCCCAGTCGTGCTCGGCGTGGTAGAGCAGCTCGTCGGGATAGCTCGCTTCAGCCATCGGTCTCCTTGGTGTAGAGGGGCTTGGGTGCGACGACCGCCGTACGTACCTTCCCGCGCACGTCGATCTCCAACGTCGCGCCGACCGCGGCGCGCTCGACCGGCACGTAGGCCATGCCGATCCCGACGCCGAGGCTCGGCGACATCGTGCCGCTCGTCACCTCGCCGCCGCCGGCGACGGGGTTGCCCTGGCGCGCGATGCCCGGGCCGGTGAGCTTGAAGGCGACGAGCTTCTCGGCGGTGCCGTCCTCACGCGCGCGACGGATGGCCTCGGAGCCGATGAAGCCCGTGTCCTCCTTGACCGCCCAGCCGAGACCGGCCTCGATCGGGTTGCGATCGATCGATAGGTCGTTGCCATAGAGCGGGTAGCAGACCTCCAGGCGCAGGGTGTCGCGAGCGGCCAGACCGCAGGGCACGACGCCGCGGCGCAGCAACTCGTCCCAGACGGCGGGGCCGCCCTCGGGCGAGAGCAGCAGCTCGACGCCGTCCTCGCCGGTGTAGCCCGTTCCGCAGACGAGCGCCTCGTGGCCGAAGATGATGCGCTTCGCCGCCTGCATGCGCGGGGGCAGCGGACTGTCGGCGATCTGCTCGACGATCTCCCGTGCGCGAGGGCCCTGCACCGCGAGCATCGCGGAGTTCGCGGCGACGTCCTCGACCTGCACGTCGTAGCCCGCGGCCTGGTCGCGCATCCAGGCGAAGTCCGACGCGTGGTTGGCGGCGTTCGTGACGGTCAGGAAGCGATCGCCGGTGAGGCGATAGGTGAAGAGGTCGTCGAGCAGGCCGCCGTGCTCGTTGCAGAGCATCGAGTACTGCGCACCGCCGACCGCCATCTTCGCGACGTCGTTGGAGAGGACGTGCTGCAGGAAGGTCTCGGCGTCGGGGCCGGAGGTCTGCACCTCGCCCATGTGCGAGACGTCGAAGATGCCGGCGCGCTCGCGCACCGCGTGGTGCTCGGCGCGGATGCCCTCCGTGTATTGGACCGGCATCTCCCACCCCGTGAACGGCACGAGCTTGGCGCCCGCGGCCACGTGCGCGTCGAACAGCGGCGTGCGCTTGAGCGTCGGCGTGGTCACCCGCACGAGGCTAGCGCGCCGCCGGGGGCGCGAAAGGCTCGCGATCGCGCTCGCTCCGATCAGCGGGTCGCGCGCGGCGCGCGGGCGTACAGTGCAGGGATGGACGCCTTCGGCAGACCCGATCCGCCCCCGGCCGCGCCGGGCTGGTATCCAGATCCGGCCGGCGGCGCCAGCATGCGCTACTGGGACGGCTCGCGCTGGACCGACGCCCTCTCCTCGGCCGTGCCGCCCGCCAGCCCGCACAACGCGCGCGACGACTCGCGGAGCTGGGCCCTGGCCGCGCACCTCTCGGCCCTGCTCAGCCTCGTCGTCGGCTTTCCGTTCGTTGGCCCGCTCGTCGTCTACCTCGTCAAGAAGGACGACCCGTTCGTGCGCCGCCACGCCGCCGAGGCGCTGAACTTCAACATCTCGGTGATGATCTACGCGATCGTCCTCGGCATCGCGACGTTCGTGCTCATATTCTTCATCATCGGATTCGCGCTGATCCCGGTGCTGATCCTGCTGGCGCTGACGTGGGTGATCCTCGTCTGCCTCGCCGCGGCGAAGGCCGGCCAGGGCCAGGAGTACCGCTACCCGCTGACGATCCGCTTCGTCAGCTAGCCGCGCGCAGCCGCGGCGGCGGCGGGCTCAGCGCAGGAACGGCGGGATCTCGATCTCGTCGTCCGGGATCTCCAGCGAGGAGCGCTGACGGTCGTCGATGCGCGGGTTGCGATCCAGGCGACTGACGCTCTGACGCGTCTCCTCGCGGGCGGTGCGCGGGCGGGCGCGGCCGTGATCGAAGCCGGTGGCGATGACGGTCACGCGGAGCTCATCGCCCTGGTTCTCGTCGATGACCGCGCCGAAGATGATGTTCGCGTTGGGCGCCGCGGCCTCGCGGACGATCTCGGCGGCCTCGTTGACCTCGAACAGGCCGAGGTCGCGACCACCGGTCATGTTGAGCAGAATGCCCGTGGCGCCCTCGACGTCCTCCTCGATGAGCGGGCTGGAGATCGCGATGCGTGCGGCGTCGGCGGCGCGGTTCTCGCCGTTGGAGGTGCCGATGCCCATCAGCGCCGAGCCGGCGTCCTGCATGATCGTGCGGACGTCGGCGAAGTCGAGGTTGATCAGGCCCGGGATCGTGATGAGGTCGGTGATGCCCTGGACGCCCTGGCGCAGGACGTTGTCGGCCTCGCGGAAGGCGTCGAGCATCGTCGTGCGCCGCTCGACCACCGACAGCAGCTTCTCGTTGGGGATGACGATGAGCGTGTCGACGACCTCGCGCAGGCGCTCGATGCCCTCCTCGGCCTGACGGGTGCGCTGGCTGCCCTCGAACTCGAACGGCTTGGTGACGACGCCGACGGTCAGCGCGCCGATCTCGTTCTTGGCGATCTCGGCGATGACGGGCGCGGCGCCCGTGCCGGTGCCGCCGCCCTCGCCCGCGGTGACGAAGACCATGTCGGCGCCCTTGAGCGCCTCCTTGATGTCGTCGCGCGATTCGGCGGCCGCGCCGAAGCCGATCTCCGGGTTGGCGCCGGCGCCGAGGCCCTTCGTCAGGTCGTGCCCGATGTTGAGCTTGATGTCGGCGTCCGTCATCTGCAGCGCCTGGGCGTCCGTGTTGGCCGAGATGAACTCCACGCCACGCAGGCCTGCGTCGACCATGCGGTTGACGGCGTTGGTACCGCCGCCGCCGACGCCGACGACCTTGATGACCGCGAGATAGCTGCTGCTGGATTCCATGAGGTAGACGTCCGACCCTTGAGTGATTGTTGAGGGATTGGCTCCCGCAACCCGGTTCCGGGGAAACCACAGTACGCACGGGCCGGAACTCGTGTCAACGCGAAGTCTACACCCGCAAGAACAGTTGCAAAACGACGGACTCTCAACCTGAGCAGGAGAATCGCCGATTCGGTGCACTCAACCTACAGTGTAGGTTGAGAGTCCGCCCCTCTCGGTCGCAGTCCGCCCGCCACGGGCTTCTCCGGGAAGCGAAGGTCGACGTACGCGGCGCCGCGCGAGGTGCGGCTGGCGAGCACCTGCGCTGCCGAGCGCCACTGCGCGTCGGGCCGCCCGGCGCCGCCGAAGTAGAGCTTCGGCCCGTTCTTCATCGTCGTCGTCAGGCCGCGCGGCCCGCGGTACACGCGAGCTACGCGGCCGCGCAACGCACGCGGCGCCGCCGCCAGCAGCCGCACGGCGTCGAGCGCCTCACTGCGGCGCAGGCGCGCGCCGCTGCGACGGCCACGGACCCCGACGACCGGCAGGTCGCGAGTGGCGGTTCCGCGCAAGAGCGTGCCGTCGCCGGCGACCGCGGTCAGCCCGCCGCCGGCGCGGATCGCCGCGACCGGCTCGTAGGCGTTGACGGTGATCCGCAGCCCGTGCGGGAAGTCGGTCTCCGTGCGCAGGCTGCGCACGACGGGATAGGCGGCTACGGCGCTCAGCAGCGCCTCCTCGCGCACGTGAAGCGTTGTCATGTCGCGCCCGGCCGCCTCGAGCGCGCGCGTGATCCGCTTGGCCTGCGATCCGTCGATCCCGGTGACCGAGACCTCGTCCACGCGGACGAGCGAGCTGTCGCGAATCCACATCGCGAGCGGAGCCAGCACCGCGAGCAGCACGGCGATGCCAAGGACCACGCGCGTTCGGCGGCGGGCGAACGGGGCCATCGCTGCCGTCCTTCGCCACTCGGCGGGCAGACCCTGCCTCGGTCCGCCTGCACTCGGCGATCGTCCGGTGCGGCGGCTGGACCCACTAGCGTCCTCGCGCGATGACGGCGCCGCCCCTCTCAGAGCTGACGACGCTGCGCCTCGGCGGCCCCGCCGCGCGGCTCCTGTCGATCGACAGCGAGGGCGCGCTGCTCGACGCGGTCCTGGCGGCCGACGCGGCGGACGAGCCGCTGCTCCTGCTGGCCGGCGGGAGCAACGTCGTGGTCGCGGATGCGGGCTTCGAAGGCACCGTCCTGCGGGTGCTGACGCGCGGCGTCGAGGGTCTTCGCATGGCCGACGGGCGCATCCGCCTCAACGTCGCGGCCGGCGAGACCTGGGACGCGTTCGTCGCCGCCTGCGTGGCCGACGGGCTGGCCGGGATCGAGGCGCTGTCCGGGATCCCCGGCAGCGTCGGGGCCACGCCGATCCAGAACGTGGGCGCCTACGGCCAGGAGGTCGCCGACGTCATCGTGGCCGTGCGCGCTCTGGACCGCGAGAGTGGCGAGCTGCACGACCTCGAGCCCGAGGCGTGCCTGTTCGACTACCGCACGAGCGTCTTCAAGCGCGACCCGGGTCGCTGGGTCGTGCTCGGCGTGAGCTTCGCGCTCGAGCCGACCGGGATGTCGGAGCCGATCCGCTACGCCGAGCTCGCAGGCCGCCTCCGGATCGAGGTGGGTGCCCGGGCCCCCGTCGACGAGGTGCGCGCGGCGGTGCTGGCGCTGCGGCGCGGCAAGGGCATGGTGCTCGACCCGGCCGATCCCGACACCGTCAGCGCCGGCTCGTTCTTCACCAACCCGATCCTTCGCGCGCGGGACTTCGAGGCGTTCACAGAGCGCGCTGCCGAGCGCCTGGGCGCCGACGCCAGGCCGCCGGGCTGGCCGACCGAGCCGCGAGCGGTGAAGACGTCAGCCGCCTGGCTCATCGAGTGCGCGGGCTTTCGGCGTGGCTACGGCGACCCCGCCGGGATCGCCATCTCCTCCAAGCACACCCTCGCCCTGACCAACCGCGGCGCGGGCACTACGACCGAGCTCGTCGCGCTGGCGCGGGAGATCGCCGCCGGCGTCGACGAGGCGTTCGGCGTGGCGCTCGTGCCGGAGCCGGTGTTCGTCGGGCACCGCTGGTAGTCCTCGGAAGCCATCAACCTCGAGATGAGGGTGACCTCCCGGACAAGGCTCTTTCTCTAGTTGAGGATTAGTCTACGTCCTGAAAAAGCCTCATATGCGGGCTGTTTACCTCAGTCCGAGGGGCCGGCCAGGCGCCGCGCCAACTCGTCCACATCGCCCGCTCCCATGACGAGGCACACGTCCCTCGGCCTCAGCCACAGCCTCAGCACCCGCTGCGCCTGGTCGAATCCGGGCGCCCAGGCCACCAGCCGGCCGCGCGCGGCGTCGGCCGCGGCCTCCGCGATCAGCCGCCCCGTGACGCCCGGAAAGTCCTGCGGCCGCTCCCGCGAGGGGTAGACGTCGAGCACGACCGCGGCATCGGCCTGCGCCAGCGCGGCGCCGAACTCCCGCGCCAGCAGCTGCGTCCGCGAGAACAGGTGCGGTTGGAACACCGCCACGACCCGCCCGAGGCCAAGTGTCCGGGCCGCCGAGATCGTCGCGCGCAGCTCGGTCGGATGGTGGGCGTAGTCGTCGACGACGAGCGCACCCGACCCCGCGGCCGGCCCGAGACGCTCGAAGCGCCGGCCGGCCCCCGCGAAGTCGGCGAGCGTCCCGGCGACCTCCCGCGGCCGTGCGCCGGCGATCACGCACGCGGTCAGCGCGGCGGCGGCGTTGGCGACGTTGTGCGCCCCTGGCACCGACAGCGCGACCTCCTGCCCGGCCCACACGAAGCGCGAGCCGTCGGGTCGCAGCTCGATCTGCGAGGCGCCGAAGAACGCCGACTCGTCGATCCCGACCCGGTCGAGGAACGCCTCCGCCTCGGGCGTGTCGGCCACGACGCTGCGCAGGGCGTTGCGCAGGAACTGCGCGAACGCCAGCTCGAGGTCGGCGTGCGAGGCGTACGTCGTGTGGTGGTCGAGTTCGATGTTCGTCACGACCGCGATCTCGGGCGCGAGCTCGAGGAACGAGCGGTCGGACTCGTCGGCCTCCACCACGAGCCACTCGCCGGAGCCGAACGCAGCGTTCGTCCCGCGCGCGGTGACCCCCGGCCGGCGCAGCTCGCCGCCGATGACGTAGGTCGGATCCCAGCCGAGCGACAGCAGCGCGTGCGCCGCCATCGACGACGTCGTCGTCTTGCCGTGGGTCCCGGCGATGGCGATCGTCCGCCGCCGCCGGCTCAGCTCGCCGAGCAGCGCGCCGCGATGGATCTCGCGCAGGCCGCGCTCGCGCGCCACCGTCCGCTCGGGGTTCACGCCGCCGATCGCCGTCGAGACGACGAGCTCCACGTCGTCTCCCGCCGGCACGTTCGCGCCATCGTGTCCGACGACCGCCGGGATCCCCGCCGCCAGCACGCGCTCGAGATACGGCGAGCCGGCCCGGTCGGACCCGGTTACGATCGCGCCGAGCGCGTCGGCGATCAGCGCCAGGCCGCTCATCCCCGCGCCGCCGATGCCGACGAAGTGCAGCCGCCGTCCGGCCCAGTCGCGCCCCGCCGCGCTCAACGCGCGCGCCGTCCCCGCCGGCGGGGCGCGGCCGCCGCCGCGAGCACGGCATCGGCGACGGCCTGGGCGGCATCGGGCCGCGCCAGCGCCGCCGACGCGCTCGCCATCGCCGCCAGCCGCGACCGATCCTCCAGCAGCGCGCCGACCTCGTTGCCCAGACGCGCCGGCGTCAGCTCGGCGTCGGGCACGATGGTCGCCGCTCCGGCATCGGCCATCCAGCGCGCGTTGGCCGTCTGGTGGTCGGCGCTCGCATACGGATAGGGCACGAGGATCGCCGGCTTGCCCGCGGCCGCCAGCTCGAAGATCGACCCGCCGGCGCGCGCCACGCACAGGTCGCAGGCGGCGAGCGCCTCCCCGAAATGCTCGATGTACGGACGCAGGTCGTAGTGGGCTCCCTCGACGCGTCCCGTAAGGGCGGCGTGGTCGCGCGTCCCGGCCGCGTGCAGCACTGCAAAGGGCGCCGCACGGAACGCCTCGACGGCGGCCTCGTTGATCGTCCGCGCGCCGAGCGAGCCGCCGAAGACGAGCACGCACGTCTCGCCGGGCTCGATCCCGAAACGGGCCCGCGCGGCGGCGACGTCGGTCACCGGCGGGGACACCGGGCGACCGGTCACGACGTAGCGCGCGTCCTCCCGGCCCTCGATCGGGAACGCCAGGCAGACGCGGCGTGCCCGCGGCGCGAGCAGCCGGTTGGTGATCCCGAGGTGGCTGTCGGCCTCGGTCAGCACGAGCGGGATCCGCCGCGCGAGCGCCGCCAGGCCGACCGGCCCCGCGACGTAGCCGCCGCCGCCCAGCACCGCCGCCGGGCGCAGCTCGGCCAGGATCCGGTTGGCGGCGCCGACCGCCGCGCCCGCCCGCAGCAGCGCCCGTGCGGCGCGCAACGGGTTCGTGCGGCTCAGCCCCTCGACGCGGATCGTCCGCAGGTCGTAGCCGGCGGCCGGCACGAGCGCGGCCTCTGCCCGCTCGCCGCCGACGAAGCTGACGTCAGCCCCCGCGGCCCTCAGCCGATCGGCGACCGCCAGCGCCGGCACGACGTGCCCGGCCGTCCCGCCCGCCGCGATCACCACTCTCAGCACGGTGTGATCCTCGCGCATCGCCGCCATCTTCGGCTGGGTGAGGCAGGGCGGCGAGGTGGCTCGTGCTGCGCGCGGCGATGTTCAGCAGCAGCCCCATCGTCGCCATCAGCGTCAGCAGCGAGCTCGAGCCCGAGGAGATGAACGGCAGCGGGACACCGGTCAGCGGCGCGATCCCGAGCACGGCGAAGATGTTCAGCAGCGCCTGACACAGGATCAGCCCGGTCAGGCCGGCGGCGAGCAGCTGGGTGTAGCGGGTGGCCGCCGCCTTGGCGGTGCGCAGGCCCGCGTAGCCGATCAGCCCGTAGAGGAACAGCAGGCCGCAGATGCCGGCGATCCCGAGCTCCTCGCCGATGACGGCGAGGATGAAGTCCGTGTGCGCCTCCGGCAGGTAGAAGACCTTCTGCACCGACTCGCCGAGGCCAACGCCGAAGAAGCCGCCCGAGCCGAGCGCGATCTGGCCCTGGACGGACTGAAAGCCCACCGAGTCGGCGTGCGCCCACGGGTTGAGGAACGCCGTCAGCCGAGCCGCGCGGTAGGGCTCCACGAGGATGAACAGCAGCACGACGACGACGCCCGTCCCGGCGATCTTGCCGAGCAGCTTGATCGGGACGCCCGCGACGAGCAGCAACGCGCCGAGCGTGAAGGCGATGACGAGCGCCGTGCCGAGGTCCGGCTGCGAGGCGATCAGCACGATCGCGGCGCCGGCGACGAGTAACAGCGGGCCGCTGACGCCCTTGAGGGTCCTCAGCCGCGCGGGCGTCGTCGCGAGCAGGCCGGCCGCGTAGAGCACGAGCGCGAGCTTCATGAGCTCCGAGGGCTGGAACTGCAGCGGCCCGGCGCCGAGCCAGCGCCGCGCGCCGTTGATCTCGATGCCGACGCCGGGGATCTTGACCGCGATCAGCATGAGGAAGGAGACGGCCAGCAGCCCCGGAGCCAGGCGCGGGAGCATCTCCAGGCCGCCACGGGCGAGGATCTGCAGGACGACGAGGCCGACGGCGCCGAAGGCGAGATACTTGACGAGGTAGACGGTCCCGTCGCCCTGGCCCTCGAGCAGCGTGCGCGCCGACGACGCGCTGTAGACCATGACCGCCCCGGCCGCGAGCAGGCACAGCGTCGCGGTGAAGAGGATGTTGTACTCGACCGGCTTGGGCCTGCGCCGGGATGTGGGCGGGGCAGCGGAGCCGATCGGCCGGGCGGCAGAGGCCATCCGCTCAGCGTTCGACGCGCGACCCGCGAGTCCTCGCCCGCGGGCGCCGGCTCAACAATCCTCAGCGGCTAAGGTCGGCGCATCGCATCACGTTCGCACGATAGGTCCTTCCCGTCTGCAAACGCCGGAACCCGGACAAAAGTCTTCCGTCGAACGGAAACTTCTGTCGAGCGCTACGCCATCCCATCGGCGGCGGCGGACGTGCGCATCACCCGCGGCGTCCTGGGCGAGCGCGCAGAGGTGCTCGGCGCGCTCGAGCTGATGATCGACGTCAACCTGAAGGGCGTGCTGTACACGGCGCGCGCGGCGCTGCCGCATCTCATCGCGGCCGAGGGCGGCGGAGATTCGTCTCGCTCGCATCCGTCGCGGGCGTCAACGCGTTCCCCGGCGAGGCGGTCTACAACGCCTCGAAGTTCGGCCAGGTCGGCTTCGTGCGCTCGCTCGACATCGAGCTGCGCGAGCAGGGCGTGCGCTGCTCGAACATCTGCCCCGGCGGCGTCGCGACGGACTTCGCGATCGGCACCGGCCGCGAGGCGGGCATGCCCGCGCTGGACGGGATGATGAGCCCCGACGACGTCGCCGAGGTCGTGCTGTTCGCCCTCACCCGGCCGCGCTCGATGCGGCTCATGACGACGACGTTCCGGCCGATGAGCGAGGGCTCATGGGGCTAGTGGGCGGTCGTGGGTCCGCGTCTGCTTGGGCGGTCGCTGGCGCCGGCTGGCAAGGACGCAGTGAGGGAGCGGGCCTCTAGGCCCGTGACCGAATGAGGACGCCGCCAGACGGTGATCAGCGGCCGATCCAGGCGGGCGCGGATCCACAGGACCGCCCACTGGTGCGCTGGGGCATCCTCTCGACGGCGCGGATCGGCGGGGCGATCATCGGCGGCGCGCGAGAGACCGACGCCGCCGAGATCGTCGCCGTCGCCAGCCGTTCGGACGCGAGCGCGCAGGCGTTCGCCGACGCGCACGGGATCCCCCGCGCGCACGGCTCCTACGAGGCGCTGCTCGCCGACCCCGAGGTCGACGCGGTCTACGTGCCGCTGCCCAACGCCATGCACGTCGACTGGACCGTCAGGGCGCTGCGGGCCGGCAAGCACGTGCTCTGCGAGAAGCCGATGGACCGCCGGCCGTCACGCGTGGCGGAGGCCTTTGACGCCGCCGACGAGGCGGGGCTCGTGCTCAGCGAGGCGTTCATGTGGCGCCACAACCCGCAGGCCGTGCATCTGCGCGCGCTGCTCGACGAGGGCGCGATCGGCGCGCTGCGGCTCGTGCGCGCGTCCTTCTCCTTCCCGCTCACCGAGACGACCAACGTGCGCTTGGACCCGGCGCTCGACGGCGGGGCGCTGATGGACGTGGGCTGCTACTGCGTGAGCGGGGCGCGGCTCGTCGCCGGCGGCGAACCGGTCAGCGTCTGCGCCGAGACCGTGACCGGACCGAGCGGCGTCGACCTGCGTCTGACCGCGCTGCTGCGCTTCGACGGCGATCTGCTGGCCACGATCGACTGCGGCTTGGACATGGCGGCACGGCACGACCTCGAGGTCGTCGGCAGCGAGGGCCGGATCGTGCTCGCCGACCCGTGGCACGGCCGCGAGCCGCGGCTCGTGCTCGAGCGCGCGGGCGACGAGCGCGAGATCATCGACCTCGATGTGGGCAACAGCTATCGCCTCGAGCTCGAGGACATGGCCGTCGCGATCGCCGGCGAGCGCCCGCCGCGGCTCGGCCGCGCCGACGCGCTCGGCCAGGCGCGGACGATCGAGGCGCTCTATCGCTCGGCCGACGAGGGCCGGCCGGTTCCCGTGCCTTCGCCATGAGCGGCGATCTGCGGGTCGCTATCGCCGGCTACGGGCTGGCCGGCGAGGTCTTCCACGCGCCGCTCATCGCGGCCACGCCGGGCCTGGAGCTCGTCGCCGTCACGACGTCGGACGCCGAGCGTGCCGCGCGGGCGCGCTCGGCCTACCCCGGGATCGCGATCGACGACGCCGATGCTCCTGCGCTACCACGCGGCGGACATCGACCTGCTCGTCGTGGCGACGCCCAACCGCCTGCACGTGCCGATCGCGCGGCGGGCGCTGACGCACCGCATCGCGGTCGTGATGGACAAGCCGCTGGCCCCCGACCTCGCGTCGGCCCAGGCGCTCGTCGACGACTTCGCCACCGCGGGCGTGCCGTTCACGGTGTTCCAGAACCGCCGCTGGGACGTCGACTTCCTCACGGTGCGCCGGCTCGCGGAGTCCGGCGACCTGGGCGCGCTCACCCGCTTTGAGTCGCGCTACGAGCGCTTCCGGCCGCAGGTCGGCGATGGTTCCTGGCGCGAGCTGCCCGGCGCCGCCGACGGCGGCGGGCTGCTGGTCGACGACGGCACGGTGCTCGCGCGCGCGGAGATGCCGCACCCCGCTTCGTTGCGCTCTATCTGGCGCTGCGCGCCGCCCCCGCATGACGCCTGTCACGCCGGCGCGGTACGCCTGGCCGGCTGACGGCCGGTATCCTCGCGCGCCGTGGCCAAGAAGAAGAGCTCAGATCCGATCAAGACACTGCTCGTCGGGATCCAGCCGGCGCTGTTTCTCGGCAACCCGTCGGACACGGTGGCGATCATGCAGGACAAGGTCGTCGACGCCGGCGGCGATCCCGACGAGGTCCTCGCCTGGGTGCGCGAACACGGCGGCTACCCCGACAAGTCGTTCGGGGTCCGGGCGCGGCAGGGCTTCGACATGCGCCCCAAGGCCGCGAGCAAGCACTACTACGTCGTGCCGCAGGACGCGCTGAAGTAGTGGACCCGTCCGCAAGTTCTGCGGGCCGAATTTCCGGCCGCATCCACTGGCGCCCGGCCGCTCGCGCTCAGCGCGTGCGCACGTCGATGTCGCCCGAGTCCGTGCGCGCGTCGATCGAGCTCGCCGAGGCGGCGTTGCGCGACAGGCCACGGACGCTCACGTCGCCGGAGTCCGACTTCGTCTTGACCGCGTAGATTCCGCGCGGCAGCGCCAACGCGACGTCGCCGGAATCGCTGCGCGCGCGCACCTTGCGGGGCTTGGCGGCGACGTCGACGTTGACGTCGCCGGAGCTCGTCTGGGCGTCGACGGCGCGCGCGCTCGTCGCGACGATCTCGACGTCGCCCGAGTCCGAGTGCGCCCACAGCAGGCCGGGCTGGCCCCTGAGGCCAAGCTCGATGTCGCCCGAGCCGGTCTCGACGTGCGCCGCGCTCAGCTCGACGCCGCGCAGGTCGACGTCGCCCCTGCCGCCGTCGACGGTCACCTTCACGCCGGCCGGAAGTGAGATTCGCAGGTCCGAGAAGCACGGCACGACGTCCGGGAAGTCGTCGCACGTCGGCTCGATCGTCAGGACCCCGTTGCGGCGGTCCTGCTCGAGCGTGGGTTTCTCCAGGACGTAGTGCTGCGACTCGCGGATCCGGATGATCTTGTCGGCGGGAACGAGCTCGACGGTCCCCTGACCGGGCTTGACGACGATCTCGCGTACCGAGCCGTAGACGGTGTGGTTGTCGACCGCCGTGCGGTCGACACCGAGGTTCGTGACCCCGAGCGCGATCACGCCCGCGACGACGATCGCGAGGACCAAGTAGAGGATGACGAGCATGAGCGATTTCATCGCCGCGACGGTCGCAGGAGACGACGTCGGGCGGGAATCTAATGGCGCGGGCGCGCTCGTGCGTTCACGTCGGCGGGCCCGGCCGGAACGCCGTCGCCGTCGAGCGCCCGATCGACGAGCGCAGCGACGCGCGCCGCGGGCAGCGGGCAGCGGGCAGCGGGGCGACGTCGAACAGGGCGCGGAAGTAGACCGGCGCCAGCAACGACTCGATCAAGCGGTCGGCGTCAGGCGGGGTTCGGCCGCGCGCGCGATCGGTCTCGAGCATCGCGTCGAGCTGCGCCTCGCGGTCGGCGACGCAGGCACAGCGGGCCGCACCGATCGCGCGATCCGCACGAGCTCGTCGGCAGGCTGGCCGGCCTCGATGCGCAGGAGCAGCCCGTCGCGCTCCCACAGCAGCGTGTTCCTCGCCAGGCGCGGCGCCTGGACCCGCGTGCCCCGCCCGCGCGCATCGAAGACGATGGCGTGCGGACCCCGCAGCAGCAGTCCGGGCCGGCCGCCGATCCGCACTCGCTGCGTGTCGGCGGTGACGAACTTGCGCAGGTACGTCCGAGCACTGCCCGCCACCTGCGTGAAGAGGATCGGCTCGCCCGAGCGGGCGCGGTAGAGGAACGTCACGACGCCGTCGTCCACGTAGACCTCGCGTGGGGAGGCGAGCGCCGCCGGGTACAGCAGCCGGAAGTCGGCGTCGCGCCGGACCGCGCCGAGCGAGCGACGTTCGCCGAGGTCGAGCCGGCGCGCGAGCGAGCTGGCGGGCAGCGCCTTGACCTTCGTCACCGTCGCGCTGCGCAGGCCGAGGCGCTCGAGCAGCCCCGACCCGGCGCCGGGCGCGGCCAGCGCGCCGCCGCCGACGAGCAGCGCCAGGAGCGCCGCCAGCAGCGGGCGGCGCGGGCGCCTGCGTGCGGGCGGCGCGTCCTCGAGCGCCGCGCGCACGCGCGCGGACATGTCGGGCGTCGGCGGCCAGGTCGCGTCCGCGGCGAGCCGCCTCAGCGCGTCGTGCAGGTCAGCCATCGAGCCCCCCGATCTGCGCCTGCGCGCGCAGGCGCGCGAGCGCACGCGACAGGCGTGATTTCACGGTCCCGGCCCGGCAGCCCAGCGCCGCCGCCGTCTCGGCCTCGCTGAGCTCGAGCAGGTAGCGGCAGGCGATGACCTCGCGATCGCGCGCGTCAAGGCGCTCGAGCGCGGCGGCAAGCGCCGCGTCGCGCTCGGCGACGAGCAGGGCGCCCTCGGGCGAAGCAGGACCGCCGGCCGCGCCGCCGCGCTCGCTGCCGGCCCGCACCGCCAGCAGCTCGCGCCGCCTCGCCGACCGGCGCCGGTTGCGCGCCTCGTTGGCGACGATCGTCAGCAGCCACGGGCGAAACGGCCGCGCCGCGTCGAAGCGCCCAAGCGTGCGCCAGGCCTTGACGAAGCCATCCTGGGCGGCCTCCTCGGCATCGGCGGCGTTGCGCGTGAGTACGAGCGCGGCGCGAAAGGCGGTCTGCTGGTGGAGGCGCACGAGCTGTTCGTAGGCGTCGAGATCCCCTCCGCGGGCGCGGCTGAGCAGGACGGCTTCGGTCGGGGGTGGCGGATGCACCACCGCAAAGCTCTACACCGGAGGCGGCGCTCGCGTTCCCGGAACGTCCGCGCCGCGACCGGTGTACCAACACCATGCGACCTCTCCTGCCGGCCCTCATAGTCGCGGCCGTGTTCGCCGCCGCACCATCCACCGCGATCGCCAAGGGCATCGAACGGGGCCAGGTCTGCGGGCAAGCGGGCTGCCAGGACGTCGAGCCAAGCTCGTACTTCGCGCTCCTGGCCGACGGCACGCCGGCCGACCCACCGTCCGCTCCGACCCCGTTCTACACCGTGAACGTGACGATGTCCGTCCACGGGCCAGGTGGCGCGCCGCCCGCCGACATGTTCGATTACCTGCCCAGCCTCGGCCTCACCCACGCGAGCCGGGCGCAGGCGAACACCGGCTGGGTCAAGCTCAGCACCGCCCGGCGTCGGGCACTCGACCGCGTGGTCGCGCCGATCGAGCCGCACCCTGCCGCGCAGCTGGCGGGCTTCGCGCTCCCTGATGCCGTGGCGGATGACGGGCCGCCCCGGTGGCCGATCACCGCCGCCGCGCTGGCCGGCCTCGCCCTGCTCGTGCTTCTCGCACGCTATGCGACAAGGGCCCTGAAGGCGCGCAGGCGCGCCGCCAAGTCCGCGAGCTGAGCGAACCTCGCGCAGGCCGGCGTGAGCAGGACGATGTCGCCGACTCCGGCGGCCGCCCGCCCTGACCGGTCAGCCTCGCCGGCCGCGATCACGAGGCTGCAAGCCGGCCGAACGCGGTCGGCCCGCTGACAGGGCACCACCGCTCGGTGGCACCGCCGGGTACCGTCGCCGGGATGCAACCGCTCGGCGACGCCAGACGACGCGCCGCAGCGGTCGCCGGACGGTCGATCCGCGAGTTCTTCGACGACGGCTGCCCGCAGCGGGCGGCGGCGATCTCCTACTACACCCTGCTGTCGCTGTTTCCGCTGGCGATCGTGCTCGTGGCGGCCTTCGGGCTCGTCATCGACGACGAGGCCTCGCGGCGGCGGATCATCGAGGTCATGCTCGAGAACCTGCCACTGCGCGAGGACGGCGGACGGGGCGACCTCGAACAGCTGCTGCAGTCGGTGACCGCGGCGAGCGGCGGCTTCGGGGTGATCGGCGCCGGGTCCCTGCTGCTCGCCGCCAGCGCCGTGATGGGCAGCGTGCGCCAGGCGCTCAACGCGGCCTGGGAGGTCGATGACGCGCGCCCGGCGCTGCGCGGCAAGCTCGTCGATCTGCTGCTCGTCTTCGCGACCGGCGTCGTCATCGCCACGTCGCTGGCGATGACGCTGGCGGTGCAGTTCGCCGCGTCGCTCGGCGCGCGCGTCGGCGGCCCCGACGTGCTCGCCCGCCTCGCGGTCGATCTCGGCGGCCGGCTCGTGCCGGCGGTGCTCGCGTTCGCCGTCTGCTGGGGCGTGTTCGCGGTCGTGCCCGCACGCCCCAGCGGGCTGCGCGACACCTGGCCCGGCGTGCTCGTCGCCGTGCTCGGCTTCGAGCTGGCCAAGGGCGGCTTCTCGCTGTATCTGCATACCGCGGCGAACTACGGCGCCATCTACGCGTCCTTGGGCGGCGTCGTCGCGTTCCTCGTCTTCATCTTCGTCGTGGCCAACCTGTTCCTGCTCGCCGCCGAGGTCGCGTCGGAGTGGCCGGCGGTGCGCGACGATCCGCCGCCCGAGCCCGATCCCAGACCCCTGCGGCTGCGCGTGCGGCGGGCCGCGCGCGGCCTCGTCGTGCGGCTTCCGCGCCCGCCGCGCCCGTAACCAGCGCCGGGTTCGCGGGCCTCACCCCACGAGCGCTCGGAACGCGCGCCCGCGCGCCTCGAAGTCCGCGAACTGATCGAAGCTCGCGCAGGCCGGCGAGAGCAGCACCACGTCGCCATCGCGGGCTGCCGCGCGCGCGGCGCCGAGGGCGGCGCCGAGGTCACCGCACAGCTCGCCGCCGACCTCGCCGGCCAGCCGCGGCGCGTCGGCGCCGATCAGGTACGTGCGCGCGGCCTGCCCGCGCAGCGGCGTGAAGTCCTGCCCCTTGCCGAGGCCGCCGAGGATGAGGTGAACCTCCGACCCCGCGAACGCGGCCAGCGCCACGAGCGTCGAGGCGACGTTCGTCGCCTTGGAGTCGTTGACGTACAGCACGCCGTCGATGCGCGCGATCTCCTCCAGCCGGTGCTCGACGCCGGCGAACGTGCGCAGCGCCGCTCGCACCGCGTCGCGATCCACACCGCGCGCCAGCGCGACCGCCGCCGCCGCGGCGGCGTTCGCGCGGTTGTGCGCGCCGCGCAGGCGGATCTCCCCGTGGGCGATGAACGGCTCGCCGTCCCACCACAGGTGGCCCGCGCGGTCGTCCAGCTCGCCGCCAGGACCGAACGGCACGCGTCGCGCGCAGCCACCGAGGTCCTCGACCGGCAGGCCGAACGGCGCCACCGCTACGTCGTCGTTGCCCTGGCGCGCGAAGATCAACAGCTTCGCGGCAAGGTAGTCCTCCAGCGTCCCGTGGCGGTCGAGGTGGTCGGACTCGACGTTGAGCAGCACCGCGCCCTCGGGAGCGAAGGCCAGCGTGTCCTCGAGCTGAAACGAGCTCGCCTCGCAGACGACGACCGTCTCGGGTGACAGCGCGCCGGCAACCCCGCTCAGCGCCGTTCCGACGTTGCCCGCCACCGACACCGGCACGCCCGCCTCGCGGTGGATGTGGCCGAGCAGCTCGACGGTCGTCGTCTTGCCGTTCGTCCCGGTCACGGCGATGAACTCGTTGGGCAGAAGGCGCCAACCGAGCTCGAGCTCCCCGAGTACCGGCAGGCCGCGCTCGCGTGCGGCCGCGATCACCGCCGCCTCGCGCGGAACCCCCGGCGACTTCACGACTGAGCGCGTGTGCGGCAGGAAGGCGAGGCCGTCGGTGCCGAGGTGCAGCTCGAGGCCGTCGGGCAACGACGCCGCCGCGCTCGATCCGCTGTCGACGGCGACCACGTGCTCGCCACGTGCCAGCAGGGCGCGCGCCGCCGCGACGCCCGACCGGGCCAGCCCGACGACGAGCCAGGGGCCCGGCGGCAGCGGCGGTCGGGGTTTGCCGGCCACGACGGGCTAGGCGATCGAGGCCTGGTACAGCGTGAAGCCGATCGCGCTGCAGATCGCCGCGATGATCCAGAAGCGCAGGATGATCTTCGTCTCAGACCAGCCGAGCAGCTCGAAGTGGTGGTGGATCGGGGCCATCAGGAACGGCCGCTTGCGGAGGGTCTGAAAGGAGAACACCTGGATCATCACGCTGAGCGCCTCGACGACGAAGATGCCGCCGAGCAGGATCAGCAGGATCTCGGTCTTCGTCATGACGGCGAGGCCGGCGATCGCACCGCCCAGCGCCAGGGAGCCGGTGTCGCCCATGAAGATCGTCGCCGGGAACGCGTTGAACCACAGAAAGCCGACGCAGGCGCCGACCAGGCAGGCCGAGAGGATCGCGAGGTCCTGCTGGCCGGTGGTGATGAACGTGATCCCGATGTAGGCCAGCGCGACGATCGCCGCGCAGCCCGCGGCCAGGCCGTCGAGGCCGTCGGTGAGGTTCACCGCGCTCGTCGTGCCCGCGACGACGATGTAGATCATCACCAGGAACGGCAGCCCGGCGAGGAAGCTCAGGTCGATCTGGTAGTCGACGACGCGCAGGCGCAGCGTCTGCTGCAGGCCCGCCTTCTCCGTGGCGATCCACCACAGGCCGACCGAGATGAGGATCGTGATCCCGAGCTTCATCCGCGCGCTGAGGCCCAGCGAGCGACGCCGCACGATCTTCGTGTAGTCGTCGGCGAAGCCCAGCAGCGCACAGCCGACGAGCACCCCGAAGACCCCCACCGAGCGCCAGTCGTACTCCGACAGGATCAGGAAGGGGATCGCGATCGAGAAGACGATGATGATCCCGCCCATCGTCGGCGTGCCCGCCTTGACGTGGTGCTTGGCCGGTCCCTCCTCGCGGATGAACTGGCCGAACTCGCGCCGCTGCAGGAAGGCGATGAACTTCGGCGACAGGAAGATGCATATCAGCAGCGCCGCCGTGCCGGCGATGAGGACCTCGCCCATGGCGGACTAGACCCCCGCCGTCGCGCTCAGCTGCTGCGCGACGACTTCCAGCCCGACCCCGCGCGAGCCCTTCACGAGCACGGTGTCGCCCGGCGCGACGATATCGGCGAGCAGCGCCGCGGCCGCCGCGGCATGGTCTTGAGCGTGCAACTCCCCCGCATCTCCGAACGCCGCCGCCATCCCCGCCGCCAGCGGCCCGACCGTCACGAGCACGTCGACCCCGCTCGCGCGCGCGTGTGCGCCGATCTCCGCGTGGAAGCGCGCCTCGTCGGGCCCCAGCTCCAGCATGTCGCCGAGCACCGCCACGCGCCGCGCGGGTGCGGACGCGGCGAGATCGTCGAGGGCGGCGCGCATCGACATCGGGTTGGCGTTGTAGCAGTCGTCGATGACGAGCACCTGCCCGGGCAGCTCGATGCGCTGGCCGCGCAGGGCGCTGAGCGTCACATCCAGGCGCCCGCGCGGCTCCACGCCCACGACGCGCGCGGCCGCGAGCGCGGCCAGGGCATTGGAACGCATGTGCTCGGACTGAAACGGCAGCTCGAGGTCTCGCGGGATCTGCGCGACGTCGCCGCCGGGTCCGAACGTCACCGTGTGCAGGTCCTCGCGCAGGTGCACCGCCAGCAGCGGCTCGTTGGCGGGCAGCACGGCGGTCGCCCCCGGACGCAGATCGGCGAGCAGTTCGGCCTTCGTGGCGGCGATCGCCTCCAGCGAGCCGAGCAGCTCGAGGTGGACCGGGCCGATGTTCACGATCACGCCCACGTCGGGCTCGGCGATCGCTGCCAGCTCGGCGATCTGGCCGGCGCCGCGCATGGCCATTTCGAGCACGAGCACCTCGGTGCCGGCGGGGGCGGCGAGGATCGTCAGCGGCAGGCCGATCTCCGTGTTGAGGTTCTGCTCGGTGGCGGCGACGCGGCGGCCCTGGGCGACCATCGCCGCGAGCAGATCCTTCGTCGATGTCTTCCCGGTCGAGCCCGTGATCGCGATCACCTGAGCGCCGAGGGCGCGGCGCCACGAGCGCGCGAGTGCCTGCAGCCCGGCGAGCGGATCCTCGCTCGTGAGCAGGACCCCGGGCTGCTCGCGCACGTCGTCGAGCGCGTACTTCGGGCCGACGAGCGCGCCCCAGGCCCCCGCGGCGAGCGCCGTGGCGGCGTAGCGGCCGCCGTCGACGTTCGCGCCCCGCAGGCCGACGAAGAGGTCGCCGGGGCGCACGTCGCGCGAGTCGATGCTCACGCGCGAGGGCCCGGACGGGCCGTCGGGAACCAGCGCCGCCGGGCGCGCGAGATGGACGCCCGCGGCCTCGGCGACGAGCTCAGGCGACCAGTCGCGCACGCAATGCCTCCCGCGCGACGCCGACATCGTCGAAGGGCAGCTTGCGCCCGCGCTCGAACTCCTGGCCCTGCTCGTGGCCCTTGCCGGCGATCACGACGACATCGCCGGGGCCGGCGAGCGCCACCGCCCGCTCGATCGCGGCGTGGCGGTCGACGATCGCCTCCACGTGCTCGCCGCGATCGGCGATGCCGGTGAGGATCTCATCGACGATCGCGTCCGGATCCTCCGAGCGCGGATTGTCCGACGTGACGATCGTGTGGTCGGCCAGGCGCGCGGAGATCTCGCCCATCTGCGGGCGCTTGCCGCGATCGCGCTCGCCGCCACAGCCGAAGACGCAGAGCAGGCGGCTCTGCGCCAGCGGGCGGGCCGCGATCAGCACGTTCTCCAGCGAGTCGGGCGTGTGGGCGTAGTCGATGAGGACGGCGAAGTCCTGGCCCGCCTCGACCGGCTCGAAGCGCCCCGGGACGCGGCCGGCCTCGGGCAGCGCCGCGACGATCGTGGCGTCGTCGACCCCCAGCGCGCGGACCGCCGCGACCGCCCCGAGCACGTTCATGACGTTGAAGCGGCCCGGCAGCGGCGAGCGCAGGGCCAGACCGCCGGCGACGAAGGTCGAGCCGTCGAATCCGCTCTGGATCTCCGTCGCGCGCAGGTCGGGGTCGGGCGAGTCGATGCCGACGGTGATCAGCTGGGCCGGCCCGTCCGCCCCTGCCTTGCGCAGCTCCTCGGCCAGCCGCGCGCCGTACGGATCGTCGATGTTGACGACCGCCAGCTGCGGCCTCCCCTCACGAAAGAGCCCGCATTTGGCGGCAAAGTAGTCATCCATCGTCGGATGGAAGTCGAGGTGGTCCTGCGTGAGGTTCGTGAAGATCGCCGCCGCCCAGTGGATCGCGTCGGCGCGCGCGAGGGCGAGCGCGTGGCTGGAGACCTCCATGACGCAGTGGGTGTCGCCGGCGGCGAGCATCGCCGCGAACGTCGCCTGCAGGTCGATCGCCTCCGGGGTCGTGCGCGCGACCGCGTGCTCGGCGCCGCCGATGATCGACGTGACCGTGCCCAGCAGCCCGGTCGGCTCGCGCGCCGCCTGAAGCAGCGCGCGCACGAGGTAGGCGCTGGTCGTCTTGCCGTTCGTGCCGGTGATCCCGATCGTGCGCAGCGTCGCGGTCGGGTCGCCGTGCAGCCGCGCGGCGGCGGGCGCCATCGCCGCGCGCACGTCGTCCACGACGACCTCCGGCACGCCGAGGCCCAGCGGATGGTCGACCACGAGCGCCACCGCGCCGCTCGCGATCGCGTCTTCGGCGAAGTCGTGCCCGTCGCGGGTGAAACCGCGCACGCAGAAGAAGGCGGCGCCCGGCGTGACCTGGCGATTGTCGTAGGCGAGCGCGGTGACGTCGACCTGCGCAGCGTCCGCGGCGGCGGGGCCGAAGACCTCGCGCAGCGTCATCGTCGTGGCCGGAGGCAGGTCACGGACATCATCTGAAGGCTCGTCTCCGGATGGCGCCAGGATAGTTGCCGGACAAGCCGGAACCGATCAACCGCGCGGCGCGACGCCGAGATACGGCAGCGCGAAGCGCATGATCTCCTGAAACGCTGGCGCCGCGACCTCGGCGCCGTAGATGTCGCCCTGAGGCTCGTCGACCATGACGGTGACCAGCAGCTTGGGCCTGCGCGCGGGCGCGAAGCCGACGAAGGATCCGATGTAGCGCGTCTTGGAGTACTCGCCGGTGCGCCGGTCGATCTTGTTCGCGGTGCCGGTCTTGCCCGCCAGCGTGTAGCCCGGGATCGCCACCGCGCTGGCGCTGCCGCCGGCCGCGACGACGCCCGCGAGCATCTTTCGCAGCTCGGCGGCGGTGCTCGCGGCGATCACGCGTTGCCCGCGCGGCATCGCCGTGCGCTCGCCCCCGATCTCCGAGATCAGGCGCGGCCGGCGCAGGATCCCGCCGTTGGCGATCGCGGAGTACGCGGTCGCGAGCTGCAGGGGCGTGACGGACTCGCCCTGGCCGATCGGCAGGTTGCCCATCGAGGATCCGGAGTACTCCGACCGCTCGAGCACCTGGCCGGACTCCTCGCCGGCCAGCTCGATGCCGGTCTTGCGGCCGAAGCCGAAGCGGCGCACCCAGTGATCGAACTTCGCCGCGCCGAGGCGCAGGCCGATACGGACCGTGCCGACGTTGCTGGACTGCGCGAGGATCTGCGTCGTGGAGAGGTCGACGGTGCCGCGGTCGTGGGCCTCCTTGATCGTGCGGTCGGCAACGTCGATCGTCGGCGGCAGGTGGAAGATGTCGTCGGGCGTGACGACCTTCTCCTCCAGCGCGCCGGCGACGGTGAAGGGCTTGAACGTCGACCCCGGCTCGTAGTTGAACCCGACGGCCCGGTTCTGCGCCGCGTACTCGGGTGCGCCGCCGCTGTCGTTGGCGTCGACGCGCGGCCAGTTGGCCAGCGCGAGGACCGTGTTGGAGGAGGGGTCCATGACAAGCGCCGTCGCGCCCTTGGGCCGCCACTTCAGTCCGACCTCGGCGAGGACGTTCTCGACCTTGCCCTGCAGTTCGGCATCGAGCGTCAGGCGCATGTCCTTGCCGGGCTCGGAGCGCTTGGTCTCCTGCACCACGATCGGCTCGCCGAGCGCGTCCTTGACGATCCGCCGCTCGCCATCGGCGCCGCGCAGGATCGGGTTCTTGGCGTACTCCAGGCCGGCGAGGCCGTCGCCGTCGGTGCCGACCCAGCCGAGCACCTGCGAAGCCATCCACTTGCGCGGGTACTCGCGCCGCGAGCTCGGGATCAACTGCAGCCCGGGGATGGCCAGCTTCCTGATCCTCGCCGACTCGGCGCCCGGGACATTGCGCGCGAGGTAGACGAAGCCCCCGCGCTGCTCGAACTTCGCCAGCAGCTTGGCCTGCGTCATACCGAGCAGCGGCGCGAGGCGCCGCGCGACGCTCATCGGCTTCTTGATCAGGTACGGCGTGGCCGCGATGTCGTCGGCCGGCTCGGAGACGGCGAGCTCGATGCCGTTGCGGTCGATGATCGCCCCGCGCCGGGCGGGGACCTCGAGCACGTCGACCTGCTGTGTGGCGGCGACCGCCTGCAGCGACTCGCCCTTGACCGCGCCCAGCCAGGCCGCGCGCGACGCCGCGATCAGAAGCAGGGCCAGGAAGATCGCGAACAGCAGCCCGATCCGCCGTTCGGTGAGGCCGACTATGGGCTCGTCACCCCGCCGGCGGCGGTGGTCTGGGGCGCGGGCGGCGCGGCGCTGACGGCGCCGGTGGCGGTGGGTGTGGCGGTGGGTGCGGCCGTGACCGGCGGTGCGGTCGCCGCGGGCGGCGCCGGCGTGGCAGCCGGCGTGACCGGTGGTGCGGCGGGTGCGGTCGCCGGGGCATCGGGGATGCCCGTCTGCGTAGCCGGCGTCGTGGCGGCCGCGCCCGTCGCGCTCGTCGCCCCGGTCAGCGAGTCCGGGGCCTTGGCGGCGGACACGGCGCCGGCCGGGCCGGCGATCGTCGGGTCAGGCGCACGCATTCGGCGCGCGGCCTGGAAGCCGTCGGAGCGCTTGTCGCCCGCGCGCAGGTACGTGACGTCGGCCGGCTCGGGCATCACGAAGCCGCGCTGGCCGGCGATCGACTGGATGCGGTCACCGGAGCTGAGCTCGGAGATCTGGGCCTTCAGCGAGGCGTTGCCGCGCTCGAGCGTCGCGGCGGTGTCGACCGCTCGGCCGATGCCGGAGTTGAGCTTGAGCATCGAGACCTGCATCGCGACGATCCCGATCAGGCCGAGGCCGATGATCACGACCCAGGCGCGGCTGCGCACGAGGCGGTCCATCGTGCGGCTGCCCGAGACGTTGACCGCCGAGTCCGCGACGCGCAGCGCGATCGCCGCGCCGCCGGCGGCCAGCCGCAGCGGCGGACGGACTGGTCGGGAATGGGTGCGCTGGCGGGGCGGGCGGTACTCGGGCGCGGTCGCGTACGCCTGGGCCTGCTCTGCGGAGCCCCCCGCGGGGCGGGCCGGACCGGACATCCGGCGCGTGTGGGCGACGCCGTGCGACCCATCCGGCCGCGGCCGGCGCAGCGAGCGCTCCTCGTAGCGATGCGTCCGTGCGGCGGCTGAGCGGCTCATCCGTGATCCTCTCGTAGCTTCGAGGCGACGCGCAGGCGCGCAGAGCGCGCACGCGGGTTGGCGGCGACCTCGCCCGAGCTGGGCGCGATCGCGCGACGGCTGACGAGCTCGGCCTCGGGCTCGCGGCCGCAGGCGCAGATCGGCAGGTCCGGCGGGCAGATGCAGCCCTGCGCCCGCGCGACGAGGAAGCGCTTCACGCGCCGGTCCTCGAGGGAATGGAAGGAGATCGCGCCGATCCTGCCACCGATGCGCAGCACGCCCCAGGCCAGCGGCAGCGCGGCGTCGAGCTGGCCGAGCTCGTCGTTGACTGCGATCCGCAGCGCCTGGAAGACGCGCTTTGCGGGATGGCCGCCGGCGAAGCGAGCGGGCGCGGGCACGGCGCGCGTGATCACGTCGACGAGCGCGATCGTCGAGTCGATCGGGACCTTCTGACGCGCGCGCACGATCGCGCGGGCGATCGGCCGGGCGTAGCGCTCCTCGCCGAGGTCGCGGAAGATCGCCTCCAGGTGGCGCGGCTCGGACTCGTTGACGAGCTCGTGGGCGGAGCGCTCGAGGCCGGGGTCCATGCGCATGTCCAGCGGCGCGTCGTAGGAGTAGGAGAAGCCGCGCTGCCACGTGTCGATCTGCATCGAGGACATGCCGAGGTCCATCAGGACGACGTCGGCCTGCACTCGCTCCTCGCGCAGCTGCTCGAGGCCCTCGACGAACGAGGCGCGGATGAAGCGCGTGGCGCAGCGCAGCTCGCCGGCGAGCTCCGCGAAGCGCGTGGCCGCGATCGGGTCGCGATCGATCGCGATCAGCGTGCCGCTCGCGCCGATCCGCTCGCCGAGCAGGCGCGCGTGGCCGCCCGCGCCGAACGTGCAGTCCACGACGGTCTGACCGGGCTGTGGGTGCAGCAGCTCGATCGCCTCGCCGGCCAGCACCGGCACGTGGGGAATGGTCATGTCAAGCAGTGTTGCCAAGGGATGAGGTGATCTCGTCGACATCGGATGCGAGCACGTCGTTGTAGTCCGACCAGGTGGACCGGTCCCAGATCTCCAGGGCGTCGCCGGAGCCGGTCACGACGACGTCCTTGCCGAGCTTCGCGTGCTCGAGCAGGAAGGCCGGCAGCATGATCCGGCCGGCCCCGTCGAGCTCGCTGTCCAGCGAGTTGGCGCTGAAGAAGCGCGTGAGCTTCTGCGCTTCCTTGGAGAGCGGGTGGAAGTCGGCCAGCGCGGCGGCCGTGTAGGCGTCATAGGCCGCGGGGGTCCAGACGGCGACGCAGCGCTCGAGGCCCTTGGCGAGAACGACGCCACCGGCGAGCTCAGACCGAAAGCGAGCTGGGACGGTGAGGCGGTTCTTTGCATCGAGCGTGTGGTCGAAGGTTCCGCGGAAGGCCATTGAGGAGGTGCGGCGTGAAGAAGTCGGAGCCGGGATGGAGGGGTGGGAGGAGCCCCTCCATCCCGGCTCGCTGCGGCGAAGGTATCCCACCTTCTCCCACTTCGCAACCAATTTTGCACGCTTTCACCCACTTTACGATCTCGGCGTCCCCGCGGCCTGGCGGAAGATGGCTCTGAGCAGGGGCTTTGTCCGTGGGCTCCTCCGTTCCTCAGTTCGTCCAGATCCCGGGCATGCCGTTGCAGAACTCCGATCGGGGCGCGTTCTTGCAGCCCGTGAAGGATTCCGCCGGTCGATGTGCATGCGGTGGGGCCATGTGGGGCGCGGCGTGGGAAGCGGTGGGAGACCGGGTCAGGCCCGAGGTCCGCGGGCGTCTCGGCCACGAGCGCGACGACGACGCATGCGACGGCCGATGTGGCGCAGGTTCGCCAGACCCGTGCCGCTCGCAACTCCTACGCGCCCGTGAGGCCCTGCGCGAGCACCGCTCCGACCAGCAGCATGACGGCGGGGACGAGGATGAGCGCCACGACGAGCTGGATCTTCGGCGCGGCGCGTGCGGCATCGTCGCGCAGGCGCCTGCTCTGCTCCGCGCGTGCCTCGGCGGCAAGCGCCGTGAGGGCAGGCGCCAGCGGCGCGCCGTGGCGATCGGAGCGGGCGATCGCGGCGGCGAGCGTCGCCACGCCGGCGCCCGGACAGCGCGCGACGAGCTCGCCGAGCACGTCGTGGCGCGCGGCGCCCAGCTGGAGCCGCCGAGCGGCCGCCGCGAGCTCATCGGCGAGGACGCCGTGCATCCTGCGCCCGACCTCGCCGATCGCACGGCCGACCGGGAGGCCGGCGCCGACCGCGACGCGCAGCAGGTCGAGCACGTCGGCAATCTCGTCGGCGATCCGGCGTTCGCGCGCCCGCATGCGTCGCGCGAGGACGAGCTCGGGAGCGGCGTAGCCCGCCGCCGGGGCGGCCAGCAGCGCCGCGAGCCCGAGGCGGCCGGGGAGCAGGCCGTGCAGGGTGAACGCGCACAGCAGCGCCCCGACGGCGGCCGCGCCCTTCAGCGCGACCACGTCACCGGGGCCGAGGCCGAGCGGGGCGCCGGCGGCGGCAAGACGGGCGTCGAGATCGCGCGGCGCGGCGCGAGCACCCGCGCGCCGGGCGATCCGCGCGAGGAGCACGGTCATCCCGGCGAGGTGGCCGATGCGCGGCACGTCGTCGCGCGCGTGTGCGCGGCGCGGCGCGGTCAGCACGTCCGTGATCGCCGCTGCGGCGCTGAGCGCCGCGGCCAACGCGAGCACAACGGCGGGGCTCACGGAGCCGGGCCCACGCGCGCGATCCGCGCCACGCACACGAACGCGACGCCCTGCAACGCCAGCGCGACGCAGACCATGACGGCGGTCAGCGGCTCGGAGGCGAGTGCCACGACGAAGCCCGGCCGGGCGATCTCGCCCAGGGCGAGGCCGGCGACCGGCAGCGCGGCGACCAGCCGCGCGGTGAAGCGCGCCTGCGCCGTCGCCGATCGTGCGTCGGCGACGACGCGACCGCGCTCCTCCAAAGCGGCGGCCAGGTCGCGCAGCAGGGCGGAGAGGTCGCCGCCCGCGTCGCGCTGCAGCAGGACGGCGGCGACGAGCGTCTCCCGGGCGCCGGCGCCCGCCCGCTCGGCGAGCCCGCGCAGGACGTCCTCGGTGCGATCGCCGAGCTCGAGCGCGGCCGCCACGCGCCGCATCTCCTCCCCGGCCGGCCCGACGATCGCGCCCTCGCGGCCAGCGGCGGTGAGCGCGCCTCGCACGGAGTGACCGCCGGCGAGCGCGTCGGCCAGGGTCCGGGCGATGGCCGGCGCGCCCGCGGCGAGCGCGGCGGCCCGCCTGCGCCGGCGCGTGCGCACGACGAGGCGCGCAGCCCACGGCGCGGTCGCGGCGAGCGCGAGTCCCGCCCACGGTCCGGCCAGCAACCAGCCGGCGCCGAGCAGCGCGAGCGTGCCGAGCGCGAGCAGGCGGCGGCGCTCGGGGCTCGTAGGCTCGCGCCCCGCGCGCAGCATCTCGAGCACGGGCGCACACCAGCGCCGCGCGGCCTGCAGGACGCGCTCCTCCTCAGCCGCCGCGATCGCCTCCCACGCGGCGAGCAGCGCGCAGGCGCCGGCCAGGCCGCCGAGCACGACCGCGATGCTCATGCGGCTCGCGGCCGCGGTTGTGCCGCCGCCAGCCGCGCGGCGAGGCGGTCACCGAGCGGCGCACGCCAGGTCGGTCGGTCGTCGCGCAGCGCGTAGAGCTCGCGCGTGGCCGCGCCGCCGGCGACGCGGACGACCTCGCTGACCGCGACGACACGCCGTGTCCCGTCCGCCATCCGCGCCTGATGGACGACGAGGTCCAGCGCGCCGGCGACCTGTGCGCGGATCGCCTCGTGCGGCAGCCCGAGGCCGGCCATGAGCGCGAGCGTCTCGACACGCCGCAGCGCCTCTTCGGGCGAGCCGGCGTGAACGGTCGACAGCGAGCCGTCGTGGCCGCTGGACATCGCACTGAGCATGTCCAGGGCCTCGGCGCCGCGCACCTCCCCGACGACGATCCGGTCCGGGCGCATGCGCAGCGCGTTGCGCACCAGGCGCCGCACGGTCACCTCGCCGCGGCCCTCCAGCGAGGCCGGCCGGGCCTCGAGCCGGACGACGTGCGCGTGACGTAGGCGCAGCTCGGCCGCGTCCTCCACGGTCACGATCCGCTCGCCGTCGCCGATGAACTCCGTCAGCGCGTTGAGCGTCGTCGTCTTGCCCGAGCCCGTGCCGCCGCTGATGAGCACGTTGCAGCGCGCGAGGACCGCGCACTGCAGCAGATCGCGCAACGGGGCCGCCCAGGTGCCGTTGGCGACGAGGTCGTCGGGGCCGAAGCCGCGCGGCCGGAACCGCCGGATCGTCAGGATCGGGCCGTCGAGCGCGAGCGGCGCGACGACCACGTTGACTCGTGAGCCGTCGGGCAGGCGCGCGTCGCACAGTGGCTCGGCCTCGTCGACGCGGCGGCCGAGCGGCGCGAGGATCCGCTCGATCGCGTGGCGCAGATCCGCCTCGCTGTCGAACGCGACGCCGGTCGGCTCGATCCGGCCGTTGCGCTCGACCCACACCTGCCCGGGCCCGTTGACCATGACCTCGTCGACCGACGAATCTCCCAGCAGGGACTCGAGCGGCCCGAGCCCGAACGAGCGCTCGGCGACGCGTGCGACGAGGCGGGCGCGAGCGCTGCCATCGAGCAGGCCCGCCTCGCGATCGACGAGCGCACGGATGCGCTCGTGCAGGTCTCCGTCGTCGGGGCCGCCGGCGGCGGCTTCGTGCAGCAGGCGATCGCGCAGCGCGCCCGCGAGCGCGTCGAGCGCGTCGTCGTAGGCGAGGTCCGGCCGGTCGGCATCCGTCGCTGCGCCGCTGTCCATACACCGTAAAGGGCGCGGTGCGCAGAGATTCGCCCCCGGGCCGGCGCGTCAGCGCCGCGCTGGTGCTAGGGCAGACCCGCTCCCATCCGCAGACCGGCGCGCCCGCGCTCGCGGTCACCGCTCGCCCGCGGCAGCAGCCGCAGCTCGCGCGCGAAGTCCTGGGCCGCCGCGAGGTAGACGGCCTGGCGCAGCGTGACGCGCAGCGATGCCGCCACGCGCGGCCCCGGCGCGGCCTTGGCCGCGGGCGCATCGTCGGCGCCGACCGCGGCCGCGGCGATCACCTCGACGTCCTCGAGCGCCAGTACGGCCTCGCCCGAGCCTCCGCCCGCGGGCTCCGGCGTGACGAGCACGTCGACGCGGCTGCCGGGGATGACGAGCTCCGCCGAGCCCAGCGCGACGATCTCCGCGACGCGCTCGCCGCGGCGCACGTCCGGCCCCACGGGTCCGGCGTCGTCGCGAACGATCATGCCCGCGTTCAGGTCGGCGTCGGCGGGGATGTCGACCGCGGCGCGGCGGCCGACGAACGCCTGCGGCGAGCCGGTCGTGCCCTGCGGAGCGAAGCGGGCCGGCACGCTGCGGATCGCCAGCGACCGTGTCGTCAGGCGCTCACCTGCGCCGACCGGCTCGCGCGTGACGACCACGTCGACGAGCCCGCCGACCCGCCGTTCGAGCGCCGCCTCGCGCCCGGCGACGTTGAACGCGGCCAGGCCGCCGAGGACGAGCGCCAGGCCCGCCAGCAGCGCCGCACGCCGGCGCCGGCTCAGGGCGGCGCGCGCCGCACGAGCGGCAGCTCGATGCCGATCCGCGTTCCCTGCGGCGCGGGCGCCGCGACGAGCCGCCCCCGATGGCGCTCGGCGATCTGCGTGGCGATCGCCAGCCCGCGACCCCGTCCGCCGCGACCGCGACCGCCGCGGGCGCGCCGGGTCAGCTGCGCGAGCGGGATCGGCAGGCCCGGTCCCTCGTCGATCAGCTCGATGCGCACGTGCCTCGAGCCGACGAGCCGCGCTGTCAGCTCGATGCGCCCGGGCGCGTGCTCGAGCGCGTTGGCGACGAGGTTGGAGATCGCCTGCGCGAGCCGCAGCCGGTCCCCTACGACAATCGCCCCCGGCAGCAGGCCGCCGAGCACGACGACGCTGTCGAACGCGCTGGCGACCGCCGCCCAGCCGTGGAACTGCTCCTCGAGCAGCTCGCTGACCTCGAGCGGCTCCTCGCGATCGACGATCCGCCGGCCGCTGCGGGCCGCGGCGAAGTCGTCGAGCGCGAGCCCCGCTCGGCGCAGCTCGTGATCGAGCGTCGCCAAGCGCTCGGGCGGCGCCTCGCGGCGGCGCTCCATCGTCGCGAGGCTGAGGCGGACGGCGGTCAGCGGCCCGCGCAGCTCGTGGCACGCGCGCGCGACCATCTCCCGGCGGCGGCGCAGCTCGAGGCCGGCGCCGGCCGCCAGCGCGAAGCCCGCCGCGGAAAGCGCCCAGGAGAACATGCTCGTGTCCATGCGTATGTACGAGGCGCCGGGCGTCGGAAGTTCGCCCCCCTTCCCACGAGAAGTTGCCGGTTCTCGTGCGTACATGCCGGCGGATGCGGCGGACGTCCGTGCCGGCAAGAGGGCGGTGCGTGGATCGGCCGCGGTCCCCAGGGCGGGCCCTTCGGAGAGGCCGATCCGCGCCGCGAAGGCTCCCGGCGTCCAGACGCCGCGAGATTCGGGGGATCCAGGCTCAGGCGGTGAGCCGCAGCGCAACGGCTCCGGCGTCCGCCAGCGGAGCGTCTATGAGCCGGTAGCCCACGCCCCACACGTTGATGACGAAGCGCTCGCCGTGGGTGCCGAGCTTGTGACGCAGCCGGCAGGCGTGCGAGTCCAGCGTTCGCGTGGATCCGATCGACCGGTAGCCCCAGATCGTGCGCAGCAGCTCCTCCTTGGTGAACACGCGACTGGGATCGGACACGAGCGTCCGCAGCAGCGCGAACTCCTTCTGCGACAGCGCCACACGATCGCCGTGCAGGCGCACCTCGCGCGACGGCGGGTCGACCTCGAGCGGCCCGGCCCGCAGCCGTCCGTGCGACGGGCGCCGGTCAGAGCGCCGCAGCAGCGCCGCGACCCGCCCGCGCAGCTCCGGATACGAGAACGGCTTGCACACGTAGTCGTCGGCCCCGCGGTCGAAGCCGCGCACGCGGTCGAGCTCGGTCGCCCGGCCGCTGATGACCATCAGCGGCGTGTCTGGATTCATCCGGCTCGTCACGCCGTCTGCGCTCCGCACACGGCGCAGCAGCTCCAGCCCGCTGCCATCGGGCAGGCCAATGTCGATCACGGCGATATCCGGGAACTTGCGCTCGAGCAGGCTAAGCCCGATCGAGGCGCAGTCGGCGACGAGCAGGTCGTAGCCGTCGGCGGAGAGGTTGTCGGCGAGGAAGGTGCGCGTCGCGCTGTCGTCCTCGACCAGCAGGATCGTGGAGGCGTCATCGTTCATACCTGCACAAGTTGCGAGAAGGCCAAGATTCGCCCCCAGGTGCGCGAAGCGAGCGCGCGACAGCACAGAACGGTTGCCCGGGGCGCAGGGGTCTTGGCGTTTTCGTCCTGCATATGGAAGAAATCGCCAAGACCCCCCGCCGAGCCGCCTCCGACGCTCGTCGGGCCGGGCCATCCGAGGCATCCAAGGCGGTCGGGGTGCAAGTTCACGTGCACCCGTCCTCGGGGGCAGGAGTCGCGCCTACGATGCCGACGCGTCATGGACGAGACACAACGACGCGGCAACTACGACTCGGGGGAGGACTTCGTCCTGGAGTACGGGGAGCTGCGCTTCACCTTCAACGAGCGCGACTTCGGCGAGCGATGCGAGCAGGCCGCGCTCAAGCTCGGCTTCGTCCACACGCGCCTGGGCGAGAACGAGCTCGACGATCTCGTCAACCTCGCCGTCAACGGCGAGATCCAGGCGCCGGCGTCGGGCCTGGGCGACCACGTCAACGACTGCTGGCCCGAGCTCTGCGGACCGTCGGACCGCTCACTCGTGCACTGGCTGCGGCGCCTTGTCTTCCGCTCCGCCTGGCTTGACCAGCGCGTGAAGGAGGGCGAGCTCGACATCGCGTTCTGCACCGGCACGCACACCTTCGGTTATGTCCAGCCCGACCGCGCCGGCGAGGCGATCGAGCTCTCACCCGAGCCCTCCTGGGATCGGGTCGCCTACGTGCCGCGCTGAGACTGGCTGAGCACCGCTCAGCCGTCCGGCCCGTCGGGCAGCATGTCCTGCCCGTGCGCACGCGCTCGATCCAGCCCGGAGATCTCGTCCTCGTCAACAAGCGCGGGCGCATCTTCCACGCCACGATCCGCGGCGTCGCCGCCGGCGGCGGCTTCGAGGTGGCACCGATCGAGCGCGGGATCACGTGGCGCCACGTCAAGGCCTCCGAGATCAACGAGCACTGGGCCCGGACCGGCGTGCGCCGCGAAGGGCGCCCGCCGTCCGGTCAGCTGGGCTTCGACGAGCTCGGCGTTTAGGGTCCGTGACACAGAAGTGGTGGGTTTCGGGGTCGAGCCGTGGATGCTGGGCGCCGCACGATTCCGCAGCCGATATCGGTGATATCGGCAAGGGATCGGGTGGCGTCCAGCGCCGCGGATCGGCCGCGAAACACGTCACTTGTTGAGTCACGGGCCCTTAGCCGGCGCCGGCCCACGCCGCCGCTCAGCCTGGATCCACCGGAGATCGTGGATGGCTCGGCGTTGGGAGTCGAGCGGGCGTGGGGGGGGGGCGGCTCCCGAGGGGGGGGGGGGGGGGGGGCGGGCGGGGGGGGGGGGGCCGGGGGGGGGGGGGGGG
>JBBSMC010000021.1:0-38719 GCA_038233375.1 Solirubrobacterales bacterium
CCAAGGACGTCGGGGATGTGGACGCGATGTCCGATGAAGCCGGCGCCCTCCGCCGGTGTCAGCGTAGCGCCAAGCCCAGCGGGCTGAATAGCCGTCGACCCGCCTGTGCGGGTCAGCGTCCCGACGGCGCGTCGCTGGGCGTGGGGTCCGGTCAGAGCGGTCCATGCCCACCGGTAGTGGGATTCCTGCGAGCGGATGACGTCATCACTGCCGAGAATCCGCGCGAGCGCAGACGCGACCTTGACTTCGACGAGGAGCTGAAGCTGCCCGTCCGCCGCCTCGATGCACAGATCGGGGAACACGAACGTCCTGAAGAGATCCTCGATCAGCGAGGGTCGGTGGCGCGGCTTGTCGGGGTCTTGATAGAAGGCCATGATTCGGTGTCGCCGGCCTGATCCAGCTTGCAGGACGCAACACGCCCTCGACCATGACGGGGAGCGTCCCAAGGCCCACCGCCTGCATCAGCCGCCGGTCAGCAGACCCCGCACCCTCGCCGTCAGCGCCTCGATCGCGTCGGCCGGATGGGCGTTGCCGTCCAGGCGCAGCTTCTGTACCGGCAGCCCGTGGGAGCGCAGCGTCTCGAGGTCGCCGAACGCCTGGGCGTTCTTCAGCGTCTTGAAGCCGCGCGGGCGGCCGGGGATGTCGACGTCCTCGGGCCCGTCGTGGACGAGCACGAGGAAGCGGCCCTCCTTCGGTCCCCCCTTGTGAAACTGGCCCGTCGTGTGCAGGTAGCGCGGGCCGTAGCCGAACGTCGTGGTGGCCCGTGTCGCGTCGCGGATCGCGACCCGCAGCTCGGCGATGGCTCGGGCGACCCGGTCGCTTGGAGCGACGTAGGCCAGGATCGCGACGTACTGCGGTGGCTGTACGCTCAGCAGCGCGCGCAACGCGTCGTCGTCGGCGTCATCCGGCTCGTGCAGCGCGCCGCCCTCGCCGATGCCCTCGAGCACACGCGCCGTGGCGTCCTTGGCCTCCTGGACGTTGGGCTGGTCGAAGGGGTTGATCCCCAGCGCCCAGCCCGCGACCGCCGTCGCGAACTCGGCGAAGAAGAAGATCCGGCCGAGATCCTCGGGCCCGGCCGCCGACAGCGTCAGCGTCGGCTCGTCGCTGTCGGCGAGCGCCCTGACCGCCTCGTCGAGTCGCCTATCGGGGTTCTCGGCGTCGCGCAGGTAGGCGAAGATGCGGTCTTCGCCGTAGACGTCGGGCGCACCGACGGGCTCCCCGGCGATCGGCAGTACGCCGTTGCCCTGCTTGCCCGTCGACTCCGCGACGAGCTGCTCGGCCCAGATCCCGAACGAGACGATCGGGTCGTCGACGACGAACGTGAGCTTGTCGCGGCCGGCGAGCGCGAGCGCTCCGAGCGCTGCGCCGAGCCACAGGCCGCTGTTGTCGTGGCTGGGGCGATAGCCGGCGCAGGTCTCGGCTGCGACGCCCGCGCCGTCGAGTAGGCGCTGGACGTCGACGCCCATCAGCGCCGCCGGCACGAGCCCGAAGAACGTCAGCGCGCTGTAGCGCCCGCCGACGTCGGCGTCGTTGAGAAACGTCCGCCGGAAGCCGCGATCGGATGCGAGCATCGCCAACGACGAGCCGGGATCGGTGATCGCGACGTACTGCTCGCCGCGCGGCTGCAGCGACCAGAAGTGCTCGTAGAGCGACATCGTCTCGATCGTCGCGCCGGACTTCGTCGAGACGACGAAGATCGTGTGATCGAGCGTGATCGAGCGCTGCACGGCGAGCACGGCGCCCGCGTCGGTCGTGTCGAGCACCTGCAGGCGCAGGCGGTCGTGCCGGCGCTCGCCGAAGCTCACGCGCAGGAACTCGGGCGCGAGGCTCGCGCCGCCCATCCCGAGCAGGACGGCGTCGGTGTAGCCCTCGGCCGCGAGCTCGGCCGCGAACGCCTCGAGGTCGCCGATGTGCTCGGCGTAGGTTTCGTGCGCGTCGAGCCAGCCGAGGCGGTTGGCGACCTCGGGCTGATCGCGCGGGCCCCACAGCGTCGCGTCCTTCTTCCAGATGCGGCGCGCGACCTGCTCGACCTCGGCACGGCGCACAATCTCGGCGACGCAGCCCTCGAGCTCGAACGGCAGCGACGCGTCGATCGTCTCCGGGCGGTCCGTGAAGATCGCCTCGCGCTTGGCCTCGATGCCCGCCAGCAGCTTCTGCATCGGCGTCACGAACGCGTCGATGCCGTCGCGCAGCAGCTTCGCCGTGACATCGGCCATGTCGATCCCAGCCTCGGCGAGCGCCGCGAGCGCCGGCGCCGGGTCCTCGCGTAGCGTCTCGGCGGGCACGTCCAGGCGCTCGCTGCAGGCCAAGAGCGTCGGCATCGGCATCGTATTGACCGTGTCGGGTCCGACGAGCTCCTCGACGTACATCGTGTCGGAGTAGCTCGGGTTCTTGACGCCCGTTGACGCCCACAGCGGCCGCTGCACGGGGGCACCAGCGGCACGCAGGTCGGCGAAGCGCTCGCCGCGAAAGATCTCCTCGAAGCGCGCGTATGCGGCACGTGCGTTGGCCACCGCGGCCTGGCCCTGCAACTCCGTGCGTCCCAGCGTCTCCAAGCGCTTGTCGATCTCGCTGTCGACGCGCGAGACGAAGAACGACGCGACCGACTGCACGGCGAGCGACCGGCCTTCCGCGTAACGGCGCTCGAGCCCGCGAATGTACGCCTCGGCGACCAGCGCGTAGGCATCGACGGCGAACAGCAACGTGACGTTGACGTTGATCGCGTCGTAGATCGCCTGCTCGATCGCCGACAGGCACTCCGGGGTGCCGGGGATCTTGATCATGACGTTCGGCCGGTCGACGCGTGACCAGTACTCGCGCGCCTGCGCGATCGTGCGATCGGTGTCGAACGCGAGGTCCGGGTCGACCTCCAGCGAGACGAAGCCGTCAGTGCCTGCCGACTCGTCGAAGACCTTGCGCAGCACGTCGCACGCCTCCTGGACGTCCTGTATGACGATGTCCTGATAGACCGAGCGCGTGTTCAGGCCCTCGCGGGCGAGCCGCTCGATCTGCTCGTCGTAGTCCTCGGAGCCGAGGATCGCCTTCTCGAAGATCGCCGGGTTGGAGGTCACGCCACGCAGCGACTCCTCCTCGACGAGCCGCTTCAGCTCACCACCCTGCGTCAGCGAACGGCGGATCTGATCCAGCCACACCGACGTGCCAGCCGCGGTCAGCGCCGCGAGCCGCTCGTTGACGTTCAGCACCTGGCTCACCAGCTTGCCTCCAAACCCTCGCGCTCCATGATCAAGACTCCTTCCGACACGCCGCACATGGTCCTCATCGCACGCCCACCTCGCGCTCGCGGGCGGCTTCCTGAGTTGCGAGCAGCGCGGCACCTCGCACGCCGGCCTGCGAGCCGTAACGCGCTCGGCAGATCTGCGTCCTCGTGCCGACGCCCGTCAGCACGTGGCGCGCTGCCTCCTCGCGCGCGGGACCGAGCAGCAGCTCGCCGGCAAAGCAGACGCCGCCGCCGATGACAACGAGATCGGGGTCGAAGGTGTTGATCGCGTTGGCGATCGCGACGCCCAGGCGCCGTCCCAGCAGCTCCAACGCCGCAGCGGCGCCGGGGTGACCGTCGCGCGCTGCGTCGACGACCGTCCCCGCGGGGATGCCGTACACGCGCCCGAGGGCATTCAGCGCGGTACCGGACGCCAGCGACTCGACCGAGCCCAGCTGCGGAAAGCCCTCGGCGTAGGCGAACGGCGTGAGGCTGAGGTCGGCGCCGACGATCGTGTGGCCGAGCTCGGCCGCGGCTCCGGTCGCCCCGCGGTAGACGCGTCCGTCGATGACGATGCCGGCGCCGACGCCGGTCCCGATCGTGAACATCACGAGGTGGCGGGCGACGAGGGCACCGTCGTCGTCATAAGCCTCGGCGAGCGCGGCGCACGTCGCGTCGTTGTCGACGACGACGGGAACGCCGATGCGCTCTCGCAGGACGTCGCGCAGCGCGACTTCGGCCAGCGGCACGTTGACCGACGCGCGTACACGGCCGCTGGCGAAGTCCACGACCGACGGGACGGCGACGCCGACGGCCTGCGCCGGCCCCGCCTCCTCGATCGCGCCGACGAGCTGGTCGATCAGATGCGCGGCATCGCTCGTGTCGGTCGCGAGGATCCGCGGTTCGTGCAGCGTCGAGCCCTCGAGTACGGCCACGGAGACCTTCGTGCCGCCGACGTCGACGCCGATCACCCGGTCGCGCATGAGGCCCCCCGGCTCCCCGCCGCACAGCCGATCTGCGATGCCTCGCACCCGCAAGCCCGATCCCGCCTCAAACGCGCACCATGTCGCAGACCGTATGCGCACTGCGAAGGCCTGTCTGTGGCCATGAGTCCCAACCTCTTCGCCATTGTGTCGAGGTCGATGGCGACCACGGCGCCGACGCGCCGCCGGAAAGCCCCGTCGAAGAGCTCGACGCCGTCGCGGCGAGAACACGCGATCGAGCTCTTTTCCCGCAGCCAGGTCCGACGCGGCGTCCAGGTCACAACGACATCGGGGCCATATGAAGGCGGCAGACCGGCGTTTAGTGTCGGGGCGGCAGATCGACTGCCCCGGACCGCTGCGGCGGGAGCCCATAATGCCGACACCCGGAACCCCAGCAACCCACGCCGATCGGCCGGCCGGCGGTGCCGAGGACGACGCCCGCGCGTACGCCGGGACGGCTGCTCGCAGGCCGCCGGCAGACGAGAAGCGGACCGCGACCCACTGCCCGTACTGCTCGCTGCAGTGCGGGATGGCACTCGTGCAGGTGCCGGGCGAGCCGCTGTCCGTCGCAGCTCGCGACTTTCCCACCAACCGCGGAGCGATGTGTCGCAAGGGCTGGTCGGCCGCGTCGCTGCTGTCGCGCCGTGACCGCCTCACGACGCCGTTGCTGCGCGATCGTCGCGGCGAGGATCTGCGCCCGGCGAGCTGGGATGAGGCGCTGGACCGTGTCGCCGGCGAACTGCGCAGCTGCCAGAGCCGCTACGGGCGTGACGCGGCGGGCGTCTTCGGCGGTGGGGGGCTGACCAACGAGAAGGCCTACATGCTGGGCAAGTTCGCGCGGGTCGCGCTGCGTACGTCGTCGATCGACTACAACGGGCGCTTCTGCATGTCCTCCGCGGCGACGGCTGCGCAGCGAGCGTTCGGACTCGATCGCGGAATGCCGTTTCCCGTCCAGGACATCGCTGCCACCGACGCGATCCTGCTGGTCGGCAGCAACCTCGCCGAGACGATGCCGCCCGCGGTCGCCTATCTCGACGACCAGCGCCTGCGCGGCGGTCGGCTCGTCGTCGTCGATCCCCGCGCGACGCTCACCGCTCGTCGCGCTACGTTGCATCTGCAGAACATGCCGGGGACCGATCTGGCGCTGGCCAACGGCCTGCTGCACATCGCGATCAAGGACGGCTTGGTCGACGAGGAGTTCGTGCGGCAGCGCACGAGCGGCTTCTCGTTCGTCGAGCAGCGCGTGGGCGCGTACTGGCCGGACCGCGTCGAACGGATCACCGGGGTCGCGGTCGAGGACATGCGCCGCGCCGTGCATCTGCTGGGCGACGCGCCGACCGCGATGGTGCTCACCGGCAGAGGTCCCGAGCAGCAGAGCAAGGGCACCGACACCGTGCAGGCGTTCATCAACCTCACGCTCGCGCTGGGCCACGCCGGCAGGGCGCTCTGCGGTTACGGGTGCCTGACCGGTCAGGGCAACGGCCAGGGCGGTCGCGAGCACGGCCAGAAGGCCGATCAGCTGCCCGGCTACCGGCGCATCGACGACCCTGCGGCGCGCCGGCACGTCGCCGGCGTGTGGGACGTCGCTCCCGACGAGCTGCCCGGCGTCGGCCGCTCGGCCTGGGAGATGCTCGACGCGATGGGTCGTGACGGTGGCGTGCGGGCGCTGCTGGTCATGGGCTCGAACCCGCTCGTCTCGGCACCGGACGCCGCGCGCATCCAGGAACGCGTCTCGCAACTGGACTTCCTCGTGGTCTGCGACTTCTTCATGTCGGACACCGCGCAGCGCGCCGATGTCGTGCTGCCGACCGCCCAATGGGCCGAGGAGGACGGCACGATGACGAACTTCGAGGGCCGCGTTGTGCTGCGCCAGGCGGCGACGTCACCGAGTTTCAAGGCGCGATGAGCGAAGACCTGACCTCGGATATCGAGCGGCTCACCGGCCGTAAGGTGATCGCGTTCATGAGCGCCAACCACATCGATCCCGACCTCGGCGCGGAACTGTTCATCCTCGAGGCGCTGCCTGTCGCTGCAATCGACGGATCGATGAGCAACGCGTCGCCCGCTGCGGCCGCGTAGCCGGCCAACAAACAGCGTGGGGGGCGCTTCGGTGCGAGCACCCGCGGCTGTGGGAAGGCTGGCGCTGTCGAAGTCCCCGCATGGCCGAGGTCGCCTTCGCGCGGCACCCCGCCGCCGAATCGATGCGACCGCGCGAGGTAAGAACCTGCGTCGCACGGACGCCGACGGTGACATGGCCATCAGCATGAGCATCATTCGCCGAGTCGCCGGCCGCACCGCGTCCGCTCCGGCCCCCTCCACCGCGCGCCGATGAGGTTCCTCACCGGCGCGCTGGCGGTCCTGCTTGTCCTCGTCGCGCACGCGTTCCTGCTGAACGTGCCGCATCCGCCGAGCGTCGCGCTCGGCTTCGCATACGGCGCGAGCGCACTTGTCCTCATCGCCGCCGCGTGGCGGCTGTGGTGTAAGACGCTCTACGGCTGACCGCGTGCGCGCAGCACGTACGACACGCAGCCGACCAGCAGGCTCCGCCGCAGGTGCCGCTGCTACGCCAGACCTTGCTGCCGCGTCTGGGCCTGAGTCCGGCCCGAGGACAGCAGCCCGACCGTCAGCAGCAGGATGCCGTTGACGATGTGGTTGAGGTTCTCCAGGTCGCCCGCTCCGGTCATCGAGATGATCGTGAGGTTGTCCGGCGCGATCACGCCGATCACGAACGCGGTCACGTAGAACAGCCCGACGCCCATCATCGCTCCCTCGGCGGTTGGGGTCGAGAAGCCCGTGGTCATGGCGATGAGAAACGCGCCGATCGTGAGATGGACGAGGTTGTGCATCGGGTTGACGCTGAAGCCGAGCAGCGCGTCCGGGGTGTTGCTCAGGAAGTTGTCGAATCCCGTCACGAAGAAGCCGACGATCCCGATCACCACGTAGAACCCGCCGATGATCGGCCCCACGCGTCCAGCCAGAGATGTGCCCATCTTGGTCTCCTCACCTCGAGTGAGCGGCTCGCGGCGCGACAAACCGCGCCCGGCCGCACGCTCGTTGGCGTACCGGCCGGACGCGAACCTACGAACGCAGGCACGCCAACTTCGCGAAGCGCCGCCATACCACGCGTCGACGAGCGGCGAAGGCAGCGGCCGCGCGCCATCCTCGGGCGCGGCGTAAGACCGCGACGCCGTAGGACACGCATCTTCCAACGGCCACGCGCCCAAGAGGAGCGCTTGCAGTGTGCGCGTGGCTGGAAGCGAGGGAGGCGGCTGATGGTGCGGCCGCCCAGTTTCTTGAGGCCGGACCTGAGGAGAAGCACACAGATGCTGACGCTGAACGAGACCTTCGCCGCGCCGGATGCCGATCACGCCTGGAGCGTCGTCAACGACCTCGACACGCTCGTGTCGTGCGTCCCCGGCGCTCGCGTCAAGTCCGTCGATGGCCCTCAGGCGGTCAAGGCCGAGATCGAGGTGCGGATGGGCGCGATGGGCATGACGTTCACCGGCCCCGTCACGATCGCGTCGACCGATGCCGGCACCCGCACCGTCACGATCAAGGCCAACACGCGCGAAACCCTTGGCCAGAGCTACGCGACCGGCGACATCACGATCCGCCTCGCGAACGGCGACGGCACGGTCGACGCGATCGCGAACGTCGGCGGCAAGGCGGCCGGGATGGGTGAGGGCGTGATCGTCAACGTGCTGACGGACCTCGTCAAAGCGTTCTCCGCAAACATCGGGAAGGCGTTGCTCGAGCTCCCGCCATCGCGTCCGAGCGACGATCCCGCGCCGGCGGAACCGACGGTGGTGGGTCAGGGCGATGAAACCGTCGCCGCAGATCGCCCGTACGCCGCCGCGGCGGACGTCGCAGCCGCACCGCCGTCCAAGGGTCACGACCCCGCCAGCATCTTCCGGTCGCTCACGAGTCGTTTCGGTGGCCGCCTCGACGTCAAGCTGACGACCGGCCCCGACGACGCGCCGCTGCTGAAGGCCTCCGGCCAGAGCTTCGCGATGCTGCACGGCGCCGAGCTCGTCGTGCGGCTGCATCCCGGTCGCTGCGCCGAGCTCGTCGACGCCGGCAAGGGACGGCTCTTCGCCCACGACGGCCAGACGCACGAAGAGTGGCTCGTCGTCGACGGGCTCGACGCCGCCGAGTGGAACGCCCACACGATGGAGGCGCTCGCCTGCGCGCAGGACTGACCCAGGTCAGAGCTGGCGCGCCCACGGCACGGCGTAGGGCGTGCGGGCCGCTCGAGCGTCGTCGGCGGCGCGCTCGCCGCCGGCGTCTGCGTGCACCACGGACAGGATCGCCTGCCTCGGGTGCGTGGCGAGCTGCTCGACGAAGCCGCGGTGATACGCCTGAGCCCCGTTGCCGGCAAGCCAGCCGCCGAGGAGCGGAACGGCGAGCAGGCCGCGGGCATCGACCAGGCTTTGACCGAGGCGGTCGAGCTGGCGGATGAAGAGGCCGTCGGGGTCCATCATCTCGGTCAGGGCTTCCCCGACGGTGGTCTCGGAGCCCCCGACGATCGGTCCGTCCCACAGGCTCTCGAGGTCGGGCGCGCGCCAGTTCTGGGGCGGGTTGAGGGAGGACGGCCGCGGGATCATGCTCTCGGGGCGGAACAGATGATCGCCCGCGCCCGTGGCCGTGCGCACCGCGCGGTACAGCGGCTCCCCAGTGAGACGGTTGCCGGCGGCACCGAGCGCGAAGGCGGCCTCGATGTCGTCGATTCCCGCGCGGGCCGCGGTGACAGCGAGCGGGCGCGTCGCGCCCTTATGGACGTGGCCGTCGCCGAACACGACGGCGCCGCCGTCGATCGTGAGCCCGTGCGTGTTGTCCCAGTCGTGCAACAGACGGGCCAGGAAATCTCCCACCGACAACTGCGGATACGGATCCGTGCGTCGCCGGACCGCGGCGAGCGTCGCGTCGTACAGGAAGCCTCGGGCAGGAGCCGAAGCGCCCACGCCAGCTCGCGCAGCGTCGCGACGGTGTCCGCGGCGACCCGGCCTCGCAGGTCCTCCCAGAACGTCGGGTAGCGCGCGCGCCAGAAGCGCCGGATCTGCGCGACCGGCGTGCGCATGTGACCCGCCGTGAACGCATCCGTCAGGAAGTGCTGGGCCGCGGCCTCGCGCGCGAGCGCCTGAGCTGTATCGCCGTGGACGCGCCCGAGCCGGCGCGCCTCCTCCAGCGCGACCTCGTGCAGGCGACGATAGGCGAGAGGCGCGGATCCGAATGGGACCGACCCGGCTGAACCATCGTGGGTGATCCCGCCCGGGTCGGCGAAGTGGTCGTCGTTGGTCGCCGCGAGGATCAGGTAGCGATCGCGCACCCGTCGCTCGGACGTCCCGACCCGTGCGGGCGAGGGTGAAGCCGGCGTACTCGCCGCCGAGCTCGAACCGCGGGCCGACGAAGGCCTCGTCGACCGTCATCACGTGTAGCGCGCAGATGATCTCGTCACGCGTTCCCGGCCGCGCCCCCTGCTCGCCGGGAATACGCGCCAGGCTGAACAGGGTGCCAGTGTGGTCGCCGGCGCCGAAGCGGCTGTCGTCGCGGCTGCTCGCGCTCGGCCCAGGCCCGAAGTAGTCGCCGCTGAGCGCCATGACGTCCCCGAAGCTCCACCAGAACTGCTCATGCGCGGACGCCCCACCGACGTTGACCAGCGCGCCACCGGATGCCGCGTCACCGACGCCGCGATGCTCGTTGCCGTTCACGCCACGCGTCCGTGAAACTGCCGATTTCGCCTCACGCAGTGTTCGCGCGCATCGCGCATCGCGTCTTACCCGCCGTCAGTGGCTCGCGGCACGTCTGCAACCCGGGGTAGATCGCGATGGGCGAGGGCTCAACCCTGCAGACGCTCGATCGGACGGTCGCGGGGACTATGCCGCTGCGTCGAACGCGTGCACGGCGGCGAGCGGCGGGCGCTCGGGCAGCCCGTGAGCCGGCCCGTGTTCTCCGACGAGGCGCCCTTCGCGTCGCAGCCGGCGAGTCACGGCGCCGAGGACGGCGTCAGCCATGGGGCCGAGGTCGTGCAACGGTTGGTGGCGGTTCTGGCGCACGTCGAGGTCGACCTGGGCGATCGCGCGGATCCCGGCGCCGGAGGCCGAGTAGACATCGAGTAGCAGGCCGATCTCCACGGCGTAGCCGGTGCAGAACGCCATCTGTTCGAGCAGGTCGCGGCGGGCTGCGAACTCGCCGGCCAGCGGCTGGCGGATATCGCCGAGCTCCGGGTAGAACGCCGCGAGCAGCGGGCGGGCCATCAGCTCGGTCACGCGGCCGCCGCCGGTCGGCGCGACCCGGCCGGGGCCCGTCTTGAACGGGCGGCGATAGAAGGCCTTGACGAACTGGATGTGCGGGGCGCAGATCAGCGGGCCCAGCAGGCCGGTCGCGAAATGCGCGCCGAAGTCCTCGGAGTCGGCGTCCACGAAACAGAGAAGGTCGCCGGTGAGGACGCTCAGCGCGCGCCACATCGCGTCGCCCTTGCCGAGCAGCGGCCCGAAGCCGGGCAGCAGCTCCGCCGGTCGCACGACCTCGGCACCCAATGACGCCGCGATCGCGCCGGTGCCGTCGCGCGAGTCGTCGTCGAGCACGACGACCTGGTCGACGACGCCCGCCTCCCGCAGCGCGATCAGCGGGGCAACGACGCCGGCGATCGTCGCCGCCTCGTCGCGCGCGGGCACGCACACCGACACGGTCTCCAGGCGCTCGACACGTAGGCGCCCGGCGGGGAATCGCGAATGGTGAAACGTGCTGACGATCACGTGTCGCGAGGAGCCTTCGCACCAGCCAGTCCAGCACCCACGATCACCACGGTCCATGGCCTGCTCATGCGCCTCGCTCCTTCATCACGTTCGGGATGCCTCACGCTTGGCGTCGACCCCGGACCGTGTCTTACGGGTGCGCCGCGAACAATCCGCGGCGGGAGCCGAAATGGGCCCGGGCGCGGGTGCGGGCACGATGTCCTCGGCTGCGCGCGCGCAGACCTGGCCCAGGCGCGCCAGTGCATCGTCGACCCGGCGCGCGAGCCAGCGGCGTCCGCCGAGCACGAGCGCCAGCCGGGCGGCGAGACCGCGCGTCTCGAACTGCACGGCGAGATCGACCTCGGTCGTGCCGCGTCCCGCGGAGAGAATCCATGTCGCCCACAGCACCGTTCGCCGGCCACGCAAGATCTCGACCGAGACCACGCGGCCCTTCGCCCGCGGCTGCACGTGAACGTCGAGGCCGCGAGGCACCTTTCGCAAGAGGCGCAGCTGGTTGGCCGGTCGGGAGAGGAAATGATGCAGCGTGCCGGCGTCGGCGGCGACCGTGCGCGTTGCGATGAGCGGGGTCAGCCCCCAGTTCATCAGGCGGTTCAGCAATGCGAGGAAGACGAGTTCGATCATGTCCCTTTAGTGGTGAGTGAATGCGTCGTCTTACTCACTCGATGGTTTTGTCGGTCTCGTCAGCGAGTTCGACTGGGGTCAGCAGACCGTGCGCCCGCGAGACGGGCCCCCGCCCGGCTGCTCTGGCCGCCGACCTCGCGCGTGTTCGCCTTGATCTTGACGGTCTTGCTGCCGGGATCGGCCGACTCGATCTTCACCGGCCCGACGAACTTCATGCCCATCGCGCCCATCTTGACCTCGATCTCGGCCTGACGGAGTCCGGGCCGTCAGCGGACGCGACGCGCGCGCCCGGTACGCGTGGCACGAGCTGGTTGAGGTCGCTGATGACGCTCCACGCGTGGTTGGCGTCTGACACCGAAAACGTCTCGCTCAAGGTCCGCATGCTGCGATCTCCTCCAAGTGGTCGTGTGACGTGCGGCGGCGCTCTACGTGTTCACCGGGCGCAGGCGGCGCTGCCGACGTTGCTTCTTCAGGCTGCGCGTCGCGCCGGGCGCTGTTCTACGGCGCCGCGAGCGCAGATGGCGACCGTCGGACGGCGACCGCACGACAGCCGGTCAGCGACGCAGGCGAATCTCGATCTGGCCGCCCTGCATGCGCGTCTCGTATGCGGCCTGCGGAACGCTGGCGGGACCGTGGATGACGCTGCCGTCCTCGAGGCGAAAGACGCTCTGATGCCACGGGCATGTCACCGTGCAGTTCGTCGCGTCGATGTCGCCTTCGTCGAGCGGTCCGCCCGCGTGGCTGCAGCGACTGCCGATCGCGTGGATGTGTCCGTTCGAGCGGTACAGCAGCACGGTGGCGTCGCCGGCGACGGCGCGCGCCGAAGCGCCCTCCTGCAGCTCCGCCTCGTCGAGCACGGCCGTCCAATCCCCAGGCGCGTGCTGGTAGAAGGCGTTGTTGACGCCGACGCCACGCTGTGGCTGAGGTAGCCGCCGAGGTAGCCGCCCACCGCCATCGAGGTCATGCCCGCCAGACCGAGCGCGGTCGCGGTGCGGCGGTCGCCCCGGCGCCGCGCGCGCAGCGACCAGCCGTACAGGCCGAGCCCGATCACGTTGGCTACGGCGTGAACGGCGCCCACACGCTGATCGGGGCCGTAACTGTCAGACCAGTCGGCCGCTCCCGCCGCCGCTGTCGGCAGGGCCGACAGCAGCCCGAGCGCGACGAGGACGTCGGCGGCGTGCTCGCCGCGCTCCTTCGCCACGAGATCGAGGACGGTCGCGCTGGCGAGCGTGCCGATCGGGATGTCGGTCAGCAGCGGATGAAGCGGATGGCCGAGGCGGGTTCCGCTCAGTAAGTCCTTCAGGGCGCCCTGGCCGACAACCTGCTGAACGGCCTTCGCGGCCGCTCCCGCCGGCGCGTCCAGACGCTCGAGGCCTCCGAGCTTCTCGGCCGATGCATGAAGTCCCACAACGTCTCCTCGGTCGCGTTGAACACGGCCCGCGCTCCGAGCCACCACCTCGTGGAGGCGGGCCGGGGGGCGGGCGTCATCTTCAGTGCTCGCGTCCGGCGCGCCGGACTTCTTACCTGCGTGGTGAGGGAACCGTCAGGTCAGGGCGCCGCGCGGTGCCGTCGCCCGCGTGCCGGACGTACTCGAGGAGGCTGTCGTGGTCCTCGAGGCAGGCGGGGCAGCCCGCGAGGTGGGCGCGCATGCCGGGGACGGCGATGTCGGGGTCGATGTCGGCCAGTGCAGTGTCGACGTAGCGGTCGAGGTGCTCAAAGCATTCCTCGCAGGTCAGCTCGGGCTCGGCGGGGCCCAGCAGCGCGGCGATCAGCCGGCGGCGTTCGTCGGTGCGGTCGTTGGTCATGTCTGGTGCTCCCATTCGCCGCTGGCGATGTCAAAGCCCTCCGCGGCCAACTCAATGCGCAGCTTCTTGCGCGCGTCGTGCAGTGTCTTGTACAGCGCGCCGCGCGTCGTGTTCAGACGCTCGGCGAGGACGTCGATCGGGATCGCGTTCAGCGTGACCGCGACGAGCACCTCGCGCTGATGGCAGGTCAGGCGTTCGGCGATCGCGACGCGCAGGGCGCTGAGCAGCTCGCGTTCGGCGAGCTGCTCGCCTGGTGACAGCGCGTGCGACGCGAACGCCGGCCACGCGTCGGGCTCAAGTGGCAGCTCGCGCTGCTGCCACGCGCGGCGGCGCAGCTTCACCGCGGCCTCGTAGAGCGCGAACTTGTACGCCCAGGTCGTAAACCGGCTGTCGCCGCGAAAGCCGTCGAGCTTGGCGAGCACCGCGACGAGCGCGTCGTCGGCGGCCTGCTGGGCGAGGTCGTCGTGATCGCCGCCACGCAGATGGGCGACCATGTGACGGCGCCGCGACATCTCAAAACGCGCGGCGCGCAGCAGCAACTCGTGCAACCGCCGGACAGCCTCGTCGCGGACGTGACCGCTGGCCGCCAGGTCATGCAGCCAGCGCCGCGACTCGTCGTCGAGGCTGCCGCCGGCCAAGGGCCGCAGCTCGCCGGACGGGTGCGGCAGCGTGCCCTCAGAACCCACGCGTCGTACCGTATCAGCGGCCGCCTGCCGCGCGGTCATCGCGCCGGCTCGTCGATCGGGGCCAGGATCCGAGCCGCGAGCTGCGGCGGGCAGCCACGGTCGACGAGCACGAGCAACTCGTGCAGATCCGCGTCACCGTCAGACAGCGCCACCGCGAGCCGAACGTCAAAGCCGGCCGCGATCAGCCGCCGCCGACGCCACTGCTCCAGCGCCTCGCGGTGCCGAACGGGCTCTGTGCGGAGCGGCTTCATCAAAGGCGTTCGTGTCGGCCGGCGCACGGTTCTTACGCCCGCCCCGAGCAGCTGCCCACGAGCGAGAGAAACTCGCCACGGGTGCGCGCGTCGTCACGCAGCAGCCCGCGCAGCGTCGACGTCGTCGTCCGCACCCCGGCCTTCTGCACCCCACGCAGCGTCATGCACATGTGCTCGGCCTCCAGCACCACGCCGACGCCCTTGGGCCCCAGATGGTCCTCCAAACAGTCGGCGACCTGCATCGTCAGGCGCTCCTGCAACTGCAGATCACGCGCGAAAACCTCCACGACCCGCGCGAGCTTCGACAGCCCGATGATCCGCTCACCCGGCAGGTACGCCACGTGCGCCACACCGCAAAACGGCAACAGGTGATGCATGCACAACGAATGAAACGGGATCGCCTTGACGACGACCAACTCGTCATAACCCGCCTCGTTGGGAAACGTCGTCAGCGACACCGGCTCATGCGACAACAACTCCTCAAACGCCCCCGCCACACGCCGCGGCGTCTCACGTAACCCCTCCTCACCAACATCCCGACCCAGCGCCACGAGCAGATCACGCACCGCCCGCTCAGCCCCCACCCGGTCAATGCCCGGATGCTCCGCACCGCGCTCCAAGCGCCCATCGATGTGCAACGGCGTCACCTGCGCCACATGCGCCGCACTCATATCCGTCCCTCCCCGCCGACGACCCGGCGCACGCCGACCTGCCACCAGAATGTGTCCATGCGCCAGTCAGCGTCGAGCCGCCCGCGGTTCTTACATGGGAGCGAGACGACCTCTACGACCTTCGCCGAACATCGGCCCCGGCGGCCCCGCGTTGCTTGCGTCGGGGCTGAACCTCGGGCCGACACGAATGGCGGGGTGCTGCTCGCTGCGCTACCGCCAGCTCGCGTGGGCGACGGAGTGGTATCTCGGCGACGAGCAGTTGCAGGCCGCCAACGACGTCCTCGTCGACTACCTGCATCAGCTGCAGCTCGCGGCACACTGGGGCAGCGGGCGCTTCTCAAGCAGCGACGGGCAGCGCTCCGCGGCCGCGCCGCGACGGCGGACGCGATGTCCCGCGAGTTCGGTTATCGGCGCGGCGCGCTGAACCTCGTCAACTGGGTCTCAGATCGGTACAGCCAGTACGGCACGAAGGTCGTGTCGGTCGCCGAACGCGAAGCGATCCACACCCTCGAGGCGATCCTGCACACCCAGTTGCCGATCGTCGAGCACACGACCGACACGCACCGCACCACGGAGATCGTGTTCGCGCTCTTCGACCTCCTCGGCCTGGGTTCATCCCCCGCCTCCGCGACGTCGGCGACCTGCTCCTGTACCGCCTCGGCGTGCCCACGGGCTTGCCGGTCGACATGGTGTTGCGCGCTCGCGCGCGACCGCAGCGCATTCGCGAGCACTACGACCACTTGCTCCGAACAGCCGCGTCGCTCAAGCGCGGCTGGGTCCCCGCGAGCCTGCTGATCACCCGGTTGAGAACGCGACGCCGCAGAGCCCGCTCGCGGCGGCGCTCGGGGAGTACGGGCGGATCGTGCGCACCAACTTCCTGCTCGGCTACTGCGCCGACGCCGCCGAGCGCGCCCGCATCGCCGGGCAGCTCAACAAGGGCGAGACGCTCCACGCGCTGCGCGTCATCTCGTGATCGGCTCACGCGCGCAGATCCCAGCCGACGAAGATGACCACCGCCGCCACGCGCTGTGCCTGCAGATCCTCGTCAACGCCGTCCAAGTCTGGAACGCCCGCTACATGACGGCCTCAATCGACCACCTCCACGCCACCAGGCCCGACGTCGTCGCCGAGAGCGCAGTCGCCCGAGTCGCTCCGGTCGCGCTCGCACACGTCAACTCCCTCGGCCGCTACGAACTCCATCGCCAACCGCCGCCAGCAGGACACCTACGAACGCTACGACGCGCCGACGAGAACAGCGACCCCGGCATCCTGACGCCCCCGCTCGGCGTCAGTAACGACAAACACTAGGCGTTGGATTTCGCGCGGATGATGGCGCTACCTGAAGCCGCGACATCACGACGCACTCGACGACGAGTAGAACACTCCAGCCGCCCGACCCTCCGCTCCGCCCGGAGACCATCACGCAGCTCGAAACCGTCAGCTTCCACTAACCGAACTCCCGCCATTCTGCTCCATTGCTAGGCAGACCCCACGCAGTGGGTGACCGCCGACGTTGCCCGCGACAACCTCGTCGAGATCTTCCAGAATGCCGACGCGGTGATTCACCTCGCGTGGCCGATCCAGCCCTCGCGCGACCGCAGCGAGACGCGCCTGGTCAACGTCGACGGGTCGCGCGCGTGTTCGAGGCGGCGGCAGCGGCGGGCGTGACGTCGCTGGTGCACGCATCGTCGGTGGGGGCCTACTCGCCAGGACCGAAAGACCGCCGTGTGGACGAGAGCTGGCCTACCGGTGGCATCCCGACCTCGTTCTATTCACGCGACAAGGCCGACGTCGAAGCCATCCTCAACACGTTCGAGCGCGACCACCCGGACGTGCGCGTCGTGCGCCTGCGGCCGGGCCTGATCTTCAAGGGTGATGCCGCGTCGGGCATCCGGCGACTGTTCGCCGGACCGTTCTTACCGTCGCCGCTGCTGCGCCGCCGCCTGATCGCGGTCGTGCCGGCGCTCGAGCGGCTGGTCTTCCAAGCCGTCCACTCGCACGATGTGGGCAACGCCTATCGGCTTGCCGTGCTCGGCGACGCGCGCGGCGCGTTCAACATCGCCGCCGAGCCCGCGCTCGACCCGACCGAGCTCAGCCGCTGCTCGGCGCGCGCCCGATCCGCGTGGCGCCCAGAGCGCTGCGCGCCGTCGTCGACGTTTCATGGAGACTGCGGTTGCAGCCGACGCCGCCGGGCTGGCTGGATCTCGCGCTCGGCGTTCCACTCATGGACGTGAACCGAGCGCGAGACGAGCTCGGCTGGACGCCGACGCACAGCGCCGGCGACGCGCTGTTGGAACTCATCGATGCAATGCAGCGCGGGGACGGTCTGGCCACGGCTCCGTTGCAACCAGGCGGCATCGGTCCACTGCGATTGGGTGAGCTGTTGACCGGCGTGGGCGGCCGATCGCGTCGCTCTGATCGATGACGTCTGAGGTCCGTCTACTGGGTGCGCGGATGCTCGCGCTCCCAGAACCGCAGCGCGTGACAGCAAGAGAGGAAGCGCCCGACGTCGGCCGCGTCGCCGATCTCGATCATCCCATCGTCCATTCCGGGGCTCAATCCGGCCCGCTCGATCAAGGCGGCGGCGTCGCGGCCGCAACCGATGAACTTCGCGTGCGCGTAGGCGTCGGAGACGAAGTCCCTCGCAGCCGGCTTGGCGGCGAGCGTCGTGGCGCCGTCGGCCGAGGGCAGTAGCACGACCGCGTCATACAGGACCGATGGTCCACCGTCGATCTGCTGGTCTGCCTCACGCGTCGATCCGTCGCTGCTGCGAAAGCCACCGACCGCAGGCGCTACGAGTTCGACCGTCAGGCCCTCCTGGTCGGCGGCCGACAGGAGCGCTTCGAGCAGCTGCGCGTCCGTTCCGTCGCTGACGAGCACGCCGAGCTTGCGCCCGGCCAGGCTGTCGGGCCCATTGCGCAGGATGCTCAGCGCCGGCGACGGCGCAAGGTCGCCGACCGGCTGACGCGCCGGCGGGCTGGCGTCGGGCAGTTGCGCAAGCCCGACGCCGTCCGCGACGCCGCGTGCGAGCTCCTGATCGACGTTGCGCAGTCCCGCGATCATCCGCACGCGGATCTCCGCCCGCTCGCACTTGCTCAGCTCGAACACGAAGGCGTCGCGGATGTGCATCTGTTCGACTGGCATCTGGCTGACGTAGAACTGCCGCGCCTGGCTGTAGTGGTCGGCGAACAGCTCAGCGCGGACTCGCCGCTTGGCGCCCCCATCGTCGCTGGGAAAGCTGCGAAAGCCGTTGGCCGGATCCTCGCGCGGACCACCCTGCTCAGGACTCCAGGAGTTAGGCTCGTAGTTGGCCCGCGTGACCGGATTGCGCACGGCCATGTGGCCATCCTGCTGGAAGTGCGCGATCGGGCACTTCGGCGCGTTGACCGGCAGATGGGTGAAGTTCGGGCCGCCGAGGCGCTTGATCTGTGTGTCGAGGTAGGAGAAGTTGCGGCCCTGCAGCAGCGGATCGTTCGTGAAATCGATGCCGGGCACGATGTTCTGCGTGCAGAACGCGACCTGTTCGGTTTCGGCGAAGAAGTTATCGACGACCCTGTCGAGCACAAGTCGGCCGACGATCCGGATCGGCACGTCCTCCTCAGGGATGATCTTCGTCGCGTCGAGGATGTCAAACGGGAAGGCGTCGGCGAACTCGTCGTCGAACAGCTGCAGGCCGAGCTCCCACTCGGGAAAGTCGCCCTGCCCGATCGCGTCCCACAGATCCCGGCGGTGGAAGTCAGGGTCGGCGCCGTTGATCTTCAGTGCCTCGTTCCAGAGGACCGATTGCAGGCCCTGCTTGGGCTTCCAGTGGAACTTGACGTACGTCGACCCCCCAGCGGCATCGACCAGCCGGAACGTATGCACGCCGAAGCCCTCCATGACGCGAAACGACCGCGGGATCGCCCGATCGGACATCGCCCACATCAGCATGTGGGTGGCCTCGGGCATCAGCGACGCGAAGTCCCAGAAGTTGTCGTGTGCCGTCTGCGCCTGCGGAAAGCCCCGATCGGGCTCCTCCTTGGCGGCGTGGATCAGGTCCGGGAACTTGATCGCGTCCTGGATGAAGAACACCGGGATGTTGTTTCCGATGAGATCCCAGTTGCCGGCCTTCGTGTAGAGCTTGACCGCGAAGCCGCGTACGTCACGCGCCAGGTCACCGGATCCCTTGCTGCCCGCGACGGTCGAGAACCGCACGAACGCCGGCGTGCGCTCTCCGGGCCGCTGAAATAGATCGGCGCACGTCAGGTCTGCCAACGGCTCGTAGTTCTCGAAGAATCCATGTGCGCCGTAGCCGCGAGCGTGCACGACCCGCTCCGGGATCCGCTCGTGATCGAAATGAAAGATCTTCTCGCGGAAGTGAGAGTCCTCCAGCGCGGTTGGCCCGCGGTCGCCGATTCGCAGGCTGTTCTGATCGTCGCCGACGACCGTGCCCTGCTGCGTCGTCAGTGCCGGCCGGCCGTCCCCGGCCACCTGGTGTGTCTCTCCACCTGAACCTCGCTGCACCACCTGATCGCCGTAGCCGACCTCGGTCCGGGTCTCGTGCATGTCGTCGGCGTCCATCGCCCTTCCTCCACCTGTCGCGGTCCGGATCGACAGCGCGTGTACCCCCTTCCCGGCAAGAGCCAAACAGCCGATGCAGGGAACACCGCCACTGCCACGCCATCATCCGCGCAGCCGCGGGCCTGACACAGCACGGCCTCGGCGTTGGCGGGCGGAGCCGCTATCGCTCGGCCCTGATCATCGTCGACATGCTCAACCCCTACCATCTCTCGCTCAGCATGATGCGCAGCTCGGCATGCACAAAGCAGATCGCCTTCATGGGTTGATCAGCACCTTGAATGCCCCGTCTTGCTTCTTCTGGAAGGTCTCGTAGGCGTCGGGCGCGTCGTCGAGTGCGACATGGTGGGTGGCGAACTCCTCGACGCCGAGCGGGTCGTCGTCGCCGCAGAGGAGCGGCAGGATCTCTGGCACCCAGCGCCGGACGTTGGCCTGACCCATGCGCAGGTTGATCTGCTTGTCGAACATCTGGATCAGCGGCATCGGGCTCGCGGCTCCGCCGTAGACACCCGACAGCGAGACCGTGCCGCCGCGCTGGACGAGCTCGATCGCCGTGTGCAGCGCGCTGAGGCGGTCGATGCCCATCTTCTCGGTGATCGGCGCGGAGATCGCGTCGGGCAGCACGCCCGCGATCTTGTGCGCGATCTTGCCGATCGGCGCGCCGTGCGCCTCCATGCCGACGGCGTCGATGACGGAGATCGGGCCACGTCCGCCGGTGATCTCGCGCACGGCCTCTGGCAGGTCGCCGTTGTCGTACTGCGTGAGGTCGAGCGCCTCGACGCCGTGCGCGCGGGCGCGCTCCAGCCGCTCGGGCACGAGATCGATCGCGATGACACGGCCGGCGCCGCGCTGCTGAGCGACGCGGGTGCTCATCTCGCCGATCGGGCCGAGGCCGAGCACGAGCACCGTCTCGCCCTGCGGCACGTCCGCGTACTCGACGGCCTGCCACGCGGTCGGCAGGACGTCGGACAGGTAGACGAAACGATCGTCGGGCGGGCCCTCGGGAACCTTGATCGGCCCGTACTGCGCCTGCGGCACGCGTAGGAACTCGGCTTGGCCGCCGGGCACCTGGCCGTAGAGCTTGGTGTAGCCGAAGAGCGATGCGCCGGTGTCCTGCTCGCGGACCTGGGTCGTCTCGCACTGCGACTGCAGCCCCTTGTCACACATGTAGCAGTGCCCGCACGAGATGTTGAACGGGATCACGACGCGGTCGCCAACCGCTATGTCGGTGATCTCCGCACCGACCGCCTCGACGATTCCCATCGGCTCATGGCCCAGGATGTCGCCCGTGTCGATGAACGCGCCGAGGACCTCGTAGAGGTGCAGGTCCGAGCCGCAGATGCCGCTCGACGTCACGCGGATGATCGCGTCGGTGGGCGCCTCGATCTTCGGATCCGGCACGTTGTCGACGCGTACGTCGCGGGTTCCGTGGTACGTGAGTGCTCGCATGGCGCGCCGTGTACCCGGATTGCGGAGCGACAATCGAGCGGCGAGCGTGGCGCGGCGGCACCGGCAACGCCGGCCTGGACCGGGCATCGACCAGCGAGCGCTGACGGGCGGCACTCGTGGGTAGCCCGCTGCGCATGGCGGTGTTGCTCCCCAACAAGCAGCCTCTCGGCGCGGTGTTCGACCGCGCAGAGCCCCTGACGGTGGGCATCGAGGAGGAGGTCATGCTGATCGACGGCGAGACGTTGCAGCCGGCGCCGCGGGCGGCCGACCTACTCGCCGCACTCGGCGGTGACCCGCGTTTCAAGCTCGAGCTGCCCGCTGCCCAGATCGAGGTGCTGACGCCGGCGGCGTCGTCGGTTCCCGAGGCTGCTGCCTGCCTGCGCGGCGCGCGCCGGGATCTGCAACGGGTCGCCGCCGGGCTCGGTCTGCGCACGCTGAGCGTCGGCGCGCATCCGTTCGGTGCACCGATGGGGCCGCTCAACCCGGGTCCGCGCTACGACGAGATCCGCCACCAGTTCGGCGGCTTGGTCGACGCGCAGCAGGTCTGCGGCCTGCACGTGCACGTCGCCGTCGGCGGCGCGGACGCGACGATCGCCGTCCACGACATGCTGCGCGCGCAGCTGCCGGAGATCGCCGCGCTCGCGACGGCGGCGCCGTTCTACGGCGGAGTCGACAGCGGGCTGGCCTCGGTGCGGTCGAAGATCGCGGGGCTGCTGCCGCGCCAGGGCGTGCCGCCGGCGCTCGGCGACATGGCCGGCTTCGCACGCGCGCTGGAGTGGGGCGCACGCGCCGGCGCGTTGCCGGAAGCGCGGCGCTGGTGGTGGGAGCTGCGCCCACATCCGACGTTCGGCACGCTCGAGGTGCGTGTCTGCGATTCGCAGGCCACGGTCGCCGACGCTGCGGCGCTCGCCGCAGTGATCCACGCGCTCGTCGCCGCGCTGCGCGACCGCCATCTGGCCGGCGAGCAGTGCGCAGCGGCGCCGTCCTGGCGTATCGACGAGAACCGCTGGTCGGCCTGCCGGCACGGCGTCGCCGGCCTTATGGCCGATCTGCAGAGCGGGGAGCTCGCGCCCACGCGGCAGCGCTTGGAGGGCCGGCTGCTCGAGCTCGCTCCCTACGCGAAATCGCTCGGGTGTGGGCGCGCGCTGGGCGACGCGCGCCGGCTGCTGGCAGGCGGCGGCACCCCCGCCGCGCACCGCGCGCTGGTCGCCAAGCTCGGCGTGCGTGCGCTCGTCGACGACCTCTGTCGCCGCTTCTGCGACGTGGGCGAATGACGGCGGGCGCCGTGGGGTAGCGGCCCCGCGTGTCGATCACACCCTCCGCGCTCAGAGCCCGCCGCAATCGTCGCCCGGACGAGCGAGGCGACGAAGCGCTGCGGGTGCTGGCACTACCTGGCGTCTTTCAACCGCGCTCGGATACCTGGATGCTGATCGACGCCGTGCGCAGCCAGCGGCTCGCGCCAGGTGCCCGCGTTCTGGATCTATGCACGGGTAGCGGTGCAATCGCCGTGGCCGCCGCGCTGTGCGGCGCTTCGGTGACGGCGGTCGACGTCTCGCGTCGCGCCCAGCTGTCGGTGCTGCTCAACGGAGTCGCCAACGGCGTGCGGGTGCGCGCATTGCGCAGCGATCTGTTCAGCGCGCTGCAGGGCGAGCGCTTCGACCTGATCGTCTCCAACCCGCCCTACCTGCCGGCCGCCGTCGATGCGCTGCCGCGCCGCGGTGGAACGCGCGCCTGGGACGCCGGTCGCGACGGCCGCGCGCTGCTGGACCCGCTCTGCGCCCAGGCCGCCAGGCACCTGCGGCCCGACGGGACGATCCTCGTCATCCACTCCTCGGTCAGTGACCTTGACGCGACGATGCGCGGGTTGCGTGCGACCGGCCTGGCCGTCGATGTTTTCTTCGACCACGAAGGCGCGTTCGGGCCGCTCGTGCGCGAGCGCGCCGACCGGCTCTGCGAAGCCGGCCTGCTCGAGCACGGCAGCACGACCGAGCGCGTCGCGATCATCCGCGGCGTGGCGAGTGCCGCCGCGACGGCGGGCGCTTGACCGCTTCGGGCGCTGGGAACACCAGCGTCATGACCACACCGATCTCTACCTCCACGCGCGCCCTGGCCGTCGTCACCGGCGCCTCGAGCGGCATCGGCTTCGAGCTCGCCAAGCAGTTCGCCGAGCACGACTTCGACCTCATCATCGCGGCCGAGGACGACGCGATTCAGACAGCGGCGACGCAGCTCGAGCAGCTCGGCGCGAGCGTGCAGTCCGTCCAGGTCGACCTCAGCTCCGACGGCGGCGTGGATGAGCTTTGTGAGCGCATGAAGACGGCGGGACGGCCGGTGCAGGCGGTCGCGTTGAACGCCGGCGTCGGAGCGGGTGGCGCGTTCGCCACGGACACCGCGCTTGAGGACGAGCTGCGGATCATCGACCTCAACATCCGTTCCACGGTCCATCTCGCCAAGCACGTCGTACGCGACATGGTCGAGCGCGATGAGGGCCGAATCCTGTTCACGTCGTCGATCGCCGCGACGATGCCCGGTGCCTTCCAGGCGGTCTACAACGCGTCGAAATCGTTCGTGCAGTCCTTTGCGCTGGCGCTGCGCAACGAGCTGAAGGACACCGGCGTGACGATCACGTCGCTCATGCCAGGCCCGACTGAGACGGAGTTCTTCGAGCGCGCCGACATGCTTGACACGAAGGTCGGCGCGGGCGACAAGGACGATCCCGCCGACGTCGCACGGCAGGGCTTCGAAGCGCTCATGGACGGCGACGAGCGCGTCGTCGCTGCCTCGCTGGCGACCAAGCTGCAGGGCCACGGCAGTCGCCTGCTGCCCGACCGCGCCAAGGCGCAACTGCATCGCAAGACGGCCCAGCCGGGCTCTGGCTAGTCCGGTGATCGGCGACCCGGCTGCGTCAGAGGGTCGTGCTGGTACGTCGTCGCTGGCCGGGGTAGCCGCCTGCGGCAGCGGCGAAGCGCTCAACGAACACGTCTTCGGCGACCGCTGGCCCGAGGCCGACGTGCGCTTGGAGATGCTCGAGGAGGCCGTCGCAACGAGGCGCTCGGCGGCGAGCTCGCGCAGATCCTGCCCTCGCCGCGCCACTTCGAGCAAGCCGCGCAGCTCGTCACCGAGGAGCAGATCCACACATCGGTGGCGTGTGGGCCCGATCCCGAGGAGCATGCGGCGGCGATCCAGGCGTACGTGGATGCCGGCTTTGACGAGATCTACGTCGGGCAGATCGGCCCTGACCATGACGGCTTCGTCGATTTCTACCGCCCGCGAGATCCTGCCTCGCTTCACGGGCTGAGCCGCCCACGAGCGTGGTCAGCCGGACTTCGCGGGGGTCATCGGGCAAGCTCGCCGATCACTGGGTGGCACACGTCAAGCCGCGAAGCGCAACCACCTCTAGAGCCCGCTGGCGCGGTCACTCAGCGGGCGGGGATGCCAGCTGCTGCGCGGGGGTGTGCTCGGTCGAGGGCGCAAGCAGGAACGTCTCGACGGCGACATCGGGATTGACCTGGGTGGCGCTCAAGAACGCGATCACCTTGCGCTGCATGATCCGCTCGATTCCGGCGATCATGTCTGGGCCCATCACCTAGGAGGAGGAGACCGAGAAGTACGTAGGCCGCCTTGTCGCTCGTGTCCTGGATCTCCTGCCGCGAGGACCGCCGCGTCCAGAGCGTTGATCGCCGCCACGATCTTCGCCTGCTGCTGCTCGAACTGCGCGGCGTTCGGTGCGCCGCGATCCTCGCCGCGGCCTACCGAAGCAGCGCTGACGCGCTTCCCCGGGGTGACCGTGCGAACGGGTCATTCCGCGCGCCAGCCCGATGACCGCCGGACTGGCGCACGACGTGCCCACGCGCCCGCGCCGTGAGCTCGCACCCTCGACGCTGGCGCCCGCTGCTGCTCAGGAGATCCTGATGATGTTCACGCTGGGATCGGTCGGGGTGCGCGCGGCCACCTCGGCGTACTCGAATTTCGTTCCTGGCTTGGAGCCCGGCTTGCCGAACCCGAACCCAACGGACTCGAGTTGCGCGACGGCCTCGAGGATCTTGTAGAAGCCGGGAAGGCCGGTCGTCGGGAGTCCGACAACCGGCTCGCGCTGCGCGAACTTCGCGTAGACGCGGTCGTTGCCAAGCCTGCCCAGCGACTGCAGCGCGACCGCGCGATGGACGGCCTCCGTGGCCATGATCTCCGCTGAGTAGCGGGCGAACTTCGAACCCATCAGATCGCCCTGTCGTGCGAATACGGTCGTTGCCAGCAGGTAGGCATTGATGAACACCTGGTCGCCGACGATGAGCGTGGTCAGCAGGCTCTCCGGAGACGCGAAGACCTCGTTGGGCACGTAGATCGTCGTCGTCGCCGGCTTACCTCCGACGGCGCTGGAGGTCAGCAGCTCGTAGTGGTTCTTCTCCTGCTGGGCGGCGGCGCGGATGTTGCGCAGGGTGACCGGATCGAGCTTGCCGGCCAGCTTCTCTGCACCAACGGTGTTCACGATCGTCGCGAGCACCTCCGCCGTCGCGGCGACCGTCGTGATGTTCTCGACAGAGTTCGCCGGGTCGGTCTTGATGGTGCCAAACGCATCCGAGGAGGCGTAGCCGAGCAGCCCCATCGTTCCGAGCGCTCCGGCCGTCGTCTTGACGAGCGTGCGTCTCGTGCTGGCCGACTCACCAGCGTGCTGGTGGTCGATCGTGTCAAACAGATGATTCGTGACCTCAGACATGTAAGAGCTCCTTGCGGTGCGCCACCGGGGTGGCGGCGCGTGTGAACATCGCGAGCTCAAGCGAGCCCGCTCGTACAAACGGAAGGCGGCGATCAGCGGATCACCCGCACCGTGTCTTCCCTCCGCGGCGACGAACAAAACCCGTGCTCGCATCGGGGATCGCCGGACTCGATCGGATCGAACCCGAGCGAGGTGGATGTGTTCGCGTGTTCCGCGCCGTTGGTGTCAGAGCGCCGCCCGAAGACCGCCAGGCGGATCTCGCGCGGGATCGGCTCGCCCCACGTGAGGCGGTCAGCGAGTCGGCGCCCGAGAACATGAGCTTGCGCGGCCGGCCGCCCGAGCGCGGCCAGGCCGTCGAGCGCCCGCGCGCGAAGGGCACGCGGCCCCGCACGCATCGGCCGGCTCCGCCGCCCGATCAGGCAGCGTGGCGCGTTGATGTTCGTAGCGAACAGAAGCCCGCCGCGCTCGCGTCCGATCGTCCTTTCCTCCGAGATCGCGTCGAGTACGCAGCGCCATAGGCATCATGATCGCCAGGCCACGCACGGCTGGTGCGACCGCGCGCCATCAGCAAGCTCGGGGGCCGGGTCTAGGCCAGCGCCGGCGGCCGCCTCGCCATCTCGGCGAGGAACTCCTCCAGCGGCTGCGGCCGGCCGAGGTGAAAGCCCTGGCCGTGGGTCACCCCGAGGTCGCGCAGGAGCGCCACGGTCGCGTCGTCGCCGACGTGCTCGGCGATCGTCTCCTTGCCCAGGCCGCGGGCGATGTCGACGACGGACTGGATGACGAGGCGGTCGGTGCGCGTCGAGCAGCAGTCGCGCACGAACTCGCCGTCGATCTTCAGGATGTCGAAGCGCACGTGCTTGAGGTAGTAGAACGAGCCGAAGCCCGCCCCGAAGTCGTCGAGCGCGAAGTGGCAGCCCAGCGGCTCTCGATGCAACAGTAGTCGGCAGATCGGGCCCGGCGCTCAGCTCGCTGAAACCGGCCGAACGGGTCCGTCCCGCCTACTGCGCCGGGCTACGCGGCCCGGTGTTGCTCGCGCTCGGCGTGGGTTCGCGCCATCATGGACGCCGTTTCGTGGGGCGGCGGCTACGGCGCGGCGGGCGCGCGCATCGCGCTGGCGCCGCGCACGTCGACGAGCATCAGCGTCATGAGCGCCGTGCGGTCGGGCGTGGCGGCGCCCGGCCTGAGCAACCGCTCGGCCTGATGGGCGACGACGTCGTCGAAGAGGTTGCGCGCCGTGCGGGCATTGCCGAAGTAGCGGTCGCGCGCGGCGTGCAGGCGCTCCATGACCCGCTGCAGCTCGCTCCGCGCGTCCGCGTCGAGCCCGTAGTCGGCCGCCTTCGCGAACGTCTCGAAGATCTGGACGAGCTCCGTCGGGCCGTAATCCTCGAAGTGGATCGTCTCGCCGAAGCGGCTGCGAAAGCCGGAGTTCGTGGCGAGGAACTCGGTCATCTCGTGGGGGTAGCCGGCGGCGATGACCGCGAGCCGGTCGCGGTCGTCCTCCATGCGCTTGAGCAGCTCGACGACGGCCTCCGGGCCGAAGTCGCCGTGGCTGTCGGGCCGCACGAGCCCGTAGGCCTCGTCGAGGAACAGCACGCCGTCGAGCGCGCTGTCGACGGCGGCGGCGGTCTTCGTCGCGGTCTGACCGACGTAGCCCGAGACAAGGTCCTCACGTGTGACCTCCACGACGCGGTCGGTCGCCAGCAGCCCGAGGCTCCTGTACAGGCGCCCGAACAGGCGGGCGACGGTCGTCTTGCCCGTGCCCGCGCCGCCCTGGAAGACGAGGTGCAGCGAAACCTGGACCGTCTTCAGGCCCGCGGCGCGGCGCATCGACGCGATCCGCAGCAGCTCGGCGAGGCGGCGGACCTCGGCCTTGACCGCGGCCAGGCCGATCAGCGCATCGAGCTCGGCGAGGACGGCGTCGAAGGCCGCCTGGTCGAAGCGCAGCGAGTCCGGATCGGGGGCCGGCGGGCGCGGACCGCGCTCGGCTGGCGCGTCGGCGCGAGCGGCGGCCGGCGCGGCGTCGCCGCGGTCGCGTTCACGGGGGTCGCTTCCATCCGCCGGCGAGCGGTCGCGGTTCGGGCGCAGCGCGTCGAGCGCGTCGCGCGCCGCCTGCGCGAGCCTGTCGCGCGCGTCGCCGGGGGCGTGCTCGGCGACGGCGATCGCCGCGCGCAGGCTCTGCTCGGCATCGGCGCGGCGGGCGAGGCGCCGCAGCGACTCGGCACGCGCGATCTGCGCGTAGGCGACGGGATAGAACGCCGGGCCGATCGCGGCGGCGAGAGCGATCGCTTCGTCGAAGGCCAGCAGCGCACGCTCGTCGGCGCCGCGGTGGGAGCGCGCGAGGCCGACGCGGTACACGAGGTCAAACAGCTCGTGGCCGCCCTGGCCCGCCTGGCGCAGCGCGGCGACCGCCTCGCTGAACGCCTCCTCGGCCAGTGGGTAGTCGGCCTGGCGCATCGCCCGCTCGCCGCGGTGGGCGTGCAGCTTGGCCGCCAGCCGCGGCGGCGAGCCGAGTGCCTCGAGCGTCTGGCGCGCGAGGCGCTCGAAGCCCTCGGCGCGCGAGAGGTCGCCGTCGTGGATGAGCTCGGCGGCCTGACGCAGGTAGGAGTCGAAGCGGTCGGACACCGGCGCCAACGCTACCGGCGACGGTGCGACGCGTTTTCGGATGCCTGATGACCACCCCGGGGTAGCCTGCATCCCCATGGACGCACGACGGGCCGCGCAGAGCGCGACCACCACGCTCGGCATCGTCGCGACCGCAGCCGTGGCGCGGCGTGCCTGGCGCTCCTCGCCGCTGTCCGTCGCGCGCATGAGCGGCACGTCGATCACCGCTCCCGACGCCGTCGGCTGGGTGACCGACTTCCTCAACGCCGCCTACTACGCGCGCATGCCCGAGCTGCGCGACGTCGAGGATCTCCGGCTGGCCTTCGCGATCCTCACGACGCGCTGGCACCGGCGCGGGCACCGCCGCCTGCACGCGCACGACGTGCTGGCCTTCCATCGCGCGTTCTTTCGCGAGCGGATCCTCGACAGCGCCCACACCCCGCGCGGCACGCTGGACCGCGAGCAGCTCTTCACGGGCGCGGGGCGGCTGATCGGACCCTGGTTTCCGGCGGCCTGGGAGGACGACGAGCGCCGCGCGCACGGGATCGTGTTCGAGACGACGGCCGAGCGCGACGCCTACAAACCCGAGTACCGGCTGCGCCACGGCAGGCTCGGCGACCTGACGCCGCCCGCGCGCGATCGCCGGGAGCAGGTCTGGCACACGTACAGGCCGGTGCCGATCGCGTCGGCGCAGCGCACGCTGGCGGCGCTCGGGCGACCCGAGACCTGGCCTGACTACGGCAGCGACCTGGGTCGCTTCACCGCCGTGCGCAGCGCCCCCGGCCTCGCCGGCCAGACGTTCGAGATCGAGATCATCAGCGCGCTCTCGCCGCGGACGCCGGCGATCCTGCGCGGGTACGTCACCGTCACCCGCTTCTTCACGCGCGAGCACCATCCCGGCGACCTCGAGCACTATGCGGCCCGCCTCAGCGAGCTGATGGTCCGCTACGGCCGCGACGAGCCGCCCGCCTACCCGCCCGGCTGCACGCCGCTGGCCGTCATCTGCCTCGACACGCACGAGCGCCACTTCATGGGCCGCGGTCGCAACCGGCTGCTCGCCTACGAGCTCGACGGCCAGGCCTACCTGCGCGCGGCGGGAACCTGGGACGACATGCCCGTGACGCTCGAGCAGGCCTACCGCACCCAGGGCCGCAAGGCGCAGCAGGCGTTCTGGGGCGACGAGCGTCCCGAGTCGAGCATGCTCCAGCAGATCGCGCTGAGGACCGCGTGACCGCCACCCGCTACGACGCGGTCGTGGTGGGCTCGGGGCCGAACGGGCTGTCGGCGGCGGTGACCCTTGCCGGCGGCGGCCTCTCCGTGCTGTGCGTCGAGGGCGCACCCACGCTCGGCGGCTCGGCGCAGACCGCCGAGCTCACGCTGCCCGGCTTCCACCATGACGTCTTCTCGGCCGTGCACCCCGTCGGAATCGCCTCACCGGTCTTCGAGCGGATGCAGCTCGATCGCCACGGCCTGCGCTGGATCCAGCCCGAGCTGGCGATGGTCCATCCCCTGCCCGGCGGCCGCAGCGCCGCGCTCTCGCGCGACCTCGCCCAGACCGTCGACTCACTGGAGGCGCTGACGCCCGGCGACGGCCGCCGCTGGGAGCATCTCGTGGCGCCCTACCTGCGCCACTGGGAGGCCGTGCGCACGACGATGCTCGCGGGCTTTCCCCCGGTGGCCGGCGCGGCGCGCATGGTCGGCGCGTTCAAGGTCGGCGGGATGCTCGAGTTCACGCGGATCCTGCTCATGCCCGCCACGGCGCTCGCGGGCGAGGTCTTTCGCGGCGACGGCGCATCGCTGCTGTACGGCTCGTCGCTGCACGGCGACGTGCCGCTGGACGCCGCAGGGAGCGCGATCGCCGGCGTCTGGCTGAACCTGCTCGGGCACGCGGTCGGCTGGCCCAGCCCGGAGGGCGGCGCCGGCGCGATCACCGGGGCGCTCGCGAGCCGCCTGCGCGAGCTCGGCGGCGAGACGCGTACGGACGCCTGCGTCCGGCGGGTGCTGGCCAACCGGCGCGGCGCGACCGGCATCGAGCTCGCCGGCGGCGAGCGGATCGCCGCGCGCACCGTCATCACGACGACCACGCCGCAGGGGCTCGTGTCGCTTGCCGGGGACGCGCTCGGCGACGAGTACATCCGCCGCGCGATGCGGTTTCGCTTCGGGCCGGACACCGTCAAGGTCGACTGGGCGCTCGACGCGCCGATCCCGTGGGAGAACAAGGATGCGCGCCGCGCCGGAACGGTGCATGTCGGTGGCGCCCCCGCTTCGATGCGCGCCGCGCTGCACGAGGTCGCCGGCGGCACGCTGCCCGCACATCCGTTCCTGCTCTCCGGCCAGCAGACGATCGCCGACCCGACGCGGGCGCCCGCGGGCAAGCACACGGCCTGGGCGTACACCCACACGCCCTCCGGTATCGCATGGTCCGCCGCACGGCGCGAGCAGTTCGCCGACGCGATCGAGAGCTCGCTCGAGCGCTTCGCGCCCGGCTTCCGCGACCGCGTGCTGGCGCGCCACGTGATGGCGCCCGCCGACCTGCACGCGCGCAACCCGAGCCTGCCGGGCGGCGACGTCGGCCACGGCAGCTACGCGATGGACCAGCTGATCTTCCGTCCGGTGCCCTCGCTCAAGCCCTACGCCACGCCCGTGCGCGGCCTGTTCATCGGCGGCGCGTCGACGTTTCCCGGTGGCGCGGCGCACGGTGTAAACGGCCACGCGGCGGCGCGCGCGGCGCTGCGCGAGGCGCGGATGCCGCGGCTGCCGAGCCTCGGCGGCGGGCGCCGGCGCAGTACCTCGATCGACGCTGGACAGCAGGAGTAGCCTGGCTTCATGAGCCCTATTCCAGGTGAGCCGCTGCATCGCCAACAGCCCGAGCTGGGCGATCTGACGACGAAGGACGGACGCAAGGTCAAGCTCAAGCTCCCCGGCGGGCTGCCGCAGCGCATGAAGCCGGTGGCGACCGAGGAGCGCGACGCCGAGGAGCCTCCGCGTGACAACCCGGCGCCGCCGCACAACCCGCTGCACGGGTTGTAGGACGCCGCGAGAGCTACGCGCCGGGTGCGTCGGGCGCCGGGCTTGCCGGCACGTCTGCGCTGTAGCCGCCGGTGTCCCCGCGGTGTACCCGGCCCTGCTTGACGAGCCGCGAGATCGTGGCCGCCGCGGCATTCGCGGAGATTCCCAGCGCCTGCGCGACGGCCGTACTCGAGCTGCCGGGGTTGCTGCGCAGTTGCTCGATGACGCGCAGCTGCGTCTGGCCTGGGGCCGCCCGGCCGGTGGTCGAACGCGTCGTTCGCCGTCGACCGGTGCGCTTCGCGCCCCCGCCGCTGCGCGCCGGCCGTGCGGCCGACGCACTTGGTGCGGCGGCGTCGCCACCACCGGATGCCCGGTCGAGCGCGTCGGCGGCGCGCTCCAAGCGCCCGAACTCCTCGGCTACGGGCCTGAGCGCCGCGATGCGGTCATCGAGCTCGCGGCGGATGCGATCGACCAGATCCGGCACCGCGGTCAGCATAGCCCTGTTTCCAGCGCGATTGCGGCAACCCGCACATTTCTTCGCCTGTACTACGCGCCGGGATGTGAGTGGTTGCCCAGCAGCACGGCGAACAGGCTCAGCGCGGCAAGCATCGAGCCGACGCGGACGCAGTTGTTGCCGTCGAGCCAGCGCAGGCTGCGAGCGGCTCGCCCCTCCGGCCGGACGATCGCGAAGATCAGCCCTCCTGCCTGACCACGCCGTAGCCGCAGGGCATCGTGCAGGCGGGCCGCGGCGGCGCGACTATCGTCGCGTGCCGTGGTTAGAGCGACGATGGCCCGCAGCCCCCGTCGCCGCCTCACGGCAGTCCTGATCGGCTCGCTCGCGCTCGGCGCCCTCGCGCTGCCCGCGAGCGCTTCCGCGCAGGCGCCGTGCCCCGGCGCAAGCGCCTGCCCGTACACGGCGAGCTCGCAGATCGGCCAGCGCGGCGGCGGCGTGCTGCGCTTCCCGCAGACGGTGGCGATCGGTCCTGATGGGTCGGTCTACGTCGGCGACCAATCCTCGAGCGTCATCCAGGTCTTCACGCCGGACGGGCGGTTCGTGCGCGAGGTCGGCCTCGCCGGCCTGCGCCCAGGCGAGTTCACGTCGGTCGGGGCCGTCGCGGTCGCCGCCGACAACACGCTGTTCGTCGCCAGCAGCGGCCACAGCCGGATCGACCGCTTCAGCGCCGAGGGCCGGCTGATCCACTCCTTCGGCAGCCGCGGCACGAACGTCGGCCAGTTCAACTTCGGGCCGGGCGGCGGAAACGACGCGCCCGCGGGCGGCGGGCTGGCGATAGCGGGGAACCTCCTCTTCGTCTCCGACAGCCAGAACGACCGCGTGCAGCGCTTCAACCTCGACGGCTCCGGCGCCGCCGAGATCGTCCCGCCCGGCCTGCTCGCCAATCCGCGCGGCCTGGCAGTCCGCGGCCAGCGGCTGATCGTCGCCGACGACCACCACCACCGCCTGGTCGTCATGGACTTCGGCGGGCGCGTGATCCGGACCGTCGGCAGCGGCCAGGGCGCCGGCAAGAACCAGTTCAGCTTCCCGTTCGGCGTGGCCGTCGACCCGCAGGGCCGCGTGTTCGTCGCCGACGACATCAACCAGCGGGTACTGCGCTTCGGTCCGCAGCCCGACTACAAGTACAAGGCCCGTTGGGGCAGCTACGGCACCGGGCCCGGGAAGCTCGCCTTCCCGCGCGCGATCGCCTCGGACCGCAGCGGCGCGCTGTACGTCACGAACACCGGCAACGACCGCATCGACGTCTTCGATCGCGGCGGCCGGCTGCTGCGGTCGTTCGGCACGTCCGGCCGCGGACCGGGGCAGTTCAACGCGCCGATGGGCATCGCCGCCGACGCCAACGGCCTGCGCGCGGTCGCCGACTCGATCAACGGTCGCATCGAGCTGCTGAACCCGGACGGCTCGATCGCCTCGTCCTGGGGCTCCCCCTCCCCCGGCCCGACGATTCTGCGCCGTCCGGTCGCGGTCGCCTTCGACGCGGCCGGAGACGCCTACGTGCTCGACCAGCGCCGGGCACGGATCTTCGTCTTCGCCCGCTCCACCGGCCTGCCCGCACGCACGATCGGCGCGATCGGCAGCGGCCCTGGCCGGATGCTCGATCCCTCGGCGATCACGATCGACGCGAACGGCGTGATCACCGTCGCCGACACCGGCAACCGCCGCGTCGTGCGGTTCACGACAGCCGGCAACTACCTCGGCGCGTGGACCGACGCCGGCACCGTCCGCGGGGTCGCGGCGACGCTCGATGGCTCGCGTGTCTACGTCAGCGCGACGAACAACCGCATCCAGATCTACGACGGACAGGGCGCCAAGGTCGCGCAGTTCGGTGGCTCCGGGCGCACGCTCGGCAAGCTGTCGGCGCCCGCGCAGATGTCGCTCGACGCCGGCAACAACCTCTGGGTCGCCGACCGCGGCAACAACCGCATCCAGAAGTTCGGCCCCGACGGCGAGCGCCTCGGCATGTTCGGCGAGCGCGGGACCGGACCCGGCCAGTTCATCAACCCGACCGGCATCGTCGTCGACTGCCACGGCATCCTGACCGTGACCGACTCGCGCAACAACCGCGTGCAGCAGTTCGCGCTCGCCGCGCCGTCCGCGCCGCCCTGCGCCGCGACGACGCCGATCGGCCACCCGCCGCCGCCGAAGATCCCGACCCTGCCGCCGCCGCTCGGACCGGACGTCAGCGTCCGCGTCCTGCGCAGCGCCGGCCTGTTCACGATGCGCACGCTGCCGGTCCGCGTCGGCTGCGACACGATCTGCACGGTCGAGGTGACCGGAACGTTGACCGAGCGCGACAAGCCCCGCAAGCGCAAGCGGGCCGTCTCGATCAGCCTGCGCCCGGTGACCTTGAGGCTGCAGGCGGCGGAGTCGAAGATCGTGCGCGTCAACCTCACGCGCACGCAGGTCTCGCGGCTGCGCAAGGCCATGGGCAGGCGCCGCGGGCTGACCGTCACGCTGCAGGTCGAGGCGACCGCCGACGCCGGCGATCCGACGACCGTCAGCCGCCGCTTGACTGCTCGCGGATAATCCTTGCTGAGGCCGCGCGGGCGGTCGTCGAGAGGAGCTTCATTCGCATCGACGGACCGAGGACGAGGTCTTGAGAGACATCGCTGTGCGCGCATGCGCATGACCAGGGGGATTCGCACGCGCATCGGCTGCATGCTGCTTGTCGTCCTGGGAGTGCTCGTCGGATCGGCCGGGCCTGCCGTCGCGGGCGACTCGGACGTGCTCGTCGTCGGCGACTCGCTGGCCGTCGGGACGTTGCCGTACCTCGGCCCGATGCTCGGCGGGCGCAATATCGTCGCCGCCACGAAGAACGGCATCACGACGCCGCAGGGCATGAAGCTCGTGCGCCGCAAGCTTCGGCTGGTGACGCCGAAGACGGTCGTGATCAGCCTCGGCACGAACGACGGCAGCGACGCCAAGCGCTTCGCCGACCGCGTGCGTCGCACGATGTCGCTGTTGCCCGAGAACGCCTGCGTCGTCTGGTCGACGATCATCCGGCCCAAGCGCAAGGGCGCCTACCGCGGCCTGAACCGAGTCCTGCACCAGGCCAAGCGGCGCGACCCGCGGATCGTCGTCGTCGACTGGGAGCACGCCGTCACCGGCGGGGCCGTCTTCCTGCCCGACGGCCTGCATGCCGACGAGGCCGGCTATCGCTACCGCAGCGCGATGATCGCCGACGCGATCGAGCTCGGCTGCTGAGCGTCAGGCAGCCGTCACGGCCCACTACCAGGACTGCGACACGCGCTGTACCTCGCGCGCCAGCGGCGGCCCGAGCGTCTCGGCCCAGACGAGCGTGAAGTGGTGCAGGTCCTTGAAGACGAGTGCTCCGCCGATCACGGGGAAGCACAGGCGCTTGCTGCAGAAGCGATTGGTGAGGTCGATGACCTGCGTGCGCGACGTGCCCGACGTGCGCGCGGCCACCGCCTGCGGATCGGCCTCCACGGAGAACTCCCGCGGAACCGCGCAGTTGATGTCGGCGCGCTCGCCCGCGGTGATCGCACGGTCGACGCAGTCGACGGTGTCGCCGGCGATCCGCGGCGTGTCGCGCAGCACGATGATGTGCTTGACGGTGTCGGGCAGCGTGCGCCAGGCACTCCGCACGCCGTCGACCTTCGCCTCGAACATCGTCTTTCCAGGCGGCACCTTGACCGCCCCACCGGTGATGCCGACGGTGACGATCGTGTCGATCTCCGGATGCGCGCGGAAGTAGCCGGGCAGCTTGGCGACCCAGTCCTGGCACTGCGAGAACGTCGGCTCGGCGAGCTTCTTCGTCGCCTCGGAGAACGGACAGCTCGTGCGCGTGATCGAGACGCCGTGCCAGCCGTTCTGCCTGGCGACGTGGTCCAGCGGCGTGCGCCAGTGCGAGGCGTGGCTGTCGCCGACGAGCGCGATCGTCCGCTTGGCCTTCGCGGCGGGGACGCCGAAGTCGCACTGGCTCAGCCCGCCCTCGCGATGGAAGCGCTCGCAGGGCGCGTAGTCCTCGCTCTTCGCCGCGACCGGCAGGGGCACGACCGAGGTGCGCAGCGCAGGGTTCGAGCATGGCTTCTGGGGATCGCGCGCGGCCGCACCGAAGCACGGCGGGCGGTTGTCGACCACCTTCACCGAGGCCTCCTCGGCCTCGTGGATCTGCGCCTGCACGTGGGACGTGCCGCTGAGCAGCACGCCGGCCACGAGCGCCATCGCGGCCGCGCTGCAGGCGAACGTCACGCGCGGCTGGGAGGACAGCCAGGCGCTGCGCCGGACCGGATCCTCGATGATCTCCTTCGTCAGCCAGCCCAGCGCGATCGTCGCGACGATCACGCCCACGCGCGTCTCGTCCAGGCCGGGCTCGATGAACACGAACGGCGCGAACACGATCAGCGGCCAGTGCCAGAGGTACACGGAGTACGAGATGTCGCCGAGGAACTGCCCCGGCTTGAAGCGCAGCAGCGGGGCCGGGCTCCAGCGCGCCCGCGGCATCCCGGCGAGGATGACGGCGAGCGTCCCGACCACCGGGACGAGCGCGGCCGAGCCGGGGAACGCCGTGTCGGTGCTGTAGAAGACGGCCGCGTACATGACGGCGAGCAGCCCCGCCCACGACAGCGCGGCGCGCACGGGGTCGGGCAGCCGCCAAGCGCGCGCGCCGAGCAGCGCCAGCAGCCCGCCGGCCCCGAACTCCCAGGCGCGGGTGGGCGTGATGAAGTAGGCCGCCACGGGGTTCGAGGCGGTCGCGCTGATCGAGTACGCGAGGCTCAGGCCGCTGACGAGCCCGAGCACGATGAAGATCGCGATGCGCCGGTTCGACAGCCAGGCGCCGAGCGCCAGCAGCAACGGCCACGCGAGGTAGAACTGCTCCTCGGCCGACAGCGACCAGAAGTGCTGCACGGGCGACGCGCGGTTCTCGGCGGCGAGGTAGTCGACGGCGTCCGAGGCCAGCTGCCAGTTCTGGAAGTAGGCGGTGCTCGCGCCGATCTCGGTGAGGAACTGCTGCCAGTAGGTCTGCGGGACGAACAGCAGCGTGCCGACCGCGCAGACGAACAGCGTCAGCAGCGCGGCCGGCAGCAGCCGCCGCGCGCGCCGGGCCCAGAAGCCCCACAGCGACAGCGCGCCGGTGCTCTCGACCTCGCGCAGCAGGTGCGCCGTGATGAGGTAGCCCGAGATCGCGAAGAAGACGTCGACGCCGACGAAGCCGCCCGGCATCGACTCGGGCCACACGTGGTAGAGGACGATCGTGAGCACGGCGATCGCGCGCATCGCCTGGATCTCCGGCCGGCGCTTGGAGCGCTTGGTCTCCGGCAGGGAGTCCGCCTCGGCGTCGAACACCGGCTCGGGCACACGGGCGGGTACGCGCACGGGATCTGCCTCGGCCCGCGCGGGATCGTCTGGACTGCGCCCGGTCACGTCGGTACTAACCGGATCCTCCGCGCGAAGGTTGCGCCGCTGCTTCGATCAGCGGCATCGTGCGCGGCGCAACCTGGCGCGTCAGCTGCGCCGCTGCTTCGATCAGCGGCATCGTGCGCGGCGCAACCTGGCGCGTCAGCACGACGTGGCTCGGGCAGCGTCGGATCGCGGGGGTGGCGGTGATTGTGTTCATGATGTCTTGCAAGTGTTCGGTGTCTTGGCCGACGACGCGGCAGACGAGATCCTGCGGTCCGCAGATCGCGTCGGCCTCGAGCAACTCGGGATGGACTGCATGATGGCGACTGCCGCGGCGAGTTCGCCCTGCGCCAGTCCACGAGGATGAACGCGCTGATGGGGATATCCCATCGCGGCGGGGTCCATCTCGGGCCGTGGCCGGTGATGACGCCGGTGCCTCGAGCTTGGCGAGCCGTGCCTGCTCGGTGCCGCGCGCCATGCCGAGCTGACGCGCGACCTCCAGCAGACCGACGCGGGGAAACCTTCGCAGTGTCGCAATGAGCCGAGCGTCCCACGCCCGCTGGACTGGGACCCGCTCGCCGTGCCGTTTGCCTACCACCACTCCAGCCGGCAGTCCGAGGAGGTCATCTACTACGTCGAGTCCTCCTGACGCGGCCGGTGCGATATCCGCGGCGGCGCGTCATCACGCCTGCCAAACGGAAGGAGGGGGCGAACTTCGTCGGCGTCCTGACTACCTGAGGTATGGGATCGCTGTTTGGTGCGGTCGCGCGGATCGCCAGCCAGCAGCATGGCCGGATCTCGCACGCGCAGATGGTGGCCGCCGGGGTCGATCGAGACCGGATCAAGCGCTGGCGCGCCGACGGCCGCCTGCATCCCGTACACCGCGGGGTGTATGCCGTCGGCCACACGGCCACCTTCCCGCTGGCCGACCTCGTGGCGGCGGTGCTCGCGTGTGGGGACGGCGCCCGTGCGAGCCACCGCTCGGTTCTGCACGCGCGAGGCGTCCTGAGGGAGCCTCCGCCGAAGCCCGACGTCAGCGTGCCGTCGCCGGGCGGGCGCCGCCAGAGACACATCGTGGTGCACCGAGGAGCGTCGTTTCCGGTGGGCGACGCCGTGACCTTTGAGCGGATCGCGATGACGACGATCCCGCGCGCGCTGCTCGACGCCGCCCCACTACTCGACCCGTCTGAACTGTGTCGTGCGTGCCACGAGGCATGGGTTCGCCGCGTTTCGCCGGCGCAGATCGAGGCATGCATCGCGCGCAACCCGACGAAGCCTGGCGCCGCGAAGCTGCGCCGGGCCTACGGAGCGGATGCGACGCTCAGCGAGCTCGAGAAGGGCTTCCTGCGCCTGCTCGATCGCCACGGCCTGCCGCGCCCGCGCACACGCCGAGCGCGAGGGCGAGTCGCCGAGCGCCTACGGGCTACGCGAGCTCGTCGGCGTCGCGCTGGACGGGATGTTCTTTCGCACCACGGTGCTGCTGCGCTGGATCGTGCTGCTCGGCTTCCTCGTCGCGCTGGCCGGC
>JBBSMC010000022.1:0-38520 GCA_038233375.1 Solirubrobacterales bacterium
CGTGGACCCCGCGAGCGCTCCGAGGCGCCCAAACGCCTGCGGGCGAGCCTCACCATCCGATTCACCCGCCACTCGCGCCGCTCGCGTGACCAAGACCGGTCACGCGATCAGCCAACGACGCCTACTGACGAATCGAGGCTAAGCGCTGTCCCGACTCGAACGATTGGGTTCGGTGCACCGTCCCCTAGATGGTTGATTCCGCGCGGTTAGGCGCAGTAGTTGACGAGTGCGCGGCTGGGACGACCGAGTTGGTGGTTGAGCGTGACGGCCGCGGCGAGGCACAGAAAGCGAGCGAGGACGCGTTCTCTGAGGCCGGGCAGGGTTCGTGCGCCGTGACGTTCGAGGGTGAGGATGTCTTTGCAGGTCCAGAAGATGCTCTCGATGCGTTGGCGGATCGGCGCGAGATGCGGGCCGCGGCCGGGTTCGTCTCGTCGGGTCGGCCTGACGATCGTGGCGTCCAGTTCGCTGACGGCCTTGGCGAATTGGCGTCCGGCGTAGCCTTTGTCGCCGAGCAGGATCTCGCCGCCCTGGCGGCGGCAGCGAGCGAGCAGTTTGAGGCCGACTTCGCGCTCGTCGACCTTGGGCGAGGTGAGCTGCAGGGCGCGCGGCGTGCCGTCGGGCGAGAAGATCGCGTGCAGCCGAAACCCCCAGAAATACTGGCTGTGACTGGCGCAATAGCCGTAGTCAGCGGCGTCACCCAGGGCCGAGCGGCGGACCGTTTCGCGGCTTCGCGCGCATGGCACCGGGGTGCTGTCGATGAGCAGCAGATCGTCGTGTGCGCCGGGGCTTTGACTGGCGAAGATCCCCATGAGCCACTCCAGCGTGTCGGCCAACCGGCGGCGGCGCTTGAAGTAGCCGGGCTGCTGGGGCAGCTCGGGAAACAGGTGCGCCAGGCGCTTGCCGGCGACCGCGAGAAATCTGCGGTCCGATGGGATCCCCATGATCGATTGCGCCACGCACAACGTGACGACCTCGGCGTCTGTGACTCTTCGAGCGGCGTTCGCCTGCCGGTCAGGCAGGAGATCGTCGGCGGTGCAGAAAACCGTCGTGAGCAGCAGGTCGAGGTCGGCGTCCATCGAGGCCCCCAGTGGTCGGCGATGCGTCTACGCACCGCCGATTTCGACCCTGCTGCTCTGAAATCCTCGACAAACACGGACCAACCCGTGGAATCAACCATCTAGCGGGGCGGATACCGCTCGCGTCTTCCGCTAGCTCGAATATCCGTCCGCACCCCGTTGACCATCACGCCTCAGTGGCCGATCACGTCATAGCCGATGTCACAGCCGATTGCGGAGAGCCACGCATGGCGTCCGGTCGACCGGTTGACGCGCCTCGTATATCTGGCTCTCCGTGGGTATTCGGGGGTGAAATCAGGGGCTCCGAGGGTGATCGTAGGTGAGCAGTGTCCTGGATTGTGCGGCTGAGCAGCGGTTCTTCGCGCTGGCGCGTGCTGTGTAGGTCGGACACGCCCCGCAAAGGGCAGTTTGCGCGCAGCGCAACCGTTGAGAGCCACAATCAGCGAAGCGTGGGCGGGCGGTCAAGAGCGGCCCGTCAGGGCCGAGCGAAGCGAGACGCGTAGCGGCGCTCTTGAGGGGCCGTCCGCGCGCAGCTACCGGGGGGTTGCGTGACGCGCACGGGGTCAGGCCGTAGGTTCGCGGCCTCTGACAGTCCGAACCTGGAGGTCGTCGCCCATGCGCGTCACGAGCGCATTCTCTCGTCTGCTTGCTCTGCCCGGAGTGTGGGTCCGCTCGGTCGTGTTTGAGCGCGACCGAGTCGTGGTCACGGTGGCGCTGCGCTGCGCTCGGCTTCAGTGCCCGAAGTGCTCGTACTCGACGCGCCATCGCGAGAGCCGCCAGCGTCACGACTCGGTCTGGCGGCATCTCGATCTCGGGGTCTGGCGCCTCGAAGTCCACGGCCGGCTGCGGCGGATTGGCTGCCCCGAGCACGGCGCGCTGGTCGAGGGTGTCCCGTTCGCCCGCGACGGCGCCAGGTTCACGCGCGACTTCGAGGACCTCGTGGCGTGGCTGGCGACCAAGACCGACAAGACCGCGATCTGCCGGCTGGTGCGGATCGACTGGCAGACGGTCGGGCGGATCGTCCAGCGCGTCGGCGATGAGCTGCTGGATGGCGATCGGCTCAGCGACCTGTTTGAGATCTCGATCGATGAGGTTGCGTGGCGCAAGGGCCACCGCTACCTGACGCTCGTCGGCGATCACCGCCGCCGCTGCGTGGTGTGGGGCGCCGAGGGCAAGGGCCAGGCCGCCGCCGACGCCTTCTTCGCCGAGCTGGACGCCGACCAACCGGTTGATGGTGAGCCCGGCGAGGACGCCGAAACCCCAGCGGTCCAGGCGACCGAGGCCGCTGACGAGCCGGCGGTCGGCGAGCGCGCGTCCAAGCTCGTCGCGGTCTCGATGGACATGGGCGAGGGCTACGCCAAGTCGGTTCGCCGGCACGCGCCGCAGGCCGTCATCTGCATCGACAACTACCACGTCGTGGCGCTCGCGACCAAGGCGCTGGACGAGGTTCGCCGCGAGCACTGGAACCAGCTGCGCGCAACCGCAGGACGCGACGCTGCCAAGGCGTTCAAGGACGCCCGCTGGTCGCTGCTGAAGAACCCCGACGACCTCACCGACCGCCAGGCCGACACGCTCGCCGCGCTGCACGCCGCAGGCGGCAAGATCCCGCGCGCCTGGGCACTGAAGGAACTGGTCCGCGCGATCTTCGCCCCAGGCCTGAGCGAGCAGGCCGTCGCCGAGCTGATCGACCGGCTGCTGGGACGCCTGTCGCGCAGCCGCCTCAAACCATTCATCCGACTCGGCCGCACGATCCGCAAGCACCGCGACGGGATCCTCGCCGCCCGACGGCTCAAGCTCAGCAACGCCCGCGCGGAGGCGCTGAACAACAAGGTCAAGCTGATCGTCCGCCGCGCCTACGGATTCCACTCCGCATGCGCCGCGCTCGCGCTCACCCACCTCACCTGCGGACCAGTCGAACTCACGCTTCCACACGAACCGAAGCTCGCGTGACTTCACCTACGATCACCCTCGGAGAGCCCAATTTCCCCGGCGGGTGTATGCCCGTTGCCCTGCCTGATCGCCCAGTGTTGCTGGGCGGTGGCGGGGACGTGCGAGAACTCCAACGCGCGCTATGGGTATGTGCAAAGCGGTCCCCGGAGCGTCGTTTTCACGCGTTGTATGACCGTATCTGGCGGGGTGACGTCCTGCTGGAGGCGTGGAGGCGGGTGCGTAAGAACCGGGGCGCGGCCGGCGTCGATGCTGTGACGTTGGCCGAGGTCGAGGCGTACGGCGTCGAGCGGTTGCTCGGCGAGCTTCAAGGAGCGCTTCGACAGGGCTCATATCGTCCCGCGCCGGTTCGGCGCGTGTCGATCCCAAAGCCAGATGGAGGCAGGCGGCCGTTGGGTATCCCGACGGTCTGTGACCGGATTGTTCAGCAGGCCACGCGCTTGGTGTTGGAGCCGATCTTCGAGGCCGACTTTCTTGAGGTCTCGTACGGCTTTCGGCCCAAGCGCTCGGCGCTGGATGGTCTTGAGCGCATCCGCGTCGCGTTTTCGCGTGGCGCGGTGTGGGTCGCAGAGGCCGATATCCGCGACTATTTCGGCTCGATCGATCAGCACAAGCTGCTGGGATTGGTGGCCGAGCGGGTGTCGGATCGGCGGGTGCTCAAGCTGCTGCGTTTGTGGCTAGGGGCGGGTGTGATGGATGACGGGGTGTTTCGGGAGACGGTCTCCGGGACGCCGCAGGGCGGCGTGATTTCGCCGCTGTTGTCGAACATCTACCTGCACGCCTTTGACCGCGCGTTCAGTGGGCGTGGCATCGGCGAACTCGTGCGCTACGCGGACGACTTCGTGGTGCTGTGTCGCAACGAGCGTGAGGCGAAGACGGCCCTCAATGTGGCCGGGGAGATCCTGGCCGACCTGGGGCTCACGCTGCATCCGGACAAGACGAAAGTGGTGGACCTCAGGCAGGGCCGGGAGGGCTTTGACTTCCTTGGCTGCCATTTCAGGGCGCGTGTGTCGGGCCGGCTGCTGGAGCGCGGCATCTGCCGCTACTACCTGCATCGCTGGCCCTCGCAGCGCGCGATGAAACGCATCCGTCAGAAGATCAAAGACCGGACCGGCCGCAACCGCGTTGGGATCAAGGACATCCGCGAGTTGATCGCGGAGCTCAACCCGATCCTGCGTGGCTGGGGCAACTACTTTCGCACCGGCAACGCCTCCGACAAGTTCGTTCAGATCGACCGCTACGTCGCGTGGCGGCTCAAGCGCCTGATGCCCAAGCGCAAGGGCCGCAACCTGCGCGCCGGACAGGCCGCTCTCTGGACGCCCGCCTGGCTGACGGGCATGGGCCTGCACCAGCTGATGGGCACCGTGCGTTATCCCGGGGCCGCGTAAGCCATGCCAGGAAGATCATCGGTAAGCCGTGTGCGGGAAAACCGCACGCACGGAATTGCAAAGGGGAATGGGGAAACAGGCCCTCGAGGCACTGCGCCCCTGACTACCAATGCCGATCGAGACCCGGGAGCCGGTGCAGATCTTCGACACCACAGCGGGCTTTGCTCCGGTGCGGAACCTGATCGCCATCGGCGATCCCAACGTGCACAAGTTCGGCGACCAGTGGTGGATGTTCGTCGGGGCCGCCCACACGGGCGGCAGGGTCAACCTCTTCAGCGCGAGTCTGCCCCCTGGCGCTCCCTTGAGCAGCGACGCGTGGACGATCACCACCGAGGCCGGCGATCCGACACGAGCCGCGCCGCTCGTCGAGCACCCCGAGGAAGGACGCTGGGACGAGTTCCTGCACACGCCCAGCTACGCCCGAGGCCCGGCCGGTGACGCGACGGGCATGTGCGAGCGGATCTACTTCACCGGCAGTCGATCTGCCTCCGGGGATGAGCGGTCGTTCTCGATCGGTGTCCTGGAACGCGGCGACCGGGGATGGCGCCGGCGTGAAGAGCCCGTCTTGCGGGGGCGCGGCGACCGCGTGAACGTGCTCGAGCCGAAGGTCGTCTGGAGCCGGGGCATGTGGCGCATGTGGGTCATGGCCACGGCGAAGGAAGCCGGCCCGGACGACCTGCCCGATTACCAGATCCACTACCTCGAGAGCGCTGACGGCATCGCTGGCTGGAGCGATCCGCAGGTGCTCTTCGACGAGCGCGACAACTACTTCGACGCCGTCGGGATCGAGGTGGGCGGGGGGAGCGAGATGGTCGTCACCCGCGCTCCGAACATGTTCGGCACTCCAGGATTTCCCTCACAGGGCCTGTGGTGGCTGTCCTCGCCCAGGCCCTCCGGCAACCGCGCGGACTGGAGCGCGCGGGCCGTCCATTTGCTCGATGCCGACCGCGGCGCCCGCTGGTACGCGAGCGGGACCTACGGACCCTCGATCGCCTATGGCGACACCTCCGCCGACCGCGACACCCTCTACGTCTTCTTCACCGGCGCCGCCACGCCCGATCCCGACCCCTACGTCCTCTCCATCGGCCGCCTGACGGTCGAGCGAGGAGAGCTCGAGCGAGCTGGCCGCTGATCGATCGCTGTCTCGCGAATCCCTGTTGGACCCGTAGCGGGGATCGTGGCTGCGTCAGGCGGCTCGGCGGGACTGCGGACCGCTCCGGTTTCTGTTGATCTCGGGAAGTCTGCGGGCGGGCTCGGCGAGGCCAGCTCGGCGTCGGCGGTCGCGTCGGTCTGCTCGGCGTAGCGGGGGTCCTCTAACTCGAGCAGCATTGGCCGCCGTTTTGGCGCCGTTACTCAGGAGACCCCTGCGGACGCATCGACGGCGCCACCCTTGACCGGACCCGAGTGGCTCGCCGGCCGGCTTGGCGTGAGGCTGAATTGCCTCGATCGGAGACTCGGACGTCCAATCTGGTTTCACCGGTACAGGGCGAGGCCGATCCGCCGGGCACTGCGGCTGACGCTCGGCGAGTTGGATCCCGAGTGCGGGCAGATTGAGACCGATCACGACGTCAGGGTCAGTGCTGGTGGTACTGGTGTACGAGGGCGTGACCCTTGCCGCGCTTGAGCAGGGCGCGATTGGCGAGAAAGACGAAGGGAAACGCGATCGCGAAGCCCAGCGCCATCGGGCCCCACATCGCCAACTCGTCGAGTCCGGCTTCCATCGCGCCGGGGAACACGAGCATCGTGGCGTTCTCGATCGCCTCCATGATCGTGATCGACACGGTGTCGGTGGCGAGCGCGATCGGGACGACCGTGGCGAAGCTGAGGCCCGCTCGGAACAGCGGTAGCGACGTGAGCGTGTAGCCGAATAGAAACGCCAATCCGATCGCCAGCGCGATGGTGCCGAGATCGCTCCATCCCAGCGCGGTTCCGATTGCCAGGCCCAGCACCTCGCCGATCACGCAGCCGGTCATGCAGTGCATCGTCGCGCTGACGCCGAGCCGGTTGAGGTTCGGTCCGCCGGCCACGGCGTGGCCGTGCCGCGCGGTTTCGTGGGTTGTCGTGGGTGGCGTCACGAGGGCCATGGCGGCACTCCTTCCGGTGGGGGGTTGGGGGTGCGACCGTTGCGCTGTCGTGCGTCAGCCGCGGCGCATGAGGCGCCCGACGGCGGCCATCAGCTCTTGGGTCTTGTCGGTCTGCTCGGTGCCCTCGGCCCCGATGACGCAGCGGTGCGCGTGGTCGTCGAGCAGGCCGAGCGCGACCTTGTCGAGCGCGGCCTGGACGGCGGAGATCTGAGTGAGCACGTCGATGCAGTAGCGATCATCGTCGACCATGCGCTTGACGCCGCGCACCTGGCCCTCGATGCGGTCCAGGCGCGCGGCGAGTTGGTCTTTGGAGGCGGCGTAGCCGCGGGTGGTTTCGGCGGGCATATCCGGAGTCTAGCAGTACCCATGGGGGGTACCGGTACCAGCTCGCCGGGCGGAGCGCTAGGACTCGAGCAATTCGATCTCGCACCGAGGTCCCGATGCGCTCGCGAGCCGTGCATCAGCGGTGAGCAAGCGGACCTCGAGTGCTTCAGCAACGGCGACGTACGCGGCGTCGTAGACCGTGAGGTTGTGCCTCAGTTCCCAGCAGCGAGGTAGCAGTGGCCGGTGTGGGGCTCGGCGCAGCGGCAACGCGACCAGATCCATCAGTGCGAGCTCCGCTCGTCGCTGGTCGAGGTGGCCGGCGCGCGACAGGCGGCGGATCACCGACGTCGCCTCGAGGTCGACGAGTTCAGGAGCGGCGAGCGTTTGGCCCCGGAGCCGGGCACGTGCGGCGTCGCCATCGGGTCCATCGTCGGCGAGCGCGGGCGCGAGGACGCTCGCGTCAACCACTATCACGATCGCCCCGCAAGGCGTCGGCCGACGCGGAGAACGAAACCGAGCCTCCTGCCCGACCGCCTGCCCTGTCCAGGATCTCATCGACGGTAGGCGTGCTCGCCTCGTCGATGAGTCGGCTGCGCAGGTACTCCTGCAGCGACTGGCGGGCCGCAGCCGCTCGCTGGCGCAACACCGCATGCGTCTCGTCGGGAACGTCCTTGATCTGGATGCTGGGCATGGCGCCATTGTGGCTTTCATCCTGCCAGATTACAAGCCCTGGCGCTAACTGTCATGTGATCGTCTGTTCAGCGCGCGATGCTGGCAGCGGCCATAGCGCCGTCGATCAGTCGTCGCCGGGGTCGTCGCGCCGGCGATCGCGGCGTCGCAACATCAATATCGCTCCGAAGCCGATCGCCAGGACGAGCGGCATGCCCGAGCCGATGATCATCTGGATGTCGGCCGCGAGCACGCTCGGCACCGTAGCGGCCCTTCGAGGCTGACCGCTGCCGGGTTCACGTGCACGGGTGTGCATCCATGCCCGAGCGCTGCGTACCCTCCCGCAGGTGCTTGCCGACGCTCCCGCGACATACCCACGAGGCCGGCGATGAGCGCCGGCCTCGCTGCGCTGCTCGACGACGTCGCGGCACTCACCCGCTTGGCCGCGGCCTCGGTCGACGACGTCGCCGCCGGTGCGGGTCGCGCGAGCATGAAGGCCGCCGGCGTGATCGTCGACGACGCGGCGGTGACCCCGCGCTACGTCCAGGGGTTCCGCCCCGCACGCGAGCTGCCGATGATCAGGCGGATCGCCGCGGGCTCGCTGCGCAACAAGCTCCTCTTCATCCTGCCCGCCGCGCTGCTGCTCAGCGAGTTCCTGGACTGGCTGCTCACCCCGATCCTCATGATCGGCGGCGCGTACCTCTGCTACGAGGGCGCCGAGAAGATCTGGGAGAAGATCAGCCCGCACCACCATGACGTCGAGACGCCGGTCGGCGCACAGGGACCGGAGCAGGAGGACGAGCTCGTCGGCGGAGCGATCCGCACGGATTTCATCCTCTCGGCGGAGATCATGGTGATCTCGCTCAACGAGGTCACCGACGAGGCGTTCCTCTCGCGCGCCCTGATCCTCGTGGTCGTCGCGTTCGCGATCACAGCGGTCGTCTACGGCGCCGTCGCCCTGATCGTGAAGATGGACGACGTCGGCCTCCATCTCGCGCAGGAGCGCGACGGCGCCGCCGCATCGTTCGGGCGCGGGCTGGTCCGCGCCATGCCGGTGGTCCTGTCGATGCTCTCGACCGTGGGGATCGCCGCGATGCTCTGGGTCGGCGGGCACATCCTGCTGGTCGGCCTCGACGAGCTCGGCGTCTCGTTGCTCTACGACGCCGTCCACCATCTCGAGGAGGACGTCGATCACGCGCTCGGCGCGGTGGGCGGTGTCGGCGCGTGGCTGACCAACACCGCGGCGTCGGCGGTCCTGGGGCTCGTCGTCGGCGCGATCGTCGTGTCGGTCAAGGCCCGAAGCGGGCGATTCACCTCACGACGATGACGTCGAGCTCGCGTGGGCCGTGCACCCCCGCGACCCGGTCGCGTCCGACGTCCGACGTCCGACGTCGCGGGCGCTACACCCGAGGCTCGGAGAGGCGCTGAATCGCGGTCGGGACGTCCACGGGCGCCAGCGGCCGCGCGAACAGATAGCCCTGTGCTTCGCCACAGCGCAGCTCGCGCAGGCGCCGCAGCTGATCGATCGTCTCGACGCCCTCCGCGATGGATCGCAGGCCGAGGTTCGCGGCAAGGTCGATCACGGCGGCGACGATGCGCTCGTCCTCGTCCTCGTCGTCGGCGCCGAGGCCGCGTACGAAGGAACGGTCGATCTTCACGAAGGTCAGCGGCAGCCGCCGCAGGTGCGTCAACGAGGCGTAGCCCGTGCCGAAGTCGTCCAGACCGATCTGCACGCCTGTGGCCGCGATGCGCGTGAGCTGGTCGAGCAGGTCCGGGTGCAGCTCCATGACGGCCGTCTCGGTCAGCTCGAGATGCAGGCGGTGTGGGCTCATGCCAGAACGGTCGAGCTCGGCGCCGATCAGCTCGGGCAGATCGCCGGATTCGAACTGGCGCGGGGAGAGATTGACCGCGATGTTGAGTTGGCGGTCGGTGCTGGGGCGCATCCAGCTACAGGCGTCATCGACGGCGTTGTGCAGCATCTGTGCGCCGAGCGGCACGACCAGGCCGCTGTCTTCGGCTGCGGGGATGAACGCCGCGGGCGGAGTGATGACCCCGTCGCGCCCGACCATACGGGCAAGGGCCTCGAACCCGGCGATACGCCCGCTCGCGAGGTCCACGATCGGCTGGTAGTGGGCGATGATGCGGTGATCGTCGAGGGCAGAGCGCAGCGCCTTTTGCGCGGCCGAGCGCTCCTGCACGAGACGTCCGAGGGCGGCGTCGAAGACCGCGACGCGGCGCCCCCCCAGCGACTTCGCCTCGTACATCGCGGTATCGGCCTCGTGGAGGAGCCACTCGGCCGTGGCGTGGGCTTCGCCCGAGACGGAGATGCCGATGCTCGCTGCGACACCGTCACCGTCGTCGTCGTCGGAGCCCCGCGCCAGCTCGCACAGCAGCCGCGTCCCGATGTCGACCGCATGCAGCTGACTGTCCACCTCGGGCGCGAGCACGACGAACTCGTCGCCTCCGATCCGCGCCACCGTGTCCATCGGGCGCAGCGCCCCGACGAGCCTTTCGGCGACCCTGCGCAAGGTGGCGTCTCCGGCGGCGTGGCCGTGGGTGTCGTTGACCTGCTTGAAGCGGTCGAGGTCGACGAACAGAACCGCGAAGAGCCTGGTCGAGTGACGGCGGCGCGATACCTCGCGATTGATGCGCTCCACGAGCAGCGCGCGATTGGGCAGGCCCGTGAGCGCGTCGTGCGTCGCCTGTTCGGTGAGCGCGGACTGCGCGGCCTGCAGCTCGACCATGCGCCCGGCCTGGGCGCGGCTGAGCCGCACGATCTCGCGATCCTTGGCGTTGTGCGTGCGCAGGTCGGTGAACGTGACGCACAGCAGGTGGTCGCCGTCGACCATGAGCGGCGAGCTCCCGAGCTGCACGGGTATTCGCCTTGCGTCGGCATCCATCAGGTCAAGCTCGACCGTGGCGCCAAGCCCGCTCGTCCCCCGAATCTCCGCAAGCCCGAGATCGGCGTTCGGCGCGAGGAATCTCGTCAGTGGCGCACCGACGATCGTCTCTCGCGCGCACGACAACAGCTCCGCGAGCCCGCGGTTCGCGTACAGGATGAGGCCCGCCGGCGAGACGGTCGCGGCTCCGTCGCGCATGTTCTCGACGAACATCCGATACGGCCGATCGGCTGTCTCGAGCGTGAACACCCTGTGTCCGACCGCGTCGTCCGAGACGACGAACGCGTCGACCTCCCCCTCACTGATCGCACGAAGGGTGTCCTCGGCCTCCGACAGCCGTGCGAGCGCGTCCGATGGCGTGGTCATCGGCCCGGGCTTCGCGACGTCTCGGCGTCCGCCACCAGCAGCATCGCCAGAACGCGGTCGGTGTCCGAGAGATCGCCCACGATCCTGCGCACCGGCAGCGGCTGGAGTCGCACGAGCGTCGGCGCGACGTGAACACGGCTGCTGAGCGCGGCGGCGGGATCGTCATGAATGTCGACGACCGTGAGGCGATAGGCCGCGTCGAGGTGCTCGTCGCATAGAAGCGTGATGTCGTCGATGGCGCGGGCGGAGAGGTCCGAGGCTCCGCTGACGAAGAGCCTCAGGTGGTAGACGCATCGACCCCGGTCCGCTGCACGCCGCCGCGTTCGGGAGTCATTGCCGGGGGCGCGCTTGGCACTGCAGGCCCGAGAGCACGCGTGCGGTGTCCGACAGGTCGCCGATGACCTTTCGGTGAGGCGCGGGCAGGCGTCGCACGAGCGTCGGGATGGCGAGGACATCGTCGCTGCGAGCCCGCGCCGGATGCTCCATCAGGTCGACCACCTCGATCTCGTAGCGGCCGTGCAGATGCTCCTCGCAGAACTCCTCGAGGTTGACGAAGGCGCGCAGGGACTTCGGGGATTGGCCCGCCACGTAGAGGCGTAGCTGCCAGGTCTCCTCGCGAGCGGCGACCACGCCGGCTTCGGCGCTGTCGACGGCATCGGTCACGTGTCGCCGTCCAGCGCGAACGCGTCCGCACCGTCGTCGCTTGCGGGCTTCTTGGCGTCGGCCCCGCGCATGCGGCCCTGCTCGGCCCGCTGCCCGGCGCGGTCCTCTGCGCCCGACGAGCCGTGGCTGAGCAGCTGGCCGACGATGTCCGCTTCGTCTTCGAACTCCCGCCACAGCGCCGCGGTCTGGGCCAGGACCGCTTCGCGGCGGCGGGCCAGGTTCGTGCGCCGCTGCTCGAGCTCCTCCAGTCGCGCCGTGCCGTCGGAGCGCTCGAGCGCCTCCTGGGCCTGGCGCGCGGTTCCGGTGAGCACGCCCTGGGGTCCGACGTAGACGTCGGCGAGCTCGATCCCCTGACGCGTGAGGACGAACTCGCGGATCTGATTGGAGTGCGCGGTGCCGCGTGACTTGAGCACGTACAGCAGCCGGTTGAGCTCGCCGTTGCCCTCCATGGTCTTCACGAGCAGCCACGTATCCACGAGGGATGCGATCTGCTGGTCGGCCTCGGCCGGGTTGACCTCGGAGTTCAGGCTCGTGAACATCGCCGTGACGCCCCGGGCCTTGAGGAAGTCGACCTGTCGGGTGAGCATCGCCGAGACGTCCGCGCCCGATCCGATCCGCAGGAAGTCGGAGACCGGATCCATGACCACCACCGCCGGATCGAACTCGTTGACCGAGCGCTGCATCGCGAACAGGTGGCCCTCCAGGCCGAGCACGCTGGGCCGAAAGCACTCGAACCGCAGCAGGTTGGCGTCGATCGCCTGTTGCAGGTCGATGCCGACCGAGGACATGTTGCGCACGATCTCGGCCTGGGATTCCTCGAACGCGAAGTACAACGCGCGTTCACCACGACGGCAGGTGGCGTCGCAGAACTGCGCCGCGAGGGTCGACTTGCCGGTGCCCGCCGTACCGTTGACCAGCACGGTGCTGCCCTTGTAGTACCCGCCGTCGGCGGGCACCGAGCCGGCATCGCCGAGCATGGCGTCCAGACGCGGCACACCCGTCGACATGCGGTCCTTGGAGACTGGTGGCGCAGGCCCAGCGACGTGATCGGCAGGACCGAGATGCCCGACTCGCCGATCAGGAACGGATACTCGTTGGTGCCGTGCAGCGACCCGCGGTACTTGAGGATCCGCAGGCGCCTTGTCGAGGTCTGCGCCGTCACGCGGTGGTCGAGCACGATGACGCAGTCCGAGACGTACTCCTCGATGCCCGAGCGCGTCAGCTTGCCGTCCCCGCGCTCGCCGGTGATCACCGCGGTCACGCCGCGGTCCTTCAGCCAGCCGAACAGGCGCCGCAGCTCAGCGCGCAGCACCCCGGTGTTCTCCAACGCTCCGAACAGGGTCTCGATCGTGTCGACGACCACGCGCTTGGCACCGACCTCGTCGATCGCGGCCCCAAGGCGCAGGAACAGCCCGTCGAGGTCCCAGTCGCCGGCCTCCTCGATCTCCGCCCCCACGACGCTGACGTGGTCGATCACGAGCTGACCGCCGGCCTCGAGCTGGGCGAGGTCGAAGCCCAGCGAAGCGACGTTCGCGATGAGATCCTCCCTGGACTCCTCGAACGCCACGAACACCCCCGGTTCGCCGAACTCTACGATCCCGCGAACGAGGAACTCCGTCGCGAGCAGGGTCTTCCCGCACCCGGCGGGACCGCAGACCAGAGTGGGCCGGCCGCGCGGGAGGCCGCCACCGGTCACCTCGTCGAGGCCGTTGATCCCGGTTGGCGCCTTAGGGAGTGACGTGAGCGAAATCCCGGTCTTCGCGGTGGAAGCCACCGGTGCGCCTAGCACGAAGCGCGTCGATTCGAGCAGCCGCGCAGCCTCGCTGTCGGAAGGTCCATACCAAGCCTGTCGGCATTAGAGGTCTCGAACTGAAGCCGCCGGTGGCCGGCAGCTACAGCTCGCAATTGCTGGCGGTTGCGTTGATGTCGCGGCGGTCGGGGGCGCCCGCGAACGCTGAGCGCGGTCAGCGGTCGACGACGAACGTGTGAGCGTCCTCGATGATGCCGCAGACCTCGTCCCAGTCGACGCTCGGAAGGTCCAGTCGCAGGCCGATCCAGCCGCGGTGGCCGACGTAGGGCGGCACGAAGAACCGCTCCGGGCCGCCGCTGACCAGCGCCTCCTGGACCTCTTTCGGGCAGGCCGCCCACAGACAGAGCCGTCCCTCGTGCCACTCGCGCTCGTCGTGCACCGAGGCGAACGTGCGCCCCTTGGGCCCCTCGGCGGTGAAGAACGTCGGTGAGCCGTGCGATGGGCGCTCGACCACGCCCGGAAGGGCGAGGGCGACAGGACGAATGCGCACCATGGCGGCGTCCAGGCGCGGCGTGCTCACGATCGGGTGGACCATCGCGGCCAGCGTGCCATGTCGCGGCCGCGCCGGCAAGGCGAGCGGTGACCCGGGCGACTCGTCAGACCAGGGCGCCCCGGCACCGCCGCGTGCCGGTCCTCATGCGGCGGGCGGCGCCTCCATGACGACGACATGGTTGCCGTCCGGATCGCGCAGCATGAATGAGCGGGGCCACCGATCGCCGCCGCGAGGTGCGCAAACGGCACACCCAGGGTGGCTTTGCCGCCACGGTCCACTCGCCGATGCTGTGATCACTCAGAAGCACGACCCAGGAGATCCGCCCCATGACCCCCCGCACCTCCCTCGGCCGCGGCGCCACGATCGCCACGCTGGCCCTCGCCTCGCTCGGCACGATCGGTGCCGGCTTCGCCACCGCCGACACCACCGCCGTCCCCGACCCCACGGCGCAGAACGTCACCGCGTACGGCACGACGGCCGCGTGGTCGCGCAAGGCCGCCGACGGCTACCACCTCGTCGTCGCGCAGGGCGCCACCGTCGCCGACGCGCCGGTGCCCGCCTCCCCCACTCCCTACGACCCCGACCTCGGGCCGACGAAGGCCAACGGCCGCGCGATCGTCTATGCCCGCGACGGCGATCTGTACCGCTACGACGTCGGCGCCGCCGCCGAGCAGAAGCTCACCGAGGTGTCCGGGCCGCGGCCTGAGATCGCGCCGTCGTTCTTCAAGGACACGATCGTCTTCAGTCGGCCCAACGGCGAGTCCAGCGGTACCTACATCAAGCGTCCCGGCCGCAAGGTGACGCGCCTGTTTCGGACCGTGGCGCTCGAGACCGACGTCTCCGAGACCCGGGTCATCGGGCGCTACGGCAAGGGCGCGAAGTCGATTATTCGCATCATGAACATGAACGCCAAGGACGTGAAGATCGTCGCCCGCGCCAAGACCGGCCAGCGCGTGATGAGCCCGACGCTGACGCGCTTCAACGGCATCTGGCTGCGCGTCGGCCGCACGTCGTCGACGGTCGAGCAGGTCGGCGTGAACGCCCATCGCGGCCTCGACGTCCTAACCGCCGACCGCGCGCTGCCCGGCCAGGTCGGCTCGCTGGCCAGCTACCGGATCCCGACGCTCTACACCGGCGCGGCCGGCGTGCAGCGGATCACGCCGAAGCTGAGGTTCCGCTGACCAAGACGATCCGCTCCCGCTGCGCCCGCCCATCCCGGCTCGAAGGCATGCGCGGCGAACGGCCAGGTCGCCGCCCGCTCTCACCGTCTGACGACGGTGATCGCACACCTCGGTCCGGGTGCCTGCGCAAGCCGCGCGTCGGCGGTGACGAGCTCGCACGCAAGTCCTTCGGCCAGCGCGACGTACGTCGCGTCATACGCTGTCACGTTCTCGCGCAGATCCCAGATCCGCGGCAGGAGGCCGCTGACGGCATACCGGCGCAGCCCGAGCCGCCCCCAGCGAGCAAGGGCCGCACCCGCGTCGTCGGCGCCGACGCGCCCGCGCAGCACCTGGGCGCGCAGCGCGTGGGCGACCTCCGAGTCTGCGAGGTGCGACACCGCGATGGTCTGGCTTGCCAGCGACCGCCGCGCGTCACCGTCGTTCAACAGCGCGAGAACCGCCGCGGACGCGTCGAGAACGATCACCTAAGGGAGCGGCCAGCCTCGAGATCGGCGACGACATCCTGCGCCGACACGTCGAAGTCCGGCAGCGGACCGAGCAGCGCAGGGTTGTCCGCGCGCCGCGTGGCATCGCTGAGCTCCCTGACGGCGAACGACGAGACCGACAGTCCTTCGCGGGCGGCGAGGACCGCAAGCCGCGCCCTCACGTCATCCGGCACGTTGCGCAGGTAGAGCGTCGCCATGTCGCATGATGCTAGCAATCTGCATGCGCTGCGCCACGCCTACGAAAGGGCGTAAGTGTATCCGTCGTCGCCCGGTAGCCCCGCCATCCCGCGCTGCTGATCAGGCCGCCCGCAGCAGCTCCTCGGCGTGGCGGCGGGCGGTCTCGTCGGCGTCGCCGTCGGCGCCCATCATCCGCACGAGCTCGGACACGACGGCGTCGTCGCGCAGCTCGCTGACCGTCGTCTGCGCGGGCGTGCGCGACGTGTCCTTGGAGATCGAGAAGTGGCGCGCCGCCAGCGAGGCGACCTGCGGCAGGTGGGTGATGCAGATGACCTGGCGCTCGCCGGCGAGCTCGCGCAGCTGGTCGCCGACCGCGCGCGCCGTCTGGCCGCCGATGCCGGCGTCGACCTCGTCGAAGACGAGCGTTCCGGCCCCGCCCGCGCCGGCCGCCGCGACGCCCATGAGCGCGAGCATCACGCGTGACAGCTCGCCGCCGGAGGCCGTCTCGCGCAGCGGGCCCGCCGGCACGCCGGGGTTCGGCGCGATCAGAAACTCGACGACGTCGCCGCCGGTCGGCCCGGGCTCGCGCTCGATGAGCTGGACCTCGAAGGCGGCGCCCTTCATCGCCAGCTCGTCCAGGCGCCGGCGCACCGCCGTCGCGAGCTTGGGGCCCGCCGCGGCGCGCGCCTTGTGCAGTGCCTTGGCGCCCGTCGCCAGCTGCGTTCGCGCCGCCTCCAGCCGCGCGGTCGCGCCCTCGATCGCCACCTCGGCGTCCGTCAGCTCCGCCCGCCGCGCGCGGCAGGCCTCGGCGTGCGCGAGCACCGCGCTGATCGTGCCGCCGTGCTTGCGCTCCAGGCGATCGAGCACGGCGAGTCGCTGCTCGACGCCGTCCAGCCGTCCCGGCTCGGCGTCGAGCGCGTCGGCGTAGGAGCGCAGCTCGCCCGCCACGTCGTCGAGCTCGTAGGTCAGCGCCAGCCAGCGCTCGCCGAGCGCATCCAGGGACGGGTCGATCCCCTGCGCGCCGGCCAGGCCGCGGCCGGCGCTCGCCAGCAGGCTCGCGATCCCCCCGTCGTCGGCGCCGACCGCCTCCACAGCCGACAGCGACGCTCCGCGCAGCGCCTCGACATGGCGCAGGCGGTCGCGCTCGGAGCGCAGCGCCGCGGCCTCCTCCTCGCTCGGATCGGCGGCCTCGATCTCGGCGAGCTCGAAGTCGAGCAGGTCGAGCTCGCGCTCGCGGGCGCCGGCCAGCTCCTGCAGCTCGGCAAGCGCCGCCTGCGCGTCCCGCGCCACCCCGTACGCAGCGGCGGCCTTCGCGCGGCGCGCCAGCTGGGCCTCGCCGCAGAAGCCGTCGAGGATGTCGAGCTGCGCGCCGGCGAGCGTCAGCTTGCGGTGCTCGTGCTGGCCGTAGAACGTGATCAGCGGCTCGGCGAGCTCGCGCAGGTCCGTGACGTTGGCGGAGCGGCCGTTGACCAGCGCGCGGGTCCGCCCGTCGGCGCCGATCCGGCGCGCGAGGACGACCTCGTCGGCATCGGCCGGCAGGCGCTCGCCCAGCTCGCCGCGCAGCGCCTCGGGCAGCTCGAAGACGCCCTCGACGTACGCCTCGGCGGCGCCGGGCCGCACGATGCCCGGCTTCGCCCGGCCACCGAGCAGCAGGTCCAGCGCGTGGGCGAGCACGGTCTTGCCCGCACCGGTCTCCCCCGTCAGCACGTTCAGCCCGCGCTCGAGCCGCAGCTCGGCCCGCTCGATCAGCAGGAGGTTCTCGACGCGCAACTCGCAGAGCATTGCCACGGTGTAGCAGCGGCGCCCGACGGATCGCGGCTTTGCGGGCGTTTCGTTACGAGCTCAGGCGCCCGAACTTCGCCCGCAGCCGCTTGTAGAACGAGAACCCGGGCAGCTGCGCGAGAATCGTCGCCGCGGGCTCGAAGGCGGCGTTGATGTCCCCGCCGGGCTCGACCTCGCAGACCGGGCGGCCGTCGACGAAGACGTCGACCGCCTCGCGGCCGTGGTTGGAGACCGTGAGCGTGTCGGCGGGCGCGACCACCAGCGGGCGAGCCGTCAGCGAGTGCGGCGCGATGAACGACACGCAGAAGCCCTCCACGCCCCAAGCCAGAACCGGCCCGCCGTTGGCGAGGTTGTAGCCCGTCGAGCCGGCCGGCGTGCAGACCGCCAGGCCGTCGCAGCGCACCGAGCCGACCTCCTCCTCGCCGACGCCGTAGGCGAGCTCGGCGACCCGCCCGCCGACCTTGCGGTGGAAGGAGATGTCGTTGATCGCCTTGTGCACGGTGCCCACGCCGGTCTGGAAGACGATCGCCGGGAGCGCGAGCCGCTCGAAGTTGCCGGCGAACGCCTGCCGGAAGCCGTAGCCGTCGAGCTCCTCGGGTTCGACGGTCGCCAGGAAGCCGACCTCGCCGTAGTTGACGCCCAGGACCGGCACGCCGGTGCCGGCGTAGCGGCGCAGGCCCCGCAGGATCGTCCCGTCGCCGCCGAACGCGACGCACAGGATGACGTCGTCGATGACCTCCGCGTCGACGACGATCACGCCCGCCTGAGGCTTCAGACCGTGCTTGGCGGTCTCGTCGGCGTCGAAGCGCAGTACCACGTCGCACGTGCGCGCGTCCTCGATCAGCCGCTGCAGCGACGGCGCCACCTGCTGCGGCCGGGCGTGGCTGATCACCGTGACCTGCGGCCTGTCGCTCACGGCTCGATCTCCCGCGCGGCGGCTTCGAGGTCGGCCGACCGATCGCCGGCGCGGCCAGCCTCGGCCAGCCAGACGAAGCTCTCGCGGTTGCCCTTCGGCCCCGGCAGCCCGGAGGAGGCGAAGCCGAGCACGGCGGCGCCGAGCCCGCGCGCGCATTGCGCGACCGACACGAGCAGGTCGCGCCGCTGATCGGGGTTGCGCACGACGCCGCCCTTGCCGACGTTCCCCCGCCCCGCCTCGAACTGCGGCTTGACCATCGCCAGGACGTCGTACGCGGGCGCCGTGCAGGCGAGCACGGCCGGCAGGACCTTCGTCAGCGAGATGAACGAGAGGTCGACGACGACGAGGTCCGGCGCGTAGGGCAGCGCCGCGGCGGCGATCGCGCGCGCGTTCGTGCGCTCGAGCACGGTCACGCGCTCCTCGTTGCGCAGCCGCCAGTCCAGCTCGCCATAGGCCACGTCGACGGCGACGACGTGCCGCGCGCCATTCTGCAGGAGGCAATCGCTGAAGCCGCCGGTCGAGGCGCCGACGTCGAGGCAGTCACGCCCGGACACGTCGATCGCGAAGCGCTCCAGCGCGTTGGCGAGCTTGATGCCGCCGCGCGACACGAAGCGCGGCGCCTCGTCGACGGCGATCACGACGTCCGGCGCGACGAGCTGGCCGGGCTTCTGCGCCCGCTCGCCCGCTCCGCCGATGCGCACCTCACCGGCCATGACCGAGGCCGCGGCGCGCGTGCGCGACTCGAAGAGGCCGCGCTCGGCCAGGAGGGTGTCGAGCCGGACGCGGGCCACGAGCCCAACGGTACCCGTAGACGATGTGTGACCCTTGTCACATATGACCCATGACTGTCTAAACTCACCGGAGCATGGCAAGCAGCCCGATCATCGAACCAACGAGCGGGGTCTACTTGCGCTTGCCCTTGCCGCCTCGGCGGCGGCGTGGATGGGCACGGGCGCTAGGCGGTGGAGGGCTGACGATGCCTGCGTAGAGAACGCCGTTCTCGGCCAGCACGTTCTTCGGGTCTGGCTTTCCGCTGCCTCCGAGGGCGCCGCCTGGCAGTACGTACCGGTGGATCACGGCTACCTTGCGGCCTTCGGCATCAAGAAGATGCACGATCTGGCTTCGTGTGCCCGCAGGCTGGTTCATGCGCGGATTCGGCTCGCCTTCATCGCACACAATCTCGGTCATGCGTCCGGCGAGCATGTCGGCGAGGTAGAGTCGATTGAAGATCAGCCGAAGCTCTCCCTTGGAAACCCGGTTGATCGGTGGGCGTGCCATATGTCCGACGAGATCCCTACCGCTGCTCTATCGCGCTACCTAGGTGGCGCGCTGACCGAGGACGCGCTCGCCGCGATCTTGGAAGCCGAGAATTGGGACTCGACGTCTGGGTTGGCGTCGCGGGCGCTTCGACTCATCTACGAGTTCGGCAATGGAGACTGGACCAAGCCGGAGTTGCGTGACCAGTTGCGTCGGCTCATCGAGCCGCGTCCAGTTGGTTTCATCTTCGGCATCGGAGCGGCGGGCACGCAGTTTGGTCCGAAACCGGCTGGCATAGCTATTCGTCGTGTTTCAGTAGCTGTTGGCCGAACGTCTGAGCAAGCTCCTCAGTTCCGATCAGAGCCACATTCCGGAATCGGCATCGGAGAAACGAGACCTGTGATAGTCCGATGACGCCCACCTTGGTGGAACCATCTGGAACGATGATGATGATGGACTCAAAGGTGCCGTCGAATCCGCAGCTCACCAGGCTCACGCCACCCAGGAGTGCGAGCACTGCGGGGCCGCGGATCTCCACGTCTTGGAACTGCCTATGCGAGATCATCGACGTTGAATCGTCGGCAAGGTCGGTTATGCGGACTACTTCCATCGCACGGAGGCTCCTGTCGTGACTGAAGACTCCAAGCAGCCTACGCAGAAGACGGGACCAAAGGAGGGTCGGCCAATCGACATTCCGGTTCCGTCGCGGGGGGCAGTCAGCGACGCGTTCGAACGGCTCGCCAAGGCTGACGATCCCAACGAGCCGAAGGGCTCAGACGCGCGTCGCGCAGGCAAGTAGCTGCTCGAACATCGAGCCGGAATCGAGGCTGCGCGTTGCGTCGCCACGTGAACTCGTTGAGGTAGCCCTGTAGCCAACGGTGGGACACCTTGCGATAGGTGCCCTTGATCGCGGGCTTGAGATGCCCGAAGTACCCCTCGACGGTGTTCGTATCCTCGACGGTGTTCGTATGCGTCGAGCCTTGGACGTAGATGCGCTCGGAGTGGTTGATCCGACTATGCGCGAGGAAGTGGCGATCGAAGCCGTGGTAGGCGGGCCAGTCGTCGGTGATAATGATCGACGCGGGATCGACCCACTCGATGACCTGCCGCTTGAGCGCGGGGCCGCGACGCGACGGCAGGACCGTCGCCTTGATCCGTCCGCCGCGCTCGACGGCTGCGAACACCGCGCTCTACTACGCTCGCGAAAGCGAGCCGCGTCGCGACGGTTCATCTTCTGGCGCGGCTGCCATCGACGGACGCCTCATCGACCTCTACGTCGCCGGAAAGCTGCTCGGAGTCGTCGGCCATGAGCACGTTGCGGACCTTGTTGGCGATGCGCCATGCGGTCTTGTACGTGACGCCAAGCTCGCGTTCGAGCTGCTTGGCGGACACTCCGCAGCGAGTGCTCGTCATGAGGTACTGCGCGTAGAACCACAGATGCAGCGACGTGGACGACTTCGCGTAGATCGTCCCGGCGGTTGGGTGGACGTGATGTCCGCAGCCCGTGCAGGTCCATGACTGGCGGCCCTGCGCGGTCGCGTATCGCTTGAAGACGCGCTCCTGCTCGCACTTCGGGCAGGTCGCGTGCTCGCCGTCTTCGGCGTAGCGCGTGCGCCAGAGGTAGTCCAGGCAAGCGGCGTCGTCGGGGAACTGGCGCATGAACTCCGTGAGCGAGTAGGAAGACTCCGAGGACTCGGCGCGGATCGGGTTATTGCGGTCAACTGGAGGCACTCCTGCATTGTCCCAGCTATCGCTTCTACAGTCAAGGGATATGTGTGACCCTTGTCACTCATGACTGGCCAGTCAGCCAGGACACTGTTCGTGGGCGGTGAGCACGCAGGCTCCTCCCGATGGGCCTGCCGATCAGGCCGCCGCCCGGCTGGACCCCAACAATCACATAGCAGTCCCTCTCCTCCCCGAAGCGGCCCGCCTCCCCCGGCGGGCCGTTTCTCGTTCTCGTTGTGCGCCGGGCCGGACCGGCGCGCCGCGTCAGCGCCGCCAGTTGGCGATGCGCACGTGGACGTGGTCGTTGTGGTGGGCGATCACCTGTACGACGTCCGGCGGCCCGCCGAGACCGACCTTCGTACCCACGAACACGAACTGCGCGCCGGCCGCGACGAAGCGGCTGACGAGATCCTGCGACAGCGCTCGGTCGACGTCGGCCACCTTGCCCGGCGGCAGCAGCGCACGGTCCGCGCGCGGGTAGAGGACGTCGACGTCGAGCCCGTTCTGATGGGAGGCGTGCCCGAGGCCGCCGAAGTCGCTGCCGAAGGGCCCGCCGTAGGGCAGGCTGATGTCGCCGATCAGGACGGGCGGCGCGCCGGGGTTGGCCAGGCGGTAGTCGCGCAGCACGTAGAGCAGGAACGCCAGCAGCCGGTCGGTGCCCCAGCGCCGGTCCGGCCGGTTGGGCGACCGGTGCAGGACCGCATCCCAGGTCATCCAGTCCGGTCCCGTGGCCGGCAGCTGCAGCCCGTTGACCAGCCGGCCGCGGTTGGGACTGCCGATCGCCAGCGACCCGACCTGCGGGACGGCCATGGCCGGCGGCAGGCGCGGTGCGCCCAGCGACGCCGTCGTGACCGCAGCGCGCACGACGGTGTCGCCGCGCGGCTGTTTGGTGATCAGCGCGCCGGGGTTCAGGCGCAGGACGCGGACCTGGTCGATCCCGCTCGCCGCGTCGCCTCCACAGCCGGCCAGTGCCCCGGCTGCCGCCAGCGCGACCGCCAGCACGGTCGCAAGCGCGGCGGCGGGCCGGAACATCATGCCGACGGCCGGCGCGCTACGTTCCGGCGATCGCCCGCTGCGCCACGGCCGCCTCGACGCGCTCGGCGATCCGCCTGCCGGTGAAGCCGACCTCGGCGTGCAGGATCGCCGGGCTGCCGTGCGTGACGTAGCGGTCGGGCATGCCGACGCGCAGGATCCGCGGAGCCTCGATGCCGTCCTCGTTGAGCGACTCCCACACGGCGCTGCCGAAGCCACCGGCGAGCACGCCCTCCTCGATCGTCACGAGCAGCTCGTGCTCCGTCGCGAGCTGGGCCATCAGCGCGGCGTCGATCGGCTTGGCGAAGCGCGCGTCGACGACGGTCGCGTCCAGGCCGTTGCGCGCGAGCCGGTCGGCGGCTTCGAGGCCCTTTATCACGCCGGTGCCGTAGCCGACGATCGCGACCTTGCCGTCGCCCTCGCGCAGGATCTCGCCGCGGCCGATCTCGATCGGGTCCGCGCGGGTCGGGATCGGAACGCCGAGCGCCTCGCCGCGCGGGTAGCGCAGCGCGATCGGGCCGTCGTCGTAGAGCAGCGCGGTGCGCAGCATGTGGACGAGCATCGCCTCGTCGCGCGGCGCCATGAGCACGATGTTCGGCAGCGAGCGCATGTAGGCGATGTCGAATACCCCGTGGTGCGTCGGGCCATCGTCGCCGACGAGGCCGGCGCGGTCCAGAGCGAAGACGACGTTGAGCTTCTGCAGGCAGACGTCGTGGACGATCTGGTCGTAGGCGCGCTGCAGGAAGGTCGAGTAGATCGCGGCGACCGGCTTGGCGCCCTCCAGCGCGAGGCCGGCGGCGAAGAGGATCGCCTGCTGCTCGGCGATCCCGACGTCGAAGTAGCGCTCGGGCATCTCCTTCTGGAGGATGTTCAGCCCGGTGCCGGTGTTCATCGCGGCGGTGATGCCGACGACGCGGCGGTCGCGGCGGCACTCCTCGACGAGCGCCTCGCCGAAGACCTGCGTGAACTGCGGCGGCGGCTTGGGCAGCGTCGGCATCGCGGGCGCGGCGACGACGCCGTTGGCGATCGACTTCGGCTTGGCGGCGTGCCAGCGCTCCTGGCCCTCCTGGCCACCCTCCTCGGCGGGCGCGAAGCCCTTGCCCTTGACCGTCGCGATGTGCACGAGGACCGGCCGCTGGGCGGCGAGCGCGGTGCGCAGCGCGAGGCGCAGGGCGTGGATGTCGTGGCCGTCGATGACGCCGCTGTAGGCCCAGCCGAGCTCCTCCCACAGCAGGCCCGGCGCCCAGAAGGCCTTGATCGACTCCTTCATCTGCGGGCCGTAGCGCTCGATCCGCCGGCCGACGCCGGGCAGCTCGCTCAGGCGCGTCTCGACGTTCTCACGGGTGTGCCAGAGGCGCGGGTGCAGGCGCAGGCGCGTGAAGTAGCGCGTCAGCGCGCCGACGTTGGGCGCGATCGACATGCCGTTGTCGTTGAGCACGACGACCATCGGGGTGCCGGCGCCGCCGGCTTGGTGCAGCGCCTCGAACGCGACGCCGCCGGTCATCGCGCCGTCGCCGATGACCGCGACCACCTTTCCGGGGTCGGGTTCCTCGAGAGCCTTCATCGCCTCCTTGATGCCGACGGCGATGCCGATCGACGTGGAGGCGTGGCCGGCGCCCATGATGTCGTGCTCGGACTCCTCGATCGCGCAGAACGGCGCGAGCCCCTCGTACTGGCGGATCGTCGCGAGCTCGTCGCGGCGGCCGGTGAGGACCTTGTGCGGATAGGCCTGATGGCCGACGTCCCAGAGGATCTTGTCGCGCGGGGAGTCCAGCAGCGAGTGCAGCGCGACGGCCAGCTCGCACGTGCCGAGGTTGGCGCCGAAGTGCCCGCCGATCTCGCCGACGGTGGCGATGATGTGCTCGCGCACCTCCTCGGCGACGCGCTCGAGCTCATCCTCGCTCAGGCGATGGAGATCCTGGGGGCGGTTGATGTTCTGCAGGAGGGTCTTGGCGGAGGTCATGTCATCTCAGGAGCTGCGGGTCGCGATGAAGTCCGTTATCTGCTCGAGCTCGGGCGCCCCGTTCGGCGCCGCGGCGTGCAGCGACGCGCGTGCCTGGCGGTGCGATCCCGTGGCCAGCTCGCGTGCGCCGTCGAGTCCGAACTCGCTGACGTACGTGCGCTTGCCATGACGCTCGTCGCTGCCCTGCGGCTTACCCAATGCGGCATCGGTACCCGTCACGTCGAGGATGTCATCGACGATCTGAAACAGGACACCGAGCTCGGCGGCGAACTCGCAGAAGTCTGATGTATCGGGCTGTGTCATTGCGTTGATAAGCAATACGCACTCTACTGACGCCCCGATCAGCCTCCCGGTCTTCAGTTCGTGCAGCCGGCGCAGGTCGTCGGCGTCCCGCTGCTCCCCCACGACGTCCATGTACTGCCCGCCGACCATCCCCTCCACCCCGGTCGCCGCGGCGAGTTCACGCATCGCCTCGAGGATCGCCTTCGGCTCGCCGGCCTGGTGGGTGAGGATGTGCCGGAACGCCTCGGCGTACAGCCCGTCGCCCGCGAGGATGGCGACATCCTCTCCATATACGACGTGGGCGGTCGGGCGGCCGCGGCGCATGTCGTCGTCGTCCATCGCCGGCAGGTCGTCGTGGATGAGCGAGTACGTGTGGATCAGCTCGATGCCGGCCGCGAGCGGCAGCATGTCGCGCTCGTCACGCCCGATCGCGCGGGCCGTGGCGAGCGCGAGGACGGGACGAATGCGCTTGCCGCCGGCCAGCAGGCTGTAGCGCATCGCCTCGACGAGTCGCGCCGTGCCGGGCTCGGAGGAGAAGGTGAGGCGTGCGAGCTCGCGCTCGACGAGCAGCTGCAGCTCCTCGGGGTACGGCACGGTGCTGCGCTCAGCCCTTGCGGGTCAGAGGAGCGTGTCCTGGCCCGGCAGCGGTACGCGCTGCGCTTCGCGGGCACGGCGGTCGAGCTCGGCCGAGGCCTGCGAGGCGAGCGCAGCGCAGTCCTCGACGACCGTCGCGGCGGCGTCGGCGCTCAGGTCGCCGGAGCGCAGCTGCTCGGCGGCGCGCTCGAGCTGGCCGACGAGCTCGTCGAGGGTGATGGCGTCGGTTTCGCTCATGACGTCTTCGCGGGATTGTCGCCCATCTCGCGATGGACGGCGGCGAGGATGCCGTTGACGAACTTCGGGGCGTCGGCGCCGGAGTACGTCTTGGCGAGCTCGACGGCCTCGTCGATCGCGCCCTCCGGCGGGATCGGCGTGTCGGCGGGGGCGGCGTCGGGGTGCAGCATCTCCAGCAGCGCGACGCGCATGATCGCCTTCTCCAGCGGGGCGATGCGGTCGATCGTCCAGCCCTTGGCGTGGCGCGCGAGGTGGGCGTCGAGCTCCTCGGAGCGGTCCTCGGTGGCGTAGGCCAGCGCGCGGGTGAAGATGCTGGCGTTGCTCTCGAAGACGTCGTCGAGCTCGCGCCTGGTGACGTCGGCCTGGTACAGCGCGAAGACGGCGGCCTTGCGCTGCTCGGTGCGGCGTGACATGTGGTGGCTGCTCGGCCCGCGCGCCGCGGCGCCGCTAGACGCGCGACATGTAGTCGCCGCTGGCCGTCTGGACCTTGACGCGATCGCCGATGTTGACGAACAGCGGGACGCGGATCGTGGCGCCGGTCTCCAGCGTGGCGGGCTTGTCGCCGCCGCCCGACGCGGTGTCGCCGCGCAGGCCGGGCTCGGTCTCAGTGACCTCGAGCTCGACGGAGGAGGGCAGCTGCAGGTCGCCGGGGACATCGTCGATGAACAGGACGTCGACCGTGTCGTTGGCCTTCGTCCAGCGCAGCGCCGGCGCGACGGAGGGCTGCGGCACGGCGATCTGCTCGTAGGACTCGGAGTCCATGAAGTGCGCCTCGCTGCCGTCCGCGTAGAGGAACTGCATCTTGCGCGCCTCCGTGTGCACGGAGCGGAACTTCTCGCCGGCGCGGAAGGTCTTGTCGATGACGTTGCCGTCGCTGGCGCGGCGCAGCTTCGTGCGCACGAACGCGCCGCCCTTGCCGGGCTTGACGTGCTGGAACTCGAGGACCTTGAAGATCGTCCCGTCGACCTCGATGTGGTTGCCGTTCTTCAGTTGGTTCGTCGAAATCATTGCTGGGCGTCAGTGTAGGACGCCGTTCTGCGGATCCCCGCTAAAGGGTCCGTGACACAACAAGTGGTGGGTTTCGGAGTCGAGCCGTGGATGCCGAACGCCGCACGATTCCGCAGCCGATATCGGTGATATCGGCAAGGGATCGGGTGGCGTCCGGCGCCGCGGAGCGGCCGCGAAACACGTCACTTTGTTGAGTCACGGGCCCTAAGCCCGAATCCACCGTCGATCGTGGATGGCTCGGCGCTGTGAGCCGAGTCAGCGTGGATCGGCCGAACACTCGCAGGGCGGGTCCTTCGTTGTGAGGCCGATCCGCGCTGACGACTGCTCACGGCGTCGAGACGCCGCGAGATCCGGTGGATTCGGGCTAAGCACGGGGCGCGCCAGCGGCGGCGAGGCGCGCGATCAGCTGCTGCGGCGCGTGGAGCGCCTGTGCCTGCGTCGTTCTCAGCACGCGCTCGCCGGCCGCCTCGAGGTCGGCCTGCCGGGCGGCGTCGAGCTCCTGAGCGATGCGGCCGTCGTGCCACGGGCTGTCGATCTCGAGAATGAGACGCTCTGTGGGCCAGCGCAGGTCGGGGAAGTACGGCCCGCCGGGCACGACCAACCTGCCGTTGACGATCGGATGCTCAAAGTTGGCTCTGAGGATCAGGTCGAGCACCGCATCCTCGTCGCCGCTGTAGGTCGGCGCCGTTCCGGTGGCGATCAGCTTCGCGATCCGCCCCGTCGCGGGGTGGCCGTGCGCGTGAGCGAGGACGGCGGCGAACTGGCGCACGCTCGCACGGCGCTCGGCCTGCGCCTTGCGCACGAGTCGCTTCAGGCGGTGGTCGGAGAGCTGCGGCGCGATCTCGAGGATGGCCCGCGCGGGGGTCGTGCACGGGATCCCGTGCAGGCGGGTCGTGTCGCGCGGGTCCAGCGAACGCGCGCGATGAAAGCGGATCCCGGGCCGGCGGCGCTCGGCCGAGCCGCGCACGGTGACGTCGACCGGTCGGTCATCCCAGCGCACGAGCTCCGCCAGCGCACACGACGCCCAATGCGAGAGGTTGGCGTCCTCTCCGCCGGCGAGAACGGCGGCCATGAACTGTGCGTCGAGGGTGGCGCCCCTGTGGCCGACGGCGTAGACGCCGTGGTGCACACGATGCAGCCACCCCTTGCGTACCCGTCTCGCGACTGCGGCGTCGTCAAGACCACATGCCACGATCTGGTCGAAGCGGATACGCCCGTGCTGTCGGGCCGCGCGATCTGCCACTCGACGATCCGGGGGTGTGTCGAAGGATCCTTCCGGGACGAGGGTCATTCGACACACCCCCTCGCCTGCCGGCCGATCTCGTCCATCGCCAGAGCGTGCCGCGGACGGCGTCACGAAACCAGACGCGATCGCAACAACTCTGCGGCGCGACCGCAACAAACCTCCGCGTAGCGCAACGGTGTGTCGAATAGTCCTTGCGGAGCGAGGCTTATTCGACGCACCGGCCGACCGGCCGCCGATCGCGCGGCGGAAGCGAAGATCAGCCTGTGGCAGCAACGCCGGCGCGCTCGTCGCGGCCGCCGACGAGCCGCCACCCCTCGTACGCCAGCCACGCCCCGCCCGCGAGCGCGGTGAGCATCTGGATCCACGATCCGCTGTCCAGGTAGCGATCGCCGTAGGGGTCGCTGAAGATCGACCAGTGCGGCGCGAGATGGACGGCGACGAAGCCGACGGCCGTCAGCAGGCCGAGCGTGCCGGCGATCTGCGGCGCGTGTCGCCGGCCCCGCGCGACGAGCACCAGCGACACCCACACGGCGACGGCGCCCAGCAGCCCCGGGACGCTTCCCACCAGCGAAAGCTGCTGCTCCGCGGGCTGGCGCAGCACGTGGTCGGCGACGTGGCCCGCGAGCAGCACCGCGAGGGCGGCGTTGGCGAACAGCAGACGGCGCATCGCGAGCTACTACGCGCGTCCGCGAGCCGCGGACGTATCGGCGGGCCGTCCCGGCCCTCAGCGCGCCAGCTCGTCGACGATGTGCGGTCGGTCGGCGCGCGGAAGATGTTGGCCCGTACGCCCGCGCCGTGGACGAGCAGCAGCGGCGACTTCGTCGGCGCCTTCGCACCACGCACGTCGATGACGTTGCACGCGACGCCGTCGGCGGTCATGACCGGCACCACGCGCGCTCCTCGAGAGAACCCCGGCCAGCGGAAGCTCGGCCTCTCCTACTCCGGCGTGATCGCCGGCTTCGTCTCGCTCGAGCGGCGCTTATGAGACGCCGCGTAGGCCTCCGAGCGGAAGTGCAGCACCGGGTCGTTGGACGGTTCGATCCCGGGCGGCACGACGGTCGGGTCGAAGACGAGCCCGTCCAGCGCGACCGGGTCCTCGTGGATGCGGTCGAGCTCCAGCCTGCCCGCCGTGACGAGCGGGCGCTCCTTCGGCCACCGCCGCGTCAGGTCATCGGTGGGGTCGCCGGGCTCGGCGAGCTGGAAGACGAGGTCCCACGCCACGGGCCCGCGCGCGACCCGCCGGCGGATCTCGCTGAGCAGGTACTGCGGCGGCAGCAGCTTGTTGTCCGCCGCTGACATCGACTCCTCCCCCGCCACGGGCGCCCACCGGTAGCGAAACGCCTGACGGTTGCCGTCCCCGTCCACCGCGAAGTACGCGTGCAGCCCGAAGAACGGCGCCGTGGCGAACGACACGGCGGTGCGCGCGCCGAGGATGTCCTTCACGCCGCCGAGCACAGGCGGATGCGTCAGCAGGAAGCTCACGAAGCGGATCGGGTTGGGCAGGCCGAACGGCAGGCCCTTGGCGCGCGCCGCGCTCAGCCCGATGAAGTCGTCGGGCTTGCGCGCCGGGAAGCTCTCGATGTTCAGCGCCGCCCACGCCGCGTGGCCGCCCGACGGCAGCTCGAAGCGCACGCCCATCCCCAGGACGCCGCCCTTCTTCTCCGAGGTGCGGTCGACCGCGTACGGGCTGCCGGCCCCGTTGGACAGCCGCGCCACGACCGCGATCTCGTCGCCCTGCATGTGCTCGGCGCTCGTCAGTTCGGCCGCCGCCGGCAGCGCCGTGAAGCGCCCGCGCAGCCCGATGCCACGCCCGTGCGCGCGGCGGAAGCCCGGCGCGAAGCCGAGGTTCTCCTCCATCAGCCCCATCAGCCGCTCGGCGCGCGCCTCGCCGCCGAGCTCCGCCGGATCGCTGACCGTGTCGTCGCGCAGTTTCATGCGGTCCCTATCCCTGCCCCTTCGCCAGCTCGCCGAGGATGATCGGATGCCAGTCGCGGTGCGCGCGCTCGCCGATGAAGACGTCGAGATGGCCGTAGCCGGGCACGATGTGCAGCGAGTGCCGGCCCGGTTCGCGCTGATCGAACCAGTCGAAGGTGCGCCGCTGGCTCTCGGGGTCGAAGGTGTGGTTCGCCCCGCCGGTGATGAACGAGAAGCGCGCATCGGTCTGCGGCGCCTGCGCGACGAAGCTCGCGGGCAGCTCGGGGCGCCCGTCGATGCTGATCAGGTGCCCAGCCTTGACGCAGCGGCGGATCTGCTTCCAGAACGTCAGCGGGGCCGGGCCGAACTCGCCCTTGGTCCACTCGTGCGTCTCGGCGCTGAGCTGCTCGTGGGTCCAGAGCGTGGGGTCACCGGCGCCGAACATGAAGCTCGAGACCTTGCAGACGCCGTTGTCGCACCTGCGGCGCGATGCCTTCGCATAGGCCGTGATGACCTTCGGCAGGACCCACGGCGCGCCTTTCTCGCCCCACTGCGGGTCCATGTATCCCAGCAGCCGCGAGACGGCGGGCGTGACGTACAGCAGCTTCCAGAGGCTCATCCCCGTCAGCACGGGATGCAGCGAGACGGCGCTGGAGACGATCGTGCGCACCTCTGGCACGAGGCCGGCGCAGGCGGACATCATCATGGTCGTCGAACCCTGGCAGTGGGCGATCACCTGGATCGAGTCGGCCCCGGTCAGCTCGACGACCTTGCGCACCGCCGGCGGGTGGTCGAGCACCGCCGCCTGGTCGAGGTTCCAGGTGTTGCTGGGCACGTCCATGCTCGCGCGCCAGGTCTGCATCCAGACGTCATAGCCGTCGTCGACGAGCGCCTCGACCAGCGTCCGCGGGGTCGGCGGGCGCCAGATCTCGGTGCGCACGCCGACGCCGTGCACGAGCAGCACCGGACCCTTCGTCGGCGCCTTCGGACCGGTGACGTGGATGACGTTGCACTCGACGCCGTCCTCGGTGACGAACGGATGGCGCTCGTCCGTGTGCGCCGCGGCAGTCGTCAAGTCAGTCCTTCTTGCTGGCGACGTGGGTTTCGTAGAGGCTGCCGGCGAACAGCGCGCTGAAGCGCCCGAGCGCGTCCAGGCGGTGCGCCGGATCGACGCGGAACGTCGTCATCTGCACGGCGAAGTCGGCCGGCAGCACCTTGAGGATGCCCGTCGCGACGACGTCGCCGTCGGGCTCGCCGGGAGCGACGTGGCCGGCCAGGATGTGGGTGAACAGCGTCGTCGTGTCGTCCCAGATGTCGAAGCCGCGGTCGTCCTTGACCTCCTTGAAGCCGTTGAGCGTGATCGGGTGGCCCTCACCGTCCTCGATCTGCAGGCGGTACTTCATGAGCTTGCGCTGCTTGCCGTCCTCGTCGGCGTCGACGAAGAGGTTGAACCAGCCCTGGGAGACGGGCAGCTTGCCGCCGAGCGCGTCGCACTGGACGTGGCCGGTGATCGAGCCCTGGTGCTGCGGGTCCGCGATGAAGCGCTCGACGTCCTGCATGTGCACCGTGACGTGGAACATGCACTTCGTCTCGGACTTCTTGCCCTGGCGAAAGCCCTTGTCGTAGTCGTCCTCGCCGAACGTGATGAAGCCGCGCATCTTCTCGGTGAACTCGAGGTTGGCGGGGTGCTCGCTGGCGGGTGCTCCGGACGGTTCGGCCTGCGGCGGGGACGGTGGCGGTGCGGTCACGGTGTTTCCCTTCATCTCCTCGAGGATGGCGTCGGCGAAGCGGTCGGCCAGGCCGGCGATCGTCAGGCTCGGATTGGGGCCGACCGGCCCCGGCATGACCGAGCCGTCGGCGATGTGCAGGCCCGGGTAGTTGTAGACGCGTCCCCACGGGTCGACGACGCCCTCCCCGTCGTCGCGTCCCATCGGCGCGCCGCCCAGCGCGTGTACCGTGACGACGCGGCTGAGCAGCCAGATCGGGTTGTCGAGAAACGTCCCGCCGAGCTCGTCGGACACGGCCCTCGAGACGTCGCGCACGCGCTCGAAGTACTGCTTGGAGCCGGCGTTCTTCTTCCAGTCGATGTTCAGGCTGCCGTCCTGCAGGGACATGACCCCCTCGGGGACGTCGCGGCCCATGCCCAGCAGCGGCAGGAAGCCCGCCGACTCCGCGCAGTCGCCGAGGACCTCGACGACCTCAGCGCCGATGTCCGTGTCCTTGTGGGTGATGAAGTTGCCCGCGAGCTTGGGCAGCTTGCCGACGAGGTCGAAGGCCGAGCGCGGCGCGTCGAGCAGCTGGAGCATCCAGGAGACGAATTCGGGCTGGCCGGCGTCCTCGAGGTAGAAGCCGCGGCCCTCGCCACCGTCGAGCGCATCCTGGACGCGGATGGCGCTCGTGATGACGGGCGCGTGCGCGGCGTCGAGCACGCGCGGGATCCTCTTGCCGTCGGGACCGTCGCTCGCGCAGTGGCGCGCGAACGTCAGTAGGTCGCCGTTGCCGCCGAAGCGCTGGCCGAGCATCGGGCTGAGGTGCGGGAACGCCGCGCGGTTCTTCAGCAGCAGGTAGGTCGTACCGAGCGTTCCCGCCGAGAGGATCAGGCGATCGCAGGTGATCGTGTGCTTGTCGAGCTTGGACGTGTCGGTCTTGACGCCCTCCGCCTCGGCGTCGTGGATGACGTAGCGCAGCGTGTAGCCGCCCCCCTTGCGCGGCGCGAAGGAGCGCACCTCGTGGCGCGTGCGGATGTCCGCGCCCGCGTGCCAGGCGGCCGTGATGTACGTGTAGTCCAGGGAGTTCTTCGCACCGTGGTTGCAGCCGAGATCGCACTCCGCGACGTGCCTGCACGTCAGCCGGGTCGCGCCGTGGATGTTCGGCCGCTGCTCGCGGATCGGCTCGCCGATCTTCACAGGGTCGCCGTCGTTGGCGAACGTCACGGCGAGGTTGACGAGGCGCCAGTCCAAGCCGAGCTGCTGCGCGGCGTCGCGGAACGCGCGCGTCTTGCGGGTCATGTCCGCCGGGAGCTCGTCGAGCGGGTACTTCTGGACGTTCATCATCCGCTCGACGCGGTCGTAGTGCGGGTCGAGATCTGCGCGCGTGACCGGCCAGTACTCGTAGCCGTCCTTCCAGGAGCCCCGGCCGGGCTCCTCCTTGACGAACCAGTCCTCATCCTTGCGCAGCAGGACATTGGCGTAGATGAGCGAGCCGCCGCCGAGTCCGCTCGCGCAGATCGCGTCGATGTTGTCGAAGCTCCACATGTTGAACATCCCGTGCAGACCCTCGCTGGGATCCCAGAACTGGGTCTTCATCCCCAGCGGGGAGCGCGGGAAGGAGTTCGGCGGAAACGGCTTGCCGCGCTCGAGCAGGCAGACGCTGTGGCCGGCCTCGGCCAGGCGGTAGGCGGTGACCGATCCGCCGAACCCGGATCCGACGACGACGGCATCGAAATGCTCTGCTGCTGGGGTCACGCTACCTCCGGGTTGGGGCGACAACTGGGCTAGCTATAGCCGATGCTCGCCCAGGCCGCAACGCCCGATAGACCGGAGTTTCGGGCGCTCAACGGACGGTCCGCAGCGTCTTGGGCAGCCCGTTGAGGACCGTGCAGCCGTCCTCGGTCACCACCACGAGGTCCTCGATCCGCACGCCGATTGCGCCCGGGACGTAGATGCCCGGCTCGACCGTGACGATGTTGCCCGCCGCCAGCGCGTCCGTGCCGGTCTTGCCCAGGCGCGGGCCCTCGTGGACCTCCATCCCGACGCCGTGGCCGAGGCCGTGGCCGAAGTGCTCGCCGTGGCCGGCGTCGTCGATGATCGTGCGGGCGACGGCGTCGACCTCGCGGCCTGTCGGGCCGGCGCGGAGCGCGCTCAGCGCGGCCTCCTGGGCGACGAGGACGGTCTCGTAGATCGCCTCGTCGCGCGGGTCGAGGGGGCCCGTCGCGACGGTGCGGGTGCAGTCCGACGCGTAGCCGTCCACGTGGGCGCCCCAGTCGATGACGACCAGCGTGTTCTGCGGGATCGGGACGTCGCGCGGCACGGCGTGCGGGCGCGCGCCGTGCTCGGCGGCGGCGACGATCGGCGAGAACGAGGCGCCCTGGGCGCCGCGGCGGCGCATCGCGATCTCGAGATCGAGCGCGACCTCCCGCTCGGTCCTGCCGACGATCCCGGCGCCGACGACCTCCTCGAAGGCCTCGTCGGCGACCTTCGCCGCCGCCCGGATGAGCGCGATCTCAGCCTCGTCCTTGACCGCGCGCAGCGCCTCGACGAGCCCGCCGGCCGCGACGAGCTCGACCTCGAGCTCGCTCTCGGCGACGAGCTTGTGCAGCTGCGCGTGCTGGCGAACGGTCAGGTGGCCGTCGTCGAAGCCGAGCTTCAGCGGCCGCGCGGGCAGGCCCTCGACCGCGCGCTCGAGCAGGTCGATGTCGATCTCGCGCTCCCATTCGGGGTCGAGCTGCTCGGCGGACTGCGTGAGGTACCGAAAATCGGTGATGAAGCGCGCTTGCTCCGCGCCGAGAACGACGGCGGCGTTCGAGCCGTCAAAGCCGGTCAGCCAGCGCACGTTGACGAGGTTCGTGACGAGCAGCGCGTCGAGCTCGCGCTCGGCGATCTTCGCCTTCAGTGCCGCCCGGCGGTCGGCGCTCACAGTCCGAGCTTCTGCTTGAGGATCACGAGCGCCTCCCGGTAGCCGTCGACGCCCTTGCCGGAGATCGTCGCGACGCAGGCGTCGCTGAGCACCGAGACCTGGCGCCACGGCTCGCGCGCCATCACGTCGGAGAGATGGACCTCGACGGCCGGCACGCCCGCGAACGTCAGCGCGTCGCCGATCGCGCGCGAGTAGTGCGACCAGGCGCCCGCGTTGATGATCGCGGCGTCGGCGAGATCGACGACGCGGTGCAGCTCCTCGACGAACTCGCCCTCGTGGTTGGACTTATAGAAGCGCGCGTTGACGTCCAGTTCGACGGCGAAGGCATCGATCGCCTGCTCGAGCTGCAGGTAGGTCATGCCCCCGTAGTGCGCGGGGTCGCGGCGACCGATCTGGTCGAGGTTGACGCCGTGCATGACGTAGATGCGGTTGTTGTGGCCGATGGGCATGTGTCGCCACTCTGCCACGGCGCCGCCTCGAACGGCGCCCGTATGTTCCGCGGGTCAGGCGGCGCGGGCGGCGCGCAACTCGGCGCGCAGGGTCTTCTTCGCGGCCTTGACGGTCGCGTGGTAGCTCCTGTGCGCGGCCTTGAACGCCGCGCGGGCGGCGCGAGTCGCGGTACGGCGCTCGAGGCGCGCGGCCTTCAGGGCGGCGCGGATCGCGGCACGGCGCTCGAGGCGCGCGGCCTTCGGGGCGGCGGCCCGCGCGTCAGCCGACAGCGCGAGTGCGGCCTTGCGATCGGCGCGCCACTCGGCCCTGGCGGCCTTCAGCGCAGCGCGCCGCGTGGCCCGTGCGGACTTGAGCGCGGTGCGAGCGTCGGCCACGGTCGTGGCGTACTTCGTGCATGCGGCTGTCGCGGCGGCGGTTCCGGCGTCCGATAGGTGGGCGGCCTGGGCGCGTTGAGCGCACTTCTCCGCGGTCGGCTTGGCGTGCTGCTTCTTGGCGGTCGCCGGGACGGCGGTGAGGGCGACGGCGCTGATGAGCGCCAGGACGAAGAGGAACTTGCGCATCAGGGAGGGCCTCCTGTGGAAGTGATGACCTCCTCAGGATGCGGCTTTCGAGCTTCCGCGCGGCCCGGTCCTCACGAAGGTCTCACTCCCAGACGCGGGCGTGGACGAACGGGCCGGCGCCGGGATGGCGCCGCCGTCACTCAGCTGCATCTTCGAGGGAATCGGTTGGCCCGGATGGCGAGGTTCGTTCCGCGGCCGACGTCGGGGGGTCTTGCGAAATACGTCCGCATACGGCACGTTTCTCGCAAGACCCCCCCGCCCAGGTGCGACCGGCCGGCACGCCGTCGCCAACGACCCCTGACTCCCTCAAAGTTGCCGTTCGCCGACACCCCAGGTACGCGAGGGCGCGAAGCGCCGCACCCGCCACACGATCGCCGCCACGCGCTCAGCCCGACGCCAGCTCCGTCACCGCGGACAGCACGTCCTGCGCCGCGACCCGCTGGCCGAACACGACGTCGCCCGGCGCGCGCACGAGCACGAACGGCACGCGGTTGCCGACGCGCTTCTTGTCCAGCCGCGTAGCCGCTACGACCGCGTCGACATCGATGTCCGCGTCAAGCGTCGTCGGCAGGCCGGCGCCGGCGAGCAGCTCCGCGACCTGCGCGCGCAGGTCGTCCGTGCCACCGAGGCGCAACGCCGCGAGCAGGCCCAGCGCGACCGCCTCGCCGTGGCGGTAGCGCCGGTAGGCCGTGACCGTCTCGATCGCGTGGCCGATCGTGTGGCCGAGGTTCAGCAGCTGCCGCGCGCCGCCGTCGCGCTCGTCGGAGGCGACCACGGCGATCTTCGTGCGCGCGCAGTCGAGCACGACCTGCTCGTCGACCGCCGCGCCCGCGGCGACGCGCTCCCACAGCGAGCCACCGGCGATCAGCGCCGTCTTGACGACCTCCGCGTAGCCGGCCGCCAGCTCCTCGGCCGGCAGCGTCTCCAGCGTGTCGATGTCGGTGATGACCGCCGCCGGCTGGTGGTAGGCGCCGACGTAGTTCTTCGCCTCCGGCAGGTCGACACCGGTCTTGCCGCCGTAGGCCGAGTCGACCTGCGCCACGATCGTCGTCGGCACCTGCACGACGGGAACGCCGCGCTGGTAGGCCGAGGCGCAGAAGCCCGCGAGATCGCCGACGACGCCGCCGCCCAGCGCCACGAGGTGGTCGTCGCGCCCCATCCCCTCCGCTGCGAGCTCGCGCCAGACCTGCTCGGCGACCGCCAGCGTCTTGTGCTCCTCGCCAGCCGGGATCGTGATCGTGCGGTGCGTGTCGCGCAGCTGCGCGCCGTACGCCGGGCCGACGTTCGAGTCGGTCACGACGAACGCGCGGCGCCCGGGCCGCGGCAGCCCGCCGATCAGGCCAATCCCGACGAAGACCGGGTACTCCGATCCGCCCGCGACGGCCCAGACGAGCTTCGTCCCATCAGGCGCGTCGGCGAGCGCGCGCAGGGCCGGCTCGGCACGCCGCACGAGCCGATCGCCCTCGGGCAGGAAGGCGTCGGCGATCGAGGCGTACAGCGGGCGGCGCTCGGCGTGCAGGGCGCAGAACGCCTCGCGGTCGGCGGCGAGCGGGCGGTCGTCGCCGGCGGCGCGCGTCCAGGCCGTCTCGTCGGAGATGTCCATCCACACGACCGTGTGCTCGCGCAGCGCGGTCTGCACCGTCTCGGACAGCACGCTGCCCCCGCCCAGCGCGATCGCCGGCGCGCCCGAGCGCAGCGCGCGCAGCACGATCGGCTCCTCGCGCCGGCGGAACTTGCGCTCGCCGTAGGCGGCGAAGAACGATGCGATCGGCATCTCGAGCTGGTCCTCGACGAGCTTGTCGGTGTCGAGCACCTCGTCCAGGGCGGAGGACTTCCCCGCGCCCATGAACCCTACGAAGACGAGCGCCATGCCGGCAAGGTCACGAGCGCCAGTCGATGCGCTCGCGGTAGGCCGCGACCGCCGCGACGACATCGTCGATGTGGTCCCCGCCGAACTTCGCCCGGTACGCCTCGGCGAGCACGAACGCGACCATCGACTCGCCGACGACGCCGGCCGCCGGCACCGTGCAGGAGTCCGTGCGCTCGCGCAGCGCCTGGGCGGGCTGCTTCGTGGCGATGTCGACCGACCGCAGCGGCTTGGTCAGCGTCGGCAGCGGCTTCATCGCGGCGCGCGCGTAGAGCGGATCGCCGTTCGTCATGCCGCCCTCCAGGCCGCCTGCGTGGTTGGTCTCACGGTAGTAGCCGCGTGGCTCGGACCAGAAGATCTCGTCGTGCGCCTCCGAGCCGGGCTTTCCGGCAAGGTCGAAGCCCTCCCCCAGGCCGACGCCCTTGATCGCCTGTATCGAGCACAGCGCGCCGGCGATCCGGCCGTCGAGGCGCTCCTCCCAGGAGACGTGCGACCCCAGTCCCGGCACGAGGCCGAAGGCGATGACCTCGAACACGCCGCCGATCGACTCGTTGGCCTTGCGCTGGACGTTGATGTGCCCGACCATCGCGCGGCTCGCGTCGCGGTCCAGGCAGCGAACGGGATCGTCGTCGACGCCCTCGAAGTCGGCGACCGTCAGCGCCTGCGTGCGCTCCGGCGCCGGCACGCTGCCGATCTGGATGACGTGCGAGCGGACCTCCACGCCGAGCGCGCGCAGGAATGCCCGCGCGAGGGCGCCGCCGGCGACGCGCGCGGCTGTCTCGCGCGCGCTCGCGCGCTCGAGCACGTTGCGCACATCCGAGAAGCCGTACTTCTGCGTGCCGACGAGGTCGGCGTGGCCGGGGCGCGGCAGGTGGACCTCCGGGACGGTCGCCTCGACCGGCCACGGGTTCATCCGCTCCTCCCAGTTGGCGTAGTCGCGGTTGGCGATCTGCAGCGCGATCGGGCCGCCGAGCGTACGGCCGTGGCGGACGCCGGCGGTGACCTCCGCGCGGTCGCGCTCGATCTTCATCCGTCCGCCGCGGCCGTGGCCGAGCTGGCGGCGGGCCATGTCGCGGTTGAGCAGGTCCTCGTCGAGGGACAGCCCCGCGGGCAGGCCCTCGACGATGCAGGTGAGGCCGGGGCCGTGCGACTCCCCGGCGGTGATGAAGCGCAGCGCCATGGCGCGGCTGAGTCTATGTCGCGCTTCGACGCACCGGCCGGTCGCGCGGCTGAGCGGCGCCGAGCTCAGCCTGGATCCACCGAAGATCGTGGATGGCTCGGCGCTTGGGAGTCGAGCTGGCGTGGAGCGGCCCCGGCTCCTCACGCCGGGTCCGTGGGAGTACGGGCGACGCCCGCCGCCGGGCCCGGGCGGGGCCCGGCGCCGCCGCCCCCCCCACCCCCCCGCGCGCCGGGCGCCGCCCCCCCCCACGCCAGCTCGACTCCCAAGCGCCGAGCCATCCACGATCTTCGGTGGATCCAGGCTGAGCTC